>DATMAR010000013.1 GCA_035559795.1 Fimbriimonadales bacterium | reverse complement strand
GTGGCCCCGAGGCGGCGCGCGCCGACTGGCGACCTGGTTGACGCGGCGGTCGGCGTCGAGGCTTCACACAGGTCGGCTTCACACAGGCGGAGCACTGAATGCCCCAAGTTGGGGTTGACAGCGGTGGTACAATCGCCTGTGGGCTCGAAGGTCGGTCGGACGACAGTCCCATCGGGCGACGCCTCCGCGTTCGGAGGCGCGACCGGCGTCGGGGCCCGACGCCTTGACAGGCATCGGGCCCAGCGATACGATAAACGATGCCCTGCGCAAGACCACATCGTCTTGTGCTCCGCACCTTGACAACCGCATAGTGGCAAGGAGCCGCAGCAAGGCCCAATAGAGTCCTTTGAGTGAGGATTCTAGCGGAGAGTTTGATCCTGGCTCAGGACGAACGCTGGCGGTGTGCCTAAAACATGCAAGTCGAGGGAGGGTTGGCCCGTAGCCAACTACGGGACTTCAACTCTACCGGCGAACGGGTGAGTAACACGTGGGTAACCTGCCCTGAAGACGGGGACAACCTCGGGAAACCGGGGCTAATACCCGATACCCTCCTTGGGAGGCATCTCTCGGGGAGGAAAGATCCGCAAGGTTCGCTTCAGGAGGGGCCCGCGGCCTATCAGCTAGTTGGTGGGGTAACGGCCTACCAAGGCGATGACGGGTAGCTGGTCTGAGAGGACGACCAGCCACACTGGGACTGAGACACGGCCCAGACTCCTACGGGAGGCAGCAGTTGGGAATCTTGGGCAATGGGCGCAAGCCTGACCCAGCGACGCCGCGTGAGGGATGAAGGCCTTCGGGTCGTAAACCTCTTTCGGGGGGGAAGAAGCCGCAAGGTGACGGTACCCCCAGAAGAAGCCCCGGCTAACTACGTGCCAGCAGCCGCGGTAAGACGTAGGGGGCGAGCGTTGTCCGGATTTACTGGGCGTAAAGAGCGCGTAGGTGGCTTGCTAAGTCAGAAGTGAAATCTCCGGGCTTAACCCGGAAACTGCTTTTGATACTGGCAGGCTAGAGTGGCAGAGAGGCAATCGGAATTCCCGGTGGAGCGGTGAAATGCATTGATATCGGGAGGAACCCCAGTTGCGAAGGCGGATTGCTGGCTGCCAACTGACGCTGAGGCGCGAAAGCGTGGGGAGCGAACAGGATTAGATACCCTGGTAGTCCACGCCCTAAACGATGGATGCTAGTCGTCGGAGGTATCGACCCCTTCGGTGACGCCGCTAACGCACTAAGCATCCCGCCTGGGGAGTACAGTCGCAAGGCTGAAACTCAAATGAATTGACGGGGACCCGCACAAGCGGTGGAGCATGTGGATCAATTCGATACAAACCGAAGAACCTTACCCAGACTTGACATCGAGTGAAAGGCGCAGAAATGCGTCCCTCTACCCACAAGGTAGACACGTAGACACCTGTTGCATGGCTGTCGTCAGCTCGTGCCGTGAGGTGTAGTGGTTAAGTCCCGCAACGAGCGCAACCCTCATCCCATGTTGCCAGCGGATAATGCCGGGCACTCATGGGAAACCGCCGGTGTAAGCCGGAGGAAGGTGAGGATGACGTCAAGTCAGCATGGCGGTTACGTCTGGGGCTTCACACATGCTACAATGGGCGAAACAAAGGGTTTGCAATATCGCGAGATGGAGCTAATCCCAAAAATACGCCCTCAGTTCAGATTGCAGTCTGCAACTCGACTGCATGAAGGCGGAATCGCTAGTAACCGCAGGTCAGCAATACTGCGGTGAATACGTTCCCGGGTCTTGTACACACTGCCCGTCAAGTCACCCGAGTTGTCTGCACCCGAAGTCGGTGGCCTAACCGCAAGGAAGGAACCGCCTAAGGTGTGGGGAGTAAGGGGGACTAAGTCGTAACAAGGTAGCCGTACTGGAAGGTGTGGCTGGATCACCTCCTTTATAGGGAGATTTCTCACGAATTCCCTTAGGTCGGTCTGCACTCGACCAATCCGATTTTTCAAAAAAGCCTCGCTTCTACGCGAGGCTTTCATGTTATTTGTCTTGGCAGGATGTTTCTATAAAAATTTATAAACTAAATTTGGATTAGGTTGATTTTTCGATTTACAATAATATGCGTTATGGCTTGCACAGTGCAACCGCTTCAGAGAACCTGCTGTCGGACGACAGCTTTGAGAATGGGATTGCCATGCTTCCGAGGCTTTGTTCAGATGTAGGAGAACTCGAATGGCAGGTGAAGGTGGAACTCGAAAGTATTGGAGGTTCTACAGAGGAGTCAACTTATGGAATGGGAATTTGCATTTCTATCTTAGACCAGGAATATGCACGTGCATAACTAAAGATAGAAACTTCGCATTTCCACGTCCACAAAGTCCAGATTTTTATTCGACTCCATTTATCTTCAACAATCTCGGAACGCAAGAAACCGATCTAGGAGATAAATGGATGTTACCTTGGCACATATCGCTGAATGTCTCTGGCGATACTGTGATCCTTATAGACTGCGATGGAACAGAGCGAGTCTTTATACGAAGCGCCACTCCGAGAGGCACGTACGTAGCAAACAAAGAAGAAGACGTGTTGACCGACGATGGGAATGAGTACATTCTGACCAGATTCAACGGTGACAAATGGTACTTCGGATTTACTGACGGTATCCTTCGACGTATCGTTTCGAGGACAGGACATCAAATCACCATTACGCGAGATATAAATAATCGCATTGCAAAAATAACGGATGGCTTCGGGCGTGAAACACAATTCCTTTACATAAATATTGGCAGTGCAACGCGGCTAAACGAGATTCGAGAGCCCGCTCCCAACGACGTAGGATGGTTCAGCACATTTTTGCATTATGACAACGACAACAGACTATCGACAGTAATCAATCCGATGGGAGATACCCAAAGATTCGAGTACAACGCAGGTGGATTACTTTCGAAGGTTTACGACGAGCATGGAAACGAGACGACTTACGGTTACGATGGCACGAAAGTAAACAGTATTATTGATGCTAACAACAAGACGACGCTAATTACCTACGATGTTATTACTAACACCGCAATCGTTCGGAATCGCATAGGAAAAGAAAAGCAATTCAAGTTCGACCAAAACGGTCGAATAGAAAAGATTACCGACGAACTCCTCAATGAGCATGAATTCGTATGGAATTCGAATACATGGGAATTGGAGATGGAATTCCTGCCTAAAATTCCGATTTTTGGCATGCCGTGGAGCAGACAGAAGATTGTCTATACATATGGAACGACAACAGAGACGCAACACGAATTGAAACGACGAGAGGTTAGAAAAATCACGGATACGGATGCGACTGGCATTTTTTTGGCAGACTACCAATGGACGCACAACTTATATCATGATGTCCTTACCGAGACAGATGAAGAAGGAAACGTTACGACCTACACTTATAAATTGAATAGTAGCGGCGTAAGCACAGGTCTGCGCGAGACGGAAAAGAATGGCGAAAATCAGATCTATGTGACCCGAACTTTCGATACTGAGGCAAACAAATTCACATTGCTTGCGGAAACGAACGGAGTGAACAAAACCATTAATTATCTTTACAACCAAAATTCAGCAAATTCTTATGGCAAACCAGACAGAATCATAACTCCGGAAGGAAACATTACGAATTTGAAAATAGACATTCGAGGTAGGGTATACGAAATTACCGACCCTACCGGTAACCCCGTCAAAATCACCTATGATAGTTTAGACCGTCCTATAAAAGTCTTTTTCTCCGATGGGTCAGGCGTTGAACGTGTGTACGAATGCTGCCATCTTATAGCCGAAATAGATGCGAATGGGAATAGTGTCTTCAGAGAATACGATAATCTCGGGCGGCTCGTGAAAGAAACAGATGCGAACGGAAACTCTACTTCGTATGGTTACAACGATGAGGGATGGTTAACGAGTATCACAGACCCAAGAGGTAAAGTAACCTTCATCTCATACGATGATGCCGGGAGAATAACTCAAATTGATTACCCAGGAGGTTGGCAAGAGTTTTTCACCTATTACGAACCTGGTCATCTAAAAAGCTACAAGGCGAAGAAAGGCGCGGATGACACGCTCATTAACTACATATATAATGATTTATATCAATTGATTAAAAAAGAATATCCAAGTGGAACGAACACGGAATTCGACTGGTACAAAAATGGCCTAAAGAAGACAATGAAGGATGCAAGCGGAGAGAAACGATATCGTTACGACCGCGCTAAGAGACTGCTCGAGATTGTGCAGGGTCCTGTCGGATTCGTCGATGGCACCAATCATAATTTCAAACTGGAATACTTTTGGGACGCGGCCTCACAACTAACGCAAAAAAGAGTAACTATCAGAACCCTCGGCTCAAAAATATGGTCACAGACATTCACAGACGATGGTAATTTAGATACCGTGACGAATCCTGATGGAGATGTCACGAAACACGAATGGCATATGGACGGAAGGTTAAAAAAGATAACTTTGAAGTTCAATACTTTGAATAAGCGGGAGACGCGTGAATTTTTCTATCAAGACACGAACGATCTGCACTTCTATCAAGCGAACAAGAACAAATATCTGAGAAAAGTACTCGACAAGAAAAATGATGGCACTGTAATCAGCAGCTTTGAGTATGAGCTGGATTTAGCTGGCGTTAGACAGTCGCTTAAAGACAAAGATGGAAAATACGAGTCTTTCTTATACGATAAGACATATCAGTTGCACTCCGACACGAAATGGACTTTGAAAACCGGTGGAACCCGCGAATGGCAATATGCTTTCTATAACGACCACGCTGGGAACAGACTTGTGGAATTCATTGACGGTGTTCCCAAAACGTTTGCGTATGGTGAAAACAACGAGATGCTGCAAGCGGGAATGGAGATATTCACATATGACCATTTCGGCAACACAAAAACGAAAACCACGGGGGGACAGACGACTAATTATGAATGGGATTTCGAGCGGAACCTCATCGGAATAACCTATCCAGGAGCGATTGGAAACGATGCACACGAGTACGATGGCGAAGGAATGCGGATGCGCAGCAAGCTCGTAGGCGCTACCGATTGGACTCATTTCATCCACGACGAACTCTCAGGCGAACTGCTCATCGAATACACCTTTATCAACAACGTGTATGAAATTAGAAGCGAGTACACCTGGAGTATCGGCTTGATTTCTATGAACCGTGGGGGGGCAAAACGGTATTTTCACTTC
This sequence comes from Fimbriimonadales bacterium, assembly GCA_035559795.1. Classification (NCBI taxonomy): domain Bacteria; kingdom Bacillati; phylum Armatimonadota; class Fimbriimonadia; order Fimbriimonadales; species Fimbriimonadales bacterium. The sequence continues at coordinate 134,010 of DATMAR010000013.1, read as the reverse complement.
GACGGTATCGGCTCAACCGTCGTACTGACCGATTTCGATATGAACGTGACGGACATGTATGTTTGGTCTGCATTCGGCGTGTTGAAGAGTTCTTCCGGCACAAGCGTTAATCCGTTTCGTTACGTTGGACAATGGGGTTACTACGACGATGGTGCGCGTGGAAGCCAATCAGGGTTGCTCCGTGTTGGGATGCGTTATTACAGCCCAAACCATGGACGTTTTTGGAGCCTCGATTCCCTGTTTGGACAAAATCGGTATTTATACGCAGGCTCAAATCCCGTCAACGCAATCGACCCTACAGGTGAAGCTCCTATCTTGTTATGGATACTTTGCGCTTTGGCTTGTGGCTTGCTGCTAAACTCGATAATTGCTGAGTGGGACTATTGCGATGACCAATGCGAGCGAAGTCGTAACTATTGGACATGTATGCTTAATTGTTTAGCCGACAAAGTGTGCGAAGGCACAACCAAGACCGCCGCGTGTACTGCCTGCCTTCTCTGCATCTGTGCAATCTTTAGAGTACCTGGTTGCCGTGCATTACTTAAGAAGATTTTCAAAAAGATTTAGCATATGTCGGGAACATACTCTAATATAATAAAACAACGCGCTTGGAGGTACTTATTACTGCCTTTACAAGTTATAGTGTTTGGGCTGCTGCTTTTTGTGCTAATCCAACCATGGATTAAACTAATTACTAATTTTCAAAATATTCTTCACTTGTTCACTACGAGGAACATTATGATCAGCATGGAGGGTTCAGATTATCTGTTTTACTATTATATCTTGCCTGCTGTGTTCAGTGGAATTATTCTTTACTTTTTGCTTCTTTATACAAAAGGGATTATTATACAATTTATAAACAGAATCCGACTGAAAGGTTCATCAGCACCTACGGAAATGAAAATCGTCGAGACACATTACCGCATTGCGCAAGACGCCCTGCAGAATGGCTCCTTGCACGAGTGCGTTGTGCGCCTAAACCATATCCTATGGTTACATAACTCTGGAAGATTTCACGTTGACCATCATATACTAACGGAGGTTATGAATCTCGCAAAAAGTCTAATAAATGCTAAGTAAGATCAATCATCGGGTTAGCACTTCTAGCTAGTAATTTATTTGCACTTTTTATTGATTTGACTTCATCCCTAAGGTCCTCTGCTTATGTGAGGGAATCAATTTTTTTGAACGAAACGTCGTAGATTTTTTTCGAAATACATCTGGCATAAACCAGTTCCCCTTCGAGCGAAGCGAAGAGGGGGGCCTTTAAGGAGGTGAAAAATTCTCTATTTTTTCAAAACATAAGAAAATTCTTTATTTTACGGGTTTATAAAACTCACAATCTTTTATTGACCCCCTCCGTAAGGTTCCCCCTGCTTACGCAAGGAGGAACCGGATTTTTTGTTAATAAAGAAGTTTCATCTCCCCCCCTTGAAAATGTCCATCAATCCATTTCTTTATATTTCGTATAAGCGTCTGCAATAGCAATCCAATTTGTATCAATCCCGCGTGACATCAGAAGTTCCGAGAGCTGCCCGACATGCCCCTGCAAGTGACGAAGATTCATAAGTTCATGCGACATTTTGCTCATACCCTTGTACCAATAAAAACCTGTTTCGCTGGAATCGAGGTCGAGCGAGTCTATTGTCGAATCTACCAATGAATCTACGAAGCCGATGTACTGTAAAATCTGTTCCTTCGTGAGCGGTTCTGCGTCTGCTGAGAGTTCGTAAGGTTCTACTTCACCTGGCTCAGCCCAATCCTCGACTCCTAACGAGTTCTTCACCGCAGGCGGCCATTGACTCAGCACGGAAGGTTCAGTAAATACATCTGCATTTTGCCCCATATACAAATGCGTGAAAAATGCGGCATGAAACGCAATTCGCCAAAAAGGACGCGGATGCCTCCCAGCCAGCCATAAGTCGTAAGGGCAACTTGCGACGCACTCTGCCAACATCGCAAGCCCTGCGTGATATTGCTCTTTCAGGTCTCGACGTAAATCCATAAAAGCATCTTATATCCTGTTCGCACCTAAAAGCAATTCAGTCCGCATGTTAAAAGTGATATTCAAAAAACAGTTCTCCTTGCGTAAGCAAGGGGAACTCTACGGAGGGGGTCAATAAAAAAACGCATATCGTTCATTGTAAGAAGTGAAAACCCACGTACATTAAGTTCCCCGTAAGAGGGGGTTAATGAGTGAATGCGCGATACGCTTCGCGAATCACGAATTGATTTAGAGCCATCTCGATGCCCCCGAATAAATTTTAAAATAAATGATGACTACCCATAAAATTCGCTGTATAATGTTTCTATAGCAAGGGGTTTGGCATCCCCCGCGTAAAGGAGGATAAGATGAAGAGGCTAATAATTGTACTAGGTATCTTTTTACCTCTCTCTGCGAATGCGGTCTTGCTATGGGATTTCGGTCCTACTACGGGAAATTATGGTGGCTGCTGGTCGAACTACACTAACGGTCAAAATTTCGCTGATATGGTGATCTTCAGTGACCCTGTTGTCGTAACGCAGTTGAACTATTTTTCCTGCTATTCGAGCCCTGGCGGTAGCAGTTGGAAACTCAAACTGCTCGATGATAACGGCGGAATACCTGGCAACTACCTCGTCTACGCAGACGTGTCTTACAGCAGTTATTCCTTCGCAGGAAACTTCGGAGGAGCCGATATCTATGTTGCGACCTTCCCAGTCAATCTTGCTCTCAATGCGAACACTCCGTATTGGATTGGCGTTTCGGGCAATGGCTTCGAAGGCGCTCAAGCGTCCGTCGTTGCACCAGGCGATGGAAAAATGGCTCAATTCTCTGGAACTTCGTACTCCTTCATGACTGGAGTCGGAGACCAGATGTTTCAACTCGAAGGCTATATCGTTCCTGAGCCTATTTCTGTAGTGACGCTCGCAGCCGGGCTTTTACTGCTGATTCGGCGAAGAAGGTAAAAGTACAATAGCGATTAATGGCGAGCGTTTTTCGCTCGCCTTTTTCTACATAACCTCACTTCGTTCGCTTAGTCGCAATAAACCAATGATAATTTTTTTATCATCCCTGTCGATTGAAATAGAATCGAAAATTTCATTCGGGAAGTATTCGAGCGAAAGCGAAAAGTTGCATACATATCTTTCTCATTCATTAAAATCTGCGCTGACCCCCCCTTTCTTGAAGATCTATTACGGCTTCGAAAGAATCGAGTAGATCTCATCTACTGCCTTTCCGAGAAACCCCGTGTGGGAATAAGGAAGTCCGATACTTTGCTTCGGTGGCTCTGCACCGAAAACAGGATCGAATGCCTTTATTAATTCTCCCATATCGCTCGAACCATTAATGTAATTCACGACTTCGTACCCCATTTGACTCCAACTCAGTACGTATTTGTCTCCATTGTTAAATTCATACCAAATAGTGGACGCCGTGAAGTTCGCATAGGTGTTCCATCCGTATCCCCACAATAAATAATATTCCAAGCCGCTTGGCATTGGGATTTGGTTCAACAGTTTGAGCGTGGTGTTTTCAGGTTTCTGATAAAAGTTCTCCCAGATAAAGACACGGTACCAGTCATGCGTCGGCAATAGTTCGATGTATGGGTCAGTTTCAGGGAGTTGGTGCGCCATAACTGCTCCCGTATTCGGCACAGCTGCCAAGATGAGCCGTCGCATTTTGCTTGGGCCGAACAAACTCACGTACATTCGCGAAACAAGCCCCCCCTTAGAGTGGGCGACGATGTCAACTTTAGCCGCATAAGTCGGCCCGTCGTCGGAAGTGATGCGGTTGACCTCTTGCGCCAATACGTCTGCGCTTTGAACAAGAGTTTGCTTATCAGGAAGATAATCACCTGCCAATGGAAACAACGTGGGATAGGTGGCATCGCCTTCCAATTCATAGCCATGTGCAAGCATCCCATTGATGAATTTTTGGTCTGTCCAGGAGCCCCAAGGAAAGATTTTTATGCCCCGCACAATAACGACAGGGATGTTTATATGTAGTCCAAGCTTCATAGCACTTCCAGTACTGCCCTTTTCGTCGGTTATTGTGGCTTTTACGGAGATGTTCATCGGTTTGGTAAAACGGGGGACGTTTCTCTGTTCGAGATCGAATTTCCATTCGACCGGTGGTCCTCCGAAATAAACGGTCTTTGTATCGGAGAGGATTTGGCCTTGTTCATCCGTGATACCGCCTAGCGTGACGGTCGCAGAGCCGGTTGAGGTGTAAAGAGTATACGAGGTCGACACATAGATCGTGAAGTTGCCCGTATACGAATCCTTCGCAATGTAGGTTGACAAGATGGAGATAGTCGGGGGGGGGATGTCGCCACCTTTGTACACTGCCCCGTGCACGAATACATCTTGATAACCATTCGTGTCACCTGAGACAAGGTTCGAAGCATCAGAACCGAACGCCACGTACCTGCCATCCATGCTTATCGAAGGCCAGTCACTCCAATTGTTTCCCTGCGCGCCAGAAGAGGAGACAGATACGAGAGTCGTTTGTCCTATCTGCCTATCATGCACGAATACATCTAGATAACCATTCGAGTCTCCAGAGACAAGGTTGGAAGCCTCTGACTCAAACGCAATGTACCTTCCGTCTGCGCTTATCGAAGAATCTTCACTCCAACTGTTCCCTTGCGCGCCTGAAGAGGAGACCGATACGCGCGTAGTCTTTCCCGTCTGCCTATCATGTACAAACACGTCATCAGTACCATTCGTGTCTCCCGAGACAAGGTTCGAAGCATCAGAGGTAAATGCCACGTACCGCCCATCCGCGCTTATAGAAGGATTATTGCTGTGACCATTTCCTTCACGCCACGAAGAGGAGACCGATACGCGCGTAGTCTTTCCCGTCTGCCTATCATGCACAAACACGTCAGAAGTACCGTTCGTGTCTCCCGAGACAAGGTTCGAAGCCAAAGACGAAAACGCAACGTATCTCCCGTCCGCGCTTATTGAAGGTTCTTGACTCCAATAGTCTCCTTGTGCACCAGAAGAGGATACCGATACAAGAGTCGTCTTTCCCGTCTGCCTATCATGTACAAACACGTCATCAGTACCATTCGTGTCTCCCGAGACAAGGTTCGAAGCATAAGACTCAAACGCAACATACCTGCCGTCCGCGCTTATTGAAGGCGAGTCACTATAACTGTTTCCTTGCGAGCCTGAAGATGAGACCGATATGCGCGTGGTCTTACCTGTTTGTCTATCATGCACAAACACGTCATTAGCACCGTTTGTGTCTCCTGAGACGAGGTTGGAGGCCTCCGAATCAAACGCAACGAATCTACCGTCCGCGCTTATCGAAGGCGAAGGCTCCAAACCGATTCCACCATTTCCTTGCGCGCCTGAGGATGAGACCGATACGCGCGTGGTCTTACCCGTTTGCCTATCATGCACAAACACGTCAGTAGAACCGTTTGTGTCTCCTGAGACGAGGTTGGAGGCATCGGACTTAAACGCAACGAATCTTCCGTCCGCACTTATCGTAGCACCAGTACTCGAATTATTCCCTTGCGCACCAGAAGAGGATACAGACACGCGCTCGGTCGTTCCGAGCTGCATGGGAAAGACGCTCGAAACAAAAAACGCCCCAAGAATGCCCAACTTGAAAACCAACCGAAACTTCATAACCGTATCCTCCAGCCGAGGCTGCGCGCATGAACCGTGGTGAGCGTCACGCACCAATCAACCGAATCGCCTTAGTATTTAGTATACAAGGAAATCAGCGTTTCGGCGTCCTAAATATCGCCAAAGTAAAAAACCGTCCTAAGAGCCGTCTCCACCCTTTTTCTTAGGTGGGGGCATGTCTCCCTTGTGGATCATTCCTTCGTGCATTGGCGGGAGCATCACTATCTTTTCTACTTCGAGGTCGGACTTTCTCACCTTGTAAACATGCATGCCAGAGACGATAAACAAATGCGAGCCATCGCTCGTGACTGCGGTTCCTCCCATCGGCGGACCCATCATCGCCGGTGGTGGCTGCATTTTCATTTCTTGAGGAGGTTGTTTCTTAGGAGGCCCAGGCTCCCCGTATTGAGCCAATGCTATCGTGAGCGAAACGATAAGCACAGTTATCACTGCGATACCTGCGAAATGGATTCTTTTGTTGATCATCTTATATCTCCTTTTCACCCATGGGTTCACTCCCGGGGTGAGGTAGTTTGTAACATTATAGACGCACAAAACTCATCCCCATTTTGTTTTTCTCCTCTGCCTTGCTCGCCTTTTTTTCTATAAAGCCCTTACTCGTTCGCTTAGTTGCAATTATCTGTCTAGTAGCTTCGAGGCTTTTTTACTTCGTGGGCTGATTCAATCACGGAAAATTCTGATAAGCAATTGACCGTAACTTCCCTTTTCTCGAGGCGTCTGGAGTATCGGAGGTATTTCCAAGGAGGCAAAGATGAAGCGCAGATCATTCAATACCATTGTATTTCTCATCACCCTATCCCTAATTTTCGTCTTCTTCGCACAAGCAGAAATCTTTCCGCAAATTGACGCGAAAGAGAGTTTCCACCTCGGTAAGCCCGTCCAGGCGGGAAGCATCGCTGTCATCCCTATCGAATCTAACAAGGCAATCAATCCTCACAAATACATCACGCTCGCGGAGGCGGTGAAGCGTGGCTTAGTGGAAATCATAGAATTACCCGGGCAAGAATCCGTAAACACCCTTCGGGTACGCAACAAGGCTCGTCTACCTCTCATTTTATTCGCGGGAGAACTCTTGCTCGGTGGCAAGCAAGACCGCATCGTGGCAAAAGACACGATTATCCCCCCCGGCGAAACCTACGACGTCGCCGTCTTTTGCGTAGAACATGGACGCTGGCACGGAAAGGACGTGAAGTTTTCAGGGGGGGCTGGGTACGTCCCTCAAAATGTTCGAGAAGCCGCATACGAAACGGCAAGCCAGTCCGAAGTTTGGGCTGAAGTAGACAAAGCGAACGAGCGAGCAGGCGCTGCGCCTGCTACGAAAACGATTCAAGGTGCTCTCAATCAACCCAAACTGAAAAAAGAAGTAACGGAATTAGCAGAGAAATTGGATAAAGCATTCGAAAAATCTCCGAATGCTGTCGGCTTCATCGTTTGGATGAACGGAGAAATTCGCTCCGCCGAACTTTTTGCGAACAGTGCGCTTTTCACTGCAAATCGCAAGAAACTGCTGGAAAGTTACGCGATGGAAGCGAAACTCAACAAAGCGAAGAACACTAAGCCAGTAGATTTGGCAAAATGCAATGCATTTCTCCGGGACATTCTATCGGCAAAACGAATGATGGCGGACGAGGACTCGAATAGCACTCGTTGGCGAATTCGAGACGGTAAAGTCATCGGAGTCGAAGCAGGAAGCACGGAGTACAAAGGCGGCTTCGGGGCGGGTTTCGGTCATGGAACCTATAAGCCCGGAAAAGGAGGAAGGTGAATTCCGCTCTACTCGAGCACTTTATGCCTCAACTGCTCCTGCAGTTGAGGCTTCTTTCTTTGAGCAACGAACGTGATCAATTTCTTTACTTATGCCTCAACTGCTCCTGCAGTCGAGGCTTCTTTCTTTGAGCAACGAACCTGATCAATTCTCGATTCTCAAGATTTTCTATGCCTCAGCTGCTCCTGTAGTCGAGGCTTCTTACTTTGAGCAACGAAACGATTCTCAAGATCACAAAACGAGATTTTCCTTGCGGGGTAACGTTGCCCTATGAACGCTATCGATACTCTTCTCCGTGCAGCAGAGTATTCCTATTCGGAACTTCTCGAAGCTCTCGATGGTGTATCGGAAAAATTATCGTGGGCAGTTTTACCTCAAGGGGGGGCTGACTATTTGCATTCTGATGGCTCTATTCACGGAATCGTTTTACACATTGCGACTTGTAAAATCATGTACGCGAGCGCTGCTTTTCGAAACGCAGAAATCCTATGGCGCGACTGTGCGAAACGAGTGGAAACATTCGAACCGAATTGGAAAGCCGCTCTCGATTATCTCGCCGAAGCGCATCAGTATTGGGTTTCCTCGTGGGAGAATCTCAAAGACGACGACTTAGATGTAGAGCGCATACACACTTCTGGCAACCCTCGACCGACTTGGAAAATTATTTACACGGTAATTCAACACGATTCCTATCATGCAGGGCAAATCGCAATGCTACGCTATGCATTAACGGAAACCGACAAACATCCCCCCTCGGTCGCAGAAGACATCCGAAAATATTGCGCGAACGAGCCATTCTGGTAAATTCGCAATCGCAAAAGCATATAAAAGCACAGCCCCCCCGGATAGGGGGGCTGAATCGAACTTATTTCACGTTGTTCTAATCGTCTTCCCTATCTTTCTTGCCTTTACCTTTCCCCCTACCTTTACCTTTGTCATCATCTTTGCGTAAGCCGCCTTTGTCATCGGCTTTGCCCAAGCCTTTGCCTAAGCCTGGTGTCGTAGGTTGTTGCTTATCTTTTCCGCTTATCACCGGTGGGTCTAAGGGGACTCGATTCGTTCTTCGATACCTGTCCCAACTTTCCATTCGTCTGGTGACAAGAGAGTCAATCTTAATGCGTTTAGTTTTCGAAATATGGACTGCTGGGACGATATCGTTCCAATTGCGCGATTTACGGATGCGATTCAATTCCGATTCAGAGATCCCGTATCTACGGATGAGAATGCGTCTCCAAATATCGTCTTCCAAATCCCGATCGGGCACATCTTTCAAGCCTTTTCGCATCTTGTTGAACGTTCCGGGATGAATCCCCAACCTATGTGCAATCACACCCCAGCCATGTCCCTTGGCATGCAAGGCGGCTGGATTTTGAGGTGTCCTAGGTTGAATAACGGCTGCTGGGGCGAGTCGAAAAATGTCTAATCCAGTGGACTTTCGCGCTTCGATGAGCGCAGGAATTGGCGCTTGAACTTCGTCTGCTAAGAGACGGGCGGCGAGAGCCTCTTCCCAACTCAGTCCATGACGTTGCATGATTTGCTCGACGCTCTGCGCAAGCCCCGAGACACAAAGGAACATTACGGCGCTTATGGATAAAAGTCTCATAACCAGACCTCCATGGAGTTACTTTCCATACATCTTATAGATACGACCCTTTAGCCGAATAGTTACTCGTAAAAATACCTATGGTAGCAAGAAGCCTCAACTGTAGGAGGGAGTTACTCGTAAAAATATCTATGTTTTTTCCAGGCGACTGGAGGTCATTTTTGGGCACAACGCTTGATTGCGATAAGCCTCAACTGCAGGAGCAGTGAGGCATACGAAACATACAAAAAGGCATGCAAAAGACTACTTGACAAGGGCAGAGATTATTCTTTGCGCGTAGGGCTTGCTCAAGGACTGATTCGAATAGGGGCAGCGGGGGCTGAAAATACAAGAAGGACACCCCTCTCGACAGCGGCAGTTTGCGAGCTGCTCTTGCACGTGCGCGATCCAATCCTCTGCCTCTTCGTATAGAGCCTCGCATATTCCAGCCCCCCCTGGCACGGAATCGAACACGAAAATCGCCGGCGATGCGGTGGGAAGCCAAAACGGATAATAGGCGCTACCTAAATCACGCGGCTCACAACGAGCGACGACGGGAGCAAGGGCAACCAAAAGATGCTCGAGAGCATGCACACCGCAAATCCAATTCTCATCCCCTTCGTCGCAACAATGAATATCGAAGCACAACCCGAGCGTTTGGAAAGAATAAGGAGGTAAATCTAATCCTTCACGAGCCAGCACTTCGTTCGTTTTCATAGATTTTTTCAAATAACCATCCACCGTATTCGTCACCGTAAGGCCTAAAAAAGTCAATCCCCCCCCTGAAAATTCCTTTCGCCGTATTTCCACATCTGGATATACCGAAGTCGTGACGAGAGATTGCGTATAATAGTCGGCTACCACATTTTCCACTTCGACTTTTCCGGCTCGCAAATCCAATTCTTTTACGAGATAGTTCTCCCCCCTGTGCATATAAATTGCCCCTTCGTGAGCGCTGTGATAGGCTCTCCACTCTTCCAAACTTCCGAGAACTTCTCCTTCCGAAAAAATCGTAAACTCCCGTCCCGAAGAACGCAAGTTGATTTTCGATGCAGGCGATTCTGATTGCGGGAAAAACCACATGCCGGAACGACGTTCCAACGTCCCTTCTTTTTCCAAACTTTCGAGAGTATCGAGAGCTTGGGGGGGGAACACTTCCAATTCCGACACGGAAATCGGCCTTTCGTGAGCGGCACAGATCAGATGCGGTGCTAAAACATAGGGATTCCCCGGGTGAACCCTCACGGATTCCGCTTTTCCTTCCAGTGCTATCTCCGGATGGCGCATGAGAAACTGCTCCAAAGGGTCATCTCGCGCGATAAAAATTGCCAAACCGTCTCTCGCCCCTCGCCCTGCGCGTCCTGCTTGTTGCCGCAAACTAGAAACCGAACCCGGATACCCGTTAATCACAGCGGCATCCAAAGAACCGATATCCACGCCTAATTCCATTGCATTCGTCGTGCTCAGTGCGAACAAGTCTCCATGAAACAGTCTCCGCTCGATTTCCCTTCGTTCTTGCGGAGTATAGCCCCCCCTATAACTTTCCACGACTTTCGATAAAGCAGGAGCCTCTTCTTCGAGTTCTTTTCTTGCATAGGAAAGCACCAACTCGGCAGCGATGCGCGATTGAGAGAACACCAATGCGCGAATTCCCATTCGAACGAGCGCGCTCATCAATCGAGCGGTTTCCGTGATGGAACTTCTGCGATATCCTTCTCCTATCAGAGGGGGGTTCCAAAAAACGAACATGCGAATTCCTCTCGGAGAACCATCGCGGTCTACGAGTTCCGCATCCCTCCCCGTGAGCGAACGGAAAAGTTCTAACGGATTTCGTATGCTCGCACTGCAAGCGATGATTTGCGGACGATTTCCATGCCACGCACATAAACGCAGCAGGCGCGAAATCACCAGCGCGACATGTGAGCCGAAAACACCCGAATATGCATGAAGTTCATCAATAACGATGAATCTCAGATTTTTGAGAAATTTAATCCACGATGTGTGATTCGGAAGGATGCCTACATGCAACATGTCGGGGTTGCTCAAAATAATATGTGCTTTTTTGCGAATCGAGGCTCGTTCGGAGAGCGGGGTATCGCCATCGTATGTTTGCATTTCGATTCCGGGTGGCGTCAATTCTCGCAGTTTGCCTAATTGATCTTGCGCAAGCGCTTTAGTGGGAAACAAATATAAAGCCTTCGCCGCTGGCTCGGAAAGCAACGCATGCAAGACGGGCAGATTGTAACAAAGCGTTTTTCCGCTACCGGTACCAGTCGTTACAACGATGTCCTTCTTCGCAGTAGCGAGGTCGAAAGCGGTCGCTTGGTGTGAATACAGTCGTTCGATTCCGATTTCTCTCAAGCGTTTTTCGAGAACGGGATGCATAGGTCGTTCCGGTTCTGCATATTCGGCTTCCCGTGGAAGTGTGCAAGGCGCGTTTTCGATTTGCCCCTCGTAAAAAGGCAACTCTCGAAGGGCATTCAAGATTTCTTCCGGCGCAAAAAGACGAGTTTCCCGATGAATCAAAGCGGGAAGATTTTACTCCAGAATTCGGAGCGAGTTTTTTACGGGACGAGCCTGGATTCTAATGGGTGGGAAAGCGCGCAAGTCCGCCCCCCCTGCCGCCTTTGAAAAAGAAATTCATTGAATTTCGAGTCGGTTTTTAGGTAAATGACTAACATGACCTTGCTAACGTCTATACTCGTGACGATTCTTATGACTAATAGCCAATCCCAGACCAAATTTAAGTACCCTGCGGCAGAGCGTATGGATTTCGTAGAGGAAATTCACGGAGTCAAAGTCTCGGACCCGTATCGCTGGCTGGAAGACCTCGACTCCGAAAAAACGAAAAAGTGGATTCGGGCACAAAACGAGTTGACGAATTCCTTCCTCAGCGCAATTCCCGAGCGTTCGAAAATTCGCGCCCGACTGAAAGCCTTATGGAACTACGAGCGTTATGGAATCCCTTTCAAACGAGGCGAAAAATATTTCTTCACGAAAAACTCAGGATTGCAAAAACAGAGTGTGTTTTACGTTATGGACTCGCTGAGGGATAAGCCTCGCGTTTTACTCGACCCGAATAAACTTTCGAAAGACGGAACGATCGCTGTCGTGTCGTATTCCGTTTCCGAGGATGGAAAATACCTCGCTTACGGAATCTCCGATGGAGGCTCGGATTGGATCGAGTGGCGTGTGCGCGAAGTAAGCACAGGCAAAGACAGACCCGACCGTGTGAAATGGTCGAAATTTTCTACTGCAGAATGGGCGAAAGACTCGAGAGGATTTTATTACGGACGTTACGATGAGCCAAAACCGGGAGAAGAACTTGAATCCGTAAATTACTATCACAAGATTTTTTATCATCGTCTCGGAACGAAACAGAGTGACGATGTCCTCGTTTACGAAAGACCGGATGAAAAGGAGTGGTTTTTCGAACCGTATGTAACCGAGGATGGAAAATATCTCGTTCTCATGATTTGGAAAGGCACAGAACGAGAAAATCGTTTGTTTTACAAAGATTTGACCGAGCCTAACTCGAAAGTAGTCGAATTACTGAATAAAGCAGACGCCGCGTATCATTTCGTAGGAAACGAAGGATCGATTTTTTGGATTCGAACCGATAAAGACGCTCCCTTTTGGAGACTCGTCGCAATAGACGTTCGCAATCCATCGCAAGAAAACTGGAAAACGGTAATACCGGAAACACGCGACACACTCGATTCGGTTTCATTGGTAGGAGACCGCTTCATTGCGAGATATTTGAAAGATGCTCAAAGCATGGTCAAAGTTTTTCGACTCGATGGTAAATTCGAATCGGAAATCAAACTCCCTGGCGTCGGCTCAGCATATGGATTCGAAGGAAGAAGAAAAGACAAAGAGACTTTTTACGGTTACACTTCTTTCTTGAAGCCGTTGACGATTTTTCATTACGATATCGTAAAACGAAGAAGCCGAACTTTTCGAGCGCCGAAGATTTCGTTCGACTCAGGAAAGTATATTACGAAGCAAGTTTTTTACACGAGCAAGGACGGCACTCGGGTACCTCTTTTCATCACGCACAAAAAGAACCTCAGGCTTACAGGAAATCATCCGACGCTTCTCTATGGATACGGAGGATTCGGAATTTCGCTGACACCATGGTTCTCACAGGAAGTCGCCGGTTGGCTGGAATTAGGCGGAGTGTACGCCGTCGCATGTCTGCGGGGGGGCGGTGAGTATGGCGTTCCTTGGCATGAAGCCGGTAAATTACAAAACAAACAGAATGTTTTCGATGATTTCATCTCCGCCGCAGAGTGGCTCATTAAAAACAAATACACGAATTCTCGAAGACTGGCGATACACGGAAGCAGTAATGGTGGGCTGCTCGTCGGCGCTGTTCTCACGCAAAGGCCTGAATTATTCGGTGCCGCACTGCCCGACGTCGGTGTTTTGGACATGCTACGTTTCCATAAATTCACCATCGGCTGGGCATGGACGACAGAATACGGTTCTCCCGACGACCCGGATGCTTTTCGTTGGCTTTACGCTTATTCACCCTATCATCGAATCAAACAAGGGACGAAATATCCTCCGACTTTGATTACGACATCGGACCATGACGACCGTGTCGTACCCATTCACAGTTTCAAATTCGCGGCGGCATTGCAAGCGGCGCAAGGGGGGGATGCTCCGATTTTGATTCGCATCGAAACGCGCGCTGGACACGGCATGGGCAAACCGACGGACAAGCAAATAGATTTAGCCGCCGACATGTTATCGTTTTTACTGAGAGTTTTCGAGATGAAGCTCCCGAAAGATTATGGAAGATAAAGTAAAATGCAACGAGACGAATCAATTTGCACCGTTCTCCTTCGAGCGTAGCGAAGAGGGGGAACCGATTCCTTATCGATACATCTATACTCTTCTTTTTTTCTAAATCTCTGTTATTTTCATGCCTCAACTGCTCTGCAGTTGAGGCTTTCTAAGATTGGATACACGAAAATAAAAACATGCATTTACGCTATTCGTGAGTTACGTCTTCTTACACGACTTAGTCAAAAAGAAAACCTAAAAAATCAGTTCAAACCGGTTCCCCTTCGAGCGTAGTGAAGAGGGGGAACCTTACGGAAGGGGTCAGTAAAATTTGCATTGAGATAGAAAAACCCCCTCCTTAAAGGTTCCCCCTGCTTACGCAAGGGGAACCGATTCCATTGATACATCTATACTCTTTATTGATACATCTATCCTCTTCTTTTCTTCTCTAAATCTCTGTTATTTTCAAGCCTCAACTGCTCTGCAGTTGAGGCTTTCTAAGATTGGATACACGAAAATAAAGGCTTAAGTTTGCTGTTTCCTACTCCTACGTTCGCTGATTCTTACTGCCGCAATTGCGCCGAAGTACAGGAGAGCTAAAGGAGTCGCCATCATCGCCAAACTGAAGAAATCTCCACTCGGTGTTATCAACGCCGATGCGATGATGATAAACCCAACTGCAATTCGCCAATTTCGCCAAAGACTTTCAGCGGTTAACAAACCGATTTTCGCCAAAACCCAAATCGCAATAGGAAGTTGGAAACCTAATCCGAAAGCGAGCATCATTTTGACTACGAAAATGACGAACTTTCCAGGGTCTTGATATAGCGCTGCGCCTAAAAACTGCTCGATATAACTGATAAACCAACTCAATGCAGGTTTTAAAATTCCAAAACAAAAACCCACTCCCGAAAAAAATAAAACAATGCTAAACGGTACGACCGCGCGAACAGCATGACGCTCGTTTTTCTTCAAAGCAGGACGCACATAAATCCACAACTGCCAAATGACGAAAGGCGCGGATAAAAGCAATCCTAAAACGAAAGAGAGTTTAAGTTTTAGGAAAAACGCATCGGGGGCGTGTGTGAAAACTTCTTTTACTTCGATGTTTTTTCCGGCTGCTGCCTCTTGCAGAAGTTGCCGTATCGAAGCATAAGCGTAGGGTTCGAAAATCCATCCAACGAGCCAGCCCAACGCGATGAAAATCAAAGAACGCGTCAAGCATTGACGCAGTTCTTCTAAATGCTCGACCAGCGTCGCTTTCGCTGATTCGGGTTCTTCCTCTTCGTCGAATTCGCGTGGTGGAGAATACTTAGGGTTTGTCGGTACTGCCACCCTATTATGTTATTCGCAAAACCCTCAGCGATGATTACCCTTCGAGGATTACTTTGAAGAGGAATTTCTCGCGAATGTAAACGTAGGTAGTTCGCGCGCCGGCTCTGCCTTGCCCAGTCGCTGCCCCGGGTGGGGTCGTGCCGACTGTTCCGAGTCCACCGCGTTGACCTCCGCCTTTGAGGTCCGTTTGAGGAGGAGTCGCCCATGTACCTGCGCCTGTCGTGCGTCCACCGCCAGCCGATGTCGCTCCTGCTGCTGTTGGTCCTCCTGCACTCGTGCCTGCACCAGCCTGTGCTCCGCCAGCGGCAGCACCACCGGTGCTTCCAACGGGAACTTTGAAATCGGCTTCGATAAGGCTGTCCATCCTTACGAGTTTGCCATCATCGAGACTAACCCATACATCTTCAACGAATCGAAGTTTTTCGTTGAACTTGAATTCCCTACCTTGGAGTTCGAGGACATCGGTTTCTTTGGCTCGTTCTGCAAGTTCCAGACTGTATTTCAGCCTTGCACATGGCTTACCGCGTTCCCATTCCACGCCTACGAACTCACCTCTTGCAGGAATTTTTACGACCGATTTCCCGGTTTTCAGAATTTCTTCTAAATCATTGTTGAAAAGAATTGCCGTTTGCCATCGGTCTCCTGGTTTTACTTTATCCGTCGGTAGTTGAGGAAGCGGAAGCAAGAGATAGATTTCGTGAGGATTGAAGGTTCCGGTCTGTCCTTCTACTGGGAAGTATGTCGGCGCATCGGCGTAAACTTCTGCACCATTCGGTTTGATCAGCCTATATAGCGGAGCAAAAGTCTCGGATGTGTATTTTGCCGGAGGCTTGCCCCCGACAGAGATAACGGCATAGTCTTTGCCGGGATTAGGAAGAACCTGAATTCGTACGAGTCCAGAGCCATCGGGTTTCACATCGTCTACAGCAACGAGGAAACGGCTCGATTCAATACCCACCGGAAATTCTGCTGCCTTACCACCCATTCGGTTTTTCGCCTCAGTGAGGGTCGAGACGAGTTGGAGAACGTCGAGGCGATAAATCGAAGTCATACCCTTTTTGAATTTGTAATTGACTTGGATTCCGTCTTTCGGGATTTTGATGTCAGGTGTGTTGTCTACGTTGACTGTCACCTCGGTTCGGTCCGCCACGATCGGCTTTCCATCTTGCTGAGCGTAAAGAACGAGAGCGATGGTGTGTTTACCGTCTGCGATTCTGTGAGCCTTACTGTCTAAGGCATAAACCAATGCATCGAGTTTCTTATCGTAAACGGGACGAGTCGCCTCGATGAACTTTCCATCCAGACTGACACCGATGTATGTTCCACGAGGGACGCTTCCCTTTGGCAAAACAATCTTGATAACTTCACGTACTGTCTGCCCCTCGGCCGGCTTGACTATAGTAAATGGAGCCTGAGCGTATGCCCAAACGAACAGGACACTGAATAAAGACAAACTTGCTATTTTTTTCATGGACCGAACCATCCTTCTTTTATTGATTTTACCTGAAGGTTATTCACCTTTTTGGACGTTTTCACCGAGTCATAGGTCACTGAAATCCCTAATCGAGATGCCAATTCTGCTTCAAACCAAGGGGAATTTTCACACTCACGGCTAAACCATCGTGAACGGGGTCGATATAACTCAGCAACTCGGGATGACCCATGATCTCCTTATTGTATTTTCGGATAGCCTCCGTAGAGGGCTCATTGTCTTGCGAAGCAACTCTTCCGCTCCAAATCACATTATGGGCGAAGAGAAGCCCACCAACACGGAGTTTCGCCACCGCCTCTTGAAGTGCGAGAGGATACTGCTTTTTATCGCAATCTATTAGGATACAGTCGAACGGACCTCGCTCTTTTTGAAGCAAGAGCAAGCCGTCCCCAATCAAAAATCGGCAACGGTCAGATAAACCCGCTTTGCCTAAAAACTCGCGGGCTAAATTACTGTTTTTCTCATCGAATTCGGTATGCATTACGACTCCATCACTCCCCACCGCCATCGCGAACCAAAGTGTGGAGTAGCCGAAACCTGAACCGACTTCGAATACCCTTTTCGCTCCGATTGCATGGGCGAGGATTGCCATACGTTTTCCACATTGATGCCCGATAATCGGAAAATCTTTTTCCTTTGCAAGACGCTCCATCTCTTCGAGAACGGGATGCGAATGCGCTTCGAGTTTTTCGAGATATTCGTTCAAGGAGTCGGGGGGTTGACTACCCATTCCGCGGTGACCTCCGTTTGATGTCGAAGCGTTGCACTCGCGCCGCAGTATTTTTCATCGCTTAACTGTACAGCGCGTTGAACCGCTTCTTCTGCGATTTCGGGACCTTCTAAGATATGACGGATTTTTACTTTCGTAAAGGGGCGCGGGTATGTGTTTTCCGGAGGACGCTCGCCGGTGATTTCTAAGCGATAGGATGTTATTTTTTGTTTTTTCTTTTGCAAAATGGAAATCACATCCATTGCTGTGCATGCTGCAACGGCGCAAAGAAGCGTTTCCATCGGTTGAGAACCTTTGCCTTGCCCGCCGAAATCAGGATGAGCATCGAAGTGAATTTCGTAGCCAGAAGGTGGATAGGCGTAAAATACCATTCCCCCTTTCCATTCCAATTGCGCTTTCATGAACGAAATTATACAACCAATGCTTCTACCTCGTTTTCGTTCCACTTAAGCACACAATCCCGTCTTTTAGGAGCGCTGTAAGACGCGATGCCATATAAAATCAATTGCATTTTGTGGAGCGCTAAGGCGCGATGCAAACAAGCATGTGAACTTTAGAGTTTTCTACTGTCGCAATTTCGATAATTCAGAAATCGAGAGTTCGTTCGGGATTTCGAGAGGATTACGGTAACGAATCTTATACGGCGCTCGCAAATAAGATTGGGAAGTATTCGAATCAGCGAGAATTTCCGTCAGAAACAAACCGATTCCTTTAGGGGTCGAAAATTGCACCAAACAATGTTTCGCTGGGAAAACACATAAAGAGCCGGAAACCTCTCGAGGCGTGGCGATTTTCCAAAGATGCTTTTCTTTGTCCGCTTCTAAAAGATACGTGTAATAAACTCTTCCGCCTTGTCGAAGCCAAAGTTGTGTTCCCATTTCCGGTGCTTTCGCATAAGTGCGGTAACGGTCAACGAGAGAAAAAACGATCACCGTCAAAGCCGATGACGCTATAATCAAAAGCAAAGTCAAAACTAAGGTAAGAACAATTTGCTCCATCCTGCCTTTCTCCAAAAAATAAAGTTTTATAAGCTCGGTTTGTTGAGTTCTTGCCTGTATTGTTGCTGGGCTGCTGCAAATTCCCGCATCGCTTCTACTTGAAGGAGCGAAGCATCCCCTTGCGCATGCTCATTCTTTTCGGAAAGAAACTTCTGCAAACTCGATAACGATTGAATAAGCAATATAGATGCCAAACTGCGTTGAGAGTGGGATTTCTCGTGCTCTATCGGGACGGGATTGAGACGCTCCAAATACTCGGAAAAAAGCGTACACCGCTTCTTGAGGTCTTGGCACTTCTGTAATAATTCCGGGGTTTCCGGAAACGCACCTGCTTCTTTGATTAAATTGCTGACCCCCGTAGAAAGACTGATAAAAACGGAATCCAAAGAGGGCACATTTCGACGATAGCGACGGAGACGATGAACGGGCTCTTCGGAGAACCCGATTTTTTTTGCACTTTCGATGTCCTGCAAGCCTTTTTCGAATTCTCCCATGAGGATGTAGGCTTGGGCTCTTTTATAAAACGTCTCACCTTCCTCCTTTCGCGTAAGCGCTTGGTTGTAGGCTTCGACCGCCTCTGTATATTGCAAAGAGCCGAGAAGCAAATCGCCTTTCAAAACATAAGCATCGGCATTGAGGGGATCTTTGGCTAAGGCTTCTTCCACCAGTTTCATGGCACTATCGAATTGCCCCCCCTGAAGATAGGATTCAGCGGCGGAAAGGAGTAAGTCGGGATTGTCGTTCAGAAGTCTCGCGCCTCGAATCGCTTCCTCTGCGGCGAGGAACGGTTTATCCTCCCTGCGCAGAGCTTCGATCAATAAAAGTCTTGCCTCGATGTGAAACGGATCGGCATCTACCGATTCGCGCAAAAGAGAAATCGCCTCGGTCGTTCTGCCCGCATTCAATGCAATTTTTCCGTTTTCGAAAGGACGCTTGTCCGGCTCGATGGGCAGACTCGGTTTATAGGTAGCTTCGCCAGGGGGGGGATTTTCCACGTCTGGCGGAGGAAGCAAATTTTTGAAAGGACCGACTTCGAGCTTGGTGGTCCAACTATTCGCCAACGAAAGCGCAGAGGATTCCCTATCGAGTTGCCCCTCCTTGATGATCGACGTCGTGCTCGTGTCTTGAAACACAAGTTTCGAGTTTTGATAAAGCTCTATTTTCCCGTTTACGAGCCCCCCCACTGCAGTGGCTTTTACGATGGCGAGGTAATCCGCTTTGATGACTCTGGCGAGACGAAAGGCATGCTCTCGTGTCGGGGGGTCTTGCCAGCGAAACAAACCGTCTTGAATAGCAGCAGCGACGTAGGGGTCGGCTTGATTGACTAAAGCCGCAATCACTTTTCCTGTGTTTTTCAAAGCGTCGGATAAGGGAATCGCGATTTCGAGATTCGGGTCGGTGTCTGTAAACTCGATTTGTCTTTCTTGAAAGATGAGGATTAAAGGTTTGATAAGCGTGGTGTTAGCATTGCGTTCCCAAACAGAGTTTGGGAACGAGAAATTGTTCGCTGCCGGGCGTTCCAAAACAGAGTTTGGGAAAGAGTATCCCGAGCAGAATATAAACAACGAAAGGAAACACAATGATGAACGAATCATTTTCTAATAAAGACTCGAAAAGAAATCACCCTAAAAGTTGCAGTTCTTTTTCGCAAGCCTTCTCTTCTTCCGTTTGCCCGGCTTGTTTATAGAGCCGTTTCGCGTTTTCGAAATGTTGCCGAGCGTTTTCTTTATCACCGAGTGCTTTATAACAACGAGCGATGAGTTGGTGCGTGAGCGCGGGTTTCTGCGAACCATTGAGCGACGCCAAAAAGTCTTTGATAGCCCCTCGATAGTCCCCCGCTTTCATTTTGTTTTGCGCGATGCGATAAATATTTTCACTGACTGCAGCGGGATCCGTCGCCGATTCGTTCTCGTCGTAAACTTGGATTTTTACGATTCCACGATGGGGGGGCTTCGGAGGTTCGAGAATGTTTTCGTCCTCTTTCGGTGTTTCCGTAACTATATTTTGATTCGTGTTTTGATTTCCCGAAGAAATCACCGAAGGTGAAACCGAGGGAGTTTGATTCATTAAATTGGGATTCGAAGACCCCGAAGACGGGTCTGGCAGCGGTTGTAATTCCGCATCACGAGTGATGGATAAAGGACCGGGGTTCCATATCCTCGACGGAAACGGATTCGGCTGGCGAGATGCGGATGGATCGTTCTGCTGCGCACCGTAAGAGGGGGGATTCTGTGTTTGTTGATTTTGAGGTTGAGGCGTTTTTTGTTGAACGGGTATTTCGAAACCGAGCGGCAGGTTAGAGGCATAGCGCTCTTTTTCGGTATTAGGCACGCTCGAGGATTTCGAGGTTGCCAAAGCAAGCACGACGCCCAAAACGATTACAGTGAGACACGCACCTGCCCCTGCTAAAAGTGCCAGTGACCTTTGGCTTTTTTGCTCGATGCTCTCCAGCGGAGCTTTCGCTTCGAGCTGTTTGTGAATTTGAATCAAACGAATTCTATCGAGAGTGGAATCCGGTTTGAGGGAAAGAATTTGCTCGTAAAGGCTCAAGGCAGTTTCGAGGTCTTCTCTTTGCTCGTGTACTAAGGCTTTCAGTGCCAAAGCCGAAGTGTTTTTGGGGTCGGCTTTGAGAACCGTTTCTGCGATATAGAGGGCTTCGCTCGGCTTATCGTTTTGAATAGCGCTATACCCCTCTGCGAGCAGAGATTCGGTTTCTTCGGGGGTCAAAACGACCGGCGCCTCTAATTTCTCTCCGCACATATTGCAGAATTTAGCGTCTTGAGCATTCTTAGCCTGGCAATTCGAACATTCCATCACGTCACAACTCCACGACTTTAGACGGGTTTAGCCCCTCATGAAGTCTATGTTTCTGCGAGTTTACCCGTTAGAAGTTGTACTTTATTCCGTCTCGAAGCACCCCAGAGAAATTCGATTGAATGAAAATTTCTAAAGTAACGGCAAGCCATCCTCGACCCTAACGGATATTCGAGGAGCCGAGTCTGACCAGAAAGCCTCCAGGGCTTCCCTCCGAAGACGCTCGTAAGCGATTTGCATCAAAGTTTTCAGGTGCATCACGTCTTCTTTGTTATATTGCACCAACAAATCCAACGCGCTACTTTCTCCTCTACGGTGTCGTTTCCAAAGAAGGACAGCGTGGCGACCTGTAAGCCCTTCCGTATCATTACTGCGTCTGATTCCGAATCGTCGCTCGATTTTCTTCAAGCCCCCCCTCTGCCCTAAACGCCGCATAAGGGGATGAAGATCTATATGAACTTTTTTCTTCAAGACACCGCCAAATTGACGATTCACAACCGGCAAATCGAAGCATGTCCCGAAAAATGTAACGACACCTTTGAAAGGCTCGATGTATTCGGGAAATTCCCTCAAGTTGATTCCTTCGATAAAAGAGCGATACTCTTGACCGTCGTAAACGCCAATCATCGTGATGACATCGCCGTAAAATCCTCCATCTGTTTCGATATCGAGATAGGCGATATCCGATTCGAACTCGGGGAAAAATCTCCAATACTCTCGATGGGAAAGTTTGCGAGCGAAATAATGAATATCTCGCATGGATAATCGCTTATGGCTATTTTTTATAATGCGCTCTGCCGTTCGCAAACAGATATTTTCGAGTTTCCATCGAGAAGGCGAGGCGAGAAACTCTGCCCAAGTTCGTGCGCCTTGCGACCAGAGGAGTCTCTCCTCTTCGTAGGAGATGCCTGGAATGTGAACGAATGTTGAAGTCAGCAACTCGAAAAAATTTTACCGAAAAGCGTCGGCAACTGCCCAGCCGCAAAGGGCTCCCAAATAAATCACGTTTCCACCCCACAACAAAGTTTGCATCGGCTGCAACGTCGGCGAAAAGGCTGCTGTGAATGCATAAATTAATGTCAGTATCGCGACTCCGGAAACCAAACGACTAACGCTAAAGGTGTATGAACGCTGAACGAAGCCCAACAAAAGATACAAACCAGCAGAAAACCAAAAATTGACCAAAGCCACAATGCCCAAGGTTGCCGCTTGGCTCCATCTCCCCGTGCTCGCTCTCGCGATGCTTTCCCATCGGTCAACGACATGACTCGTCGCAAGGGTCGCTCCTAAGGAAACACCATTCAAAAACATCATGATAATTAGACCGAGTGACCACGAAGCAATGGGGGGGATTGCTTGCAATAAAGGCGCTTCTCGGGATATTCCTACATACAAATTCGCTAAAAACGTAACGAGAGCGACCACGAACAAAGGAGATACCAACCTCGAACTTTGTGTCTGCTGGCGCGCATTCTCCATCGTACTTACTTGGCGAAGAAGCCCTTCGTATCGTATTTGAAACGTAATATTCCGAGGTGCGAACTGAATGGCATAGGCGTAGTGTTTTAGCGCACTTTCCAAATTTCCCCGAAAACGTTCTATATCTCCTAAAATCGCATGGGACATCGCAGAACGGGGGTCGCGCTCTAAAATCCAACGCGCAGTGGATTCCGCACGCTCGTATTTTCCTTGCGAGAATAAAGCCGCCGCTTCCGCAACACGGGCGGACAAATCGCTCGGAGGTTTTTGTGCATGACCGGGGTCTCTTCTTTCATATTGATATCGAGGTTTCGGAGTCTCTTGTTGCGTTCTTTTTGTTTCTTGCCTCGTATGCGAAATGCGCCGATGACGAAGAGTTTCATCGTAATGCCTTCTTCGAACAGGATTCGAAAGCGTTTTATACGCCTCTTGAACTTGCACGAATCGCTCCATACGAAAGTCTTTTCCTGCGCGATCCGGATGAAGTTTCATGATTAATAGGCGATAAGCGCGTCGAATTTCCTCCATCGTCGCGTTTTCGCTGATGCCGAGAATTTCGTAATAGGTTTTCGGTAGTTCCACTCGATCGCTCTATTTTATTATTCGTTTATTATTCGAAATCTTTTTATTATTCGAACTCTTTTATTCGAAATCCCCCGCTTGCGTAACCTTTGAAATGTAGCCGGTCCAAAATTGAATTAGGATGTAAGCAACCAGCGCAGCGACGAGAAGATACACAGCGAGCGTAATGACTTGGGTGGACTTCTGAAGCCTAACTGCCGCTTCGTCTTCGTATTGCTCCGCCATGCTGTCCATCATCGCTTCTATGTTTCCGCTTCGTTCACCTGTATAGGTCATTTGGAGAGCGATAGAAGTGAAAGCACCCGTTTTTTCGAAACTCGCTCCGATTCCTTTTCCTTCTTGCAGCCATCGCGCTGCAGGAAGGATTTTTCTGCGGATGACCTCGTTGCCACATGCATCTGCGGAAAGAACGACGGCATCGGCAATCGGAACCCCGCCTCCGTACAGAGCGCTAAAGGCTCGACTGAATTTTGCCATCGTGAGCATGTGAACCGTAGAACCGATGTAAGGCAACGCCAATAAGATGTTGTCGTAGAAATACTTAATCGGTGCATACTGAATCCCCCACCGGAAAAAGATATAAATCCCCCCCGCTATGAAGACCAAATACCAAAACCACCATTGCCCGGCGAGCGAAAAAATAGGAATCGCCAGACCACCTCTGGCAGAAGCAATAGAGGATACGATGATATTGACGAAGATCGGCATCAATATCGCGAATGCCACGACGATTTTTGGATAAAACGTGTAACGCTTAATTGCATTTCTAAGTTCGATTTCACGGCGCAGATAATCTCGAATTTGTGCGAAGCTATTTTCCAAAGCACCTGCTTTTTCGCCGACTTTCACCAAACTGATTTGAAGAGGACCGAACACTTCGAAATATTTCTCCATCCCCTGAGAGAGTTTTTTGCCTTCCAAAACGAAATCGCGCAAATCTTTGACGACATGCCGCATTTTTCCGCTCGTCTGACTCGCCGCTAACGTGTCCAACGCTTGAACTAAAGGAACCCCTGCCCGATACATTGACCAAAGTTGGGAATAAAACCTCTCGAGCACTTCGAGGGAAACTTTTCCGATAATCGGACCGACGACGTGCTTCGAGAGGGCTCCTCTTTTATCGCTTTCGATTTTTCCTTCCTGAAGGGTTTCGACTAACAAACCCATGTTCTGAAGTTGCATTCGAGCAGCGCTTTCGGACGGGGCTTCGAGGACTCCAGTCGTTCGTGAGCCACTTTTATCGAGCGCAACGTATGTAAAGGTCTTCGTCGGCATAAATCCCCACTTATTAATACATTAGACGGTTGTTCGAAGGATTCCCTCAGGTAGCCTTCTCGACGGAAGAAAAAATTCTCACATCCTGCGATTGGACAGCGACTTGCTCGAGCGCCTTCGCCACAGTCATACAGTCGGTAATTTGTAAATGCGGAGCGAGTTCAGCCAACGGCTCTAAAACGAAACGCCGTTCGCTTGCGAGGGGATGAGGTAGGGTCAGTTCTTCATCATGATATGTAATGATGTTTCCCGAAGAATCCGTCATCGCAACCATGTCTATGTCGATTTCTCGCTCGTGAAACCGCGCTCTGGTTTTGCGCCCGAGTTGGCTTTCGATCCTCTTTGCGGCGTGCAAAAGTTCTTTAGGTGCTAACGAAGTTTCGAGTTCTAAAACGATATTGAGAAAACTCGGCTGTTCTTCCACATAAAGCGGTGCGGTTTCGTAAATTCGCGAAATTCTACGAATCGAACCAGCATTTTCTTCGAGGAGAATCATTGCGCGAAGCAGGGCTTCTACTCTGTGCCCGAGATTACTTCCCAATCCGAGATAAGCGAGCATACTACCGGACGAACTCCAAAGGTTCATCTACATCCTCGCCTTGGGGGGGCTTGTAACCGGGAGGTTCGATGAGCCCGTAAATTGCATAGGGGTGACCACCACGATACGCCCATCCCTGGTCTCCATAACTATAATGCCAGTACTCGCTCGGATAATTCGTGATTCCTGCAGATTCCATTACTTCTTTTAGTATCCGACGGTTCTTTCTCGCTTCCTTTGAAAGATTTTTTGCATCAAAAGGATATGCACGAGGTTCACCGGTCTTATAAGGTGAAATCATGTCGAGTTCATTTCCGTTTTCATCGCACAAACGAACATCTACTGCACCGCCGGTCGTATGGGGGGGCGGAACTTTTTTGTCGATCGGAGCGGTGAAGCGATTCGTAAACCTTTTGAGTTGTGCAGGGCTCCAATCGGGATGCCTTTCCTTCCAACGCAGATAAGCAGAGAGATGCATTCTTCTTTGGATATGCAACGGCCTCCATCCTTCGACGACTGCCAGGCGATAGCCTTTCGGCAAATTCCGAGCCGCCTTGCATAAACGCTCGGCAACGCTCAGCCTCAATAAATGCTCACGCGTGTAATTCCAAACGGGCTTCGCCCATAAAATTTCAGGACACATTTCTAAAAAATCTACCAAAGGTTCGCCGCATTCGATGATTTTGATTTTTCGCAATTCCGAAACAGGTTCGTTCGGAGAAACCTTCCTATGAAGATACGCATGCGGCGACATGAGGATTTGAAAAATACCCGATTCCGAATAGGACCCTTCATCGGAATTCTTCATCGCCTTCCTTGCTGATGAAATGTTTTTTTACAAACCTGTTCCCCTTGTGAGCAAGGGAAACCTTTAGGGAGGGGGTATTTCTTTTTTCTGAGTTTATTTCGAGGACAAATATATCAAAAGCCTCGACTGCAGGAGCAGTTGAGGGCATCAAGAAATTTGAGGCATCAAAAAATTTAAATTCGTCTCGAACAAGTGATAGATGTCTTTTACAAACCGGTTCTCCTTGCGCAAGCAGGGGAACCCTACGGAGGGGGTTTTTTCTTTTTTCTGAGTTTATTTCGAGGACAAACGCATCAAAAGCCTCAACTGCAGGAGCAGTTGAGGCATCAAAAAATAAAGCATCTTGTTTGAAAAATTGAAAATTTATTTGACCCCCTCCTTAAAGGTTCCCCCTCTTCGCTACGCTCGAAGGGGAACCGGGTTACTTATAGATTTTCATACATGGAATTGAAAAGAAATGAACTCGTTTGTGGCATATAAACGTATCAAAAGCCTCAACTGCAGGAGCAGTTGAGGCATCAAAAACAAAAACGAAAAAAGCACAGATTCCTCTCTTCAACGCCTAAAATATCTTGTTGCAAGAAATTGGTTGTGGCATATAATTGCACATGCGAGGGGATTTCGATACAGCGCTGTTTTACTGGATAAACAGAGGTTGGGAACCGCTCGATGGCTTTTTTATATTTTTGAGCACGGGAATTCGAGACTGGCCATTGAGGGTTTTGTTGGGCGTAGTCTTTTTCGCCATGCTGATTATCGGAAGTCGTTCTCGTGCTGCAGCGATACAAAGTGCGATTGCCTTTCCTATCGCCAACGAATTGAGCGATATCGTAAAAAACTTCCTTAACTCCCCTCGACCGTGTACGGAACTACTCGATTGCCGGTTGTTGGTGGATTATCTTTCGAGTCCGGGGGCTATGAGCGCGCATGCCGCGGCAATGGCTGCGGTTGCAACGGTGATGTGTTATCGCTTGGGAAGGTGGGGATGGATTTGGATTGTCATCGCATTTCTCGTAGGCGTGTCACGAGTTTATGTAGGTGCACATTATCCTTCGCAAGTTCTCGTCGGATGGATGGGGGGGTTCTTATCCGGATGGGTCGTGATAAAAGTTTGGGACGGGGTCGTGTATTTTATTGCGAGAAAAAATTCGAGATAAGAAATCTTGAATTTATCGCCTTACAGATCAATATTCTTATGCGTATCCCTATTATTCAAAAACTACTAATTTATGGATGCAATATATAGATTCAAATTCTGGTAATACCCTATGGCCATTCCCAAGGAAGTTTGAACAATTGTCCAAGGGTCTTACCTTCCACAAAGTTCAACATACCATCTGCAACTTCATATCTTGGCAACCCCGCTATTCTTGCCTTTGGTGGGTATGAGATATATGGATTCTCAAATGCAATTAGACTTGCGCTTTCTATAGTCCATGGTGTAAGTTTGCGCACACCAAGAACTGCTATTAGATTAGAATTCTTTGGGTGCCCACGTTTGTCAAGCCAAACTCCATCGCAGGCTCTTGTAAATTTTAGTTGATGACTTCCATAAGAATACGTAGTTATATTCAGCACCCCTGAACCGTAAAGTGCATCCATGAAGTCTTCTGATTGGGCACTCCGATTGCACGCATTTACCGCTATAATATAAGGTTTGCCATCAATAGAGTGATGCTTAACCTTAGAGTTTACAGCTTTCCTAATATCATCATCATCCTTGCAACGTACTACCTTGGGCATACTGAATACACCTAATGGTCTGTGATTACTCTTTCCAATACATTCTTCCTTTTTTGGTATTGGGATAAACTCAAGCCTCCACCCGCCTTGTTCAAATATATATCGTATAGGTGTTTTATTTAGACCATGCTTTTGACACTGTTCCATAACCTCGCTATAAGAGATTCCTTTCCTAAATTTCCCAATCTCATAAACGATTTGTTTTCCACTTATAGGGGCATGGCCATGTTCTAGCACGGTCACTTCCCATAAATATTCTGGTGACTCTAGATTCCGGTTGATTATGTCATAGACTTCGCGCAAGGTAGCTTGATGTTTGCTCTCTTTGTCTGACTGACCGCGTGCTAAGACAGCTTCCAAATAAAATTCAAAGTCGTTTGAAAGTCGTATGAGGAAATCAGGTCGTTTATCTGAGTTCTCAGAAACTTTCGGATGCACGAATATCTCCGCACCGACTGTTCGGAATAGCGCATGTAGCATTAGTTCGAAAAATGGACTCAGAAAATCGGGTTCTCGCGCGATCATTCGTTTATATAAATCTTTTTTGTGTTCGTCTGGGTAATCTACAAACCATGTTTCCAGAAGTGCCCGGATATTCGCTGCCTCGGGCCGACCCGATCTTTGCAAGTATTCGAAATCTCGTTCATTATATCTTTGAGGGCTAGTATTGTTTTGGTCTACAAAACTCGGATTGAAAAGCATATTCCTTAACAATTAAATATTACCCACTTTGAGACTTGTATTTCACATTCAAACTATTCTCAACGAACAGGCTGGGGTATTTCCAGTTCTATGTTCCCTAGTGAGCGAACCAGCTTTCCTTTTTCGTAAAACGTAACGGTTTTCGCTTTGCTGTTCTCGGAAACTGCAATCAAGATTCCCTTTAAAAGCGTCTGCTCGTCATCCGTCCCATAACCCGAAGAGAATAAGTTCTCGAATTCTAATTCTGCGTTCTCTCCACGATATCGAACTTCTAAAAGTTTCGCGCCTGGAGCGATTTTCGAAGATTCCAAAAAACGATTAACAGCGAGAACGACAGGGTCTACCCCATGCTGCGCTTGTACGATTTCGAAAGTCCATTCTACATTCCCCCCCCTCGCGAAAGGACGAGGTACGTAAACCTGCAGCGATTCTTCGATACGCTCCGAGGCCGGTTTCTTTCGCTCTTTCTTGATGACCTCCAACTTCGTCTTTTCCATCCGGGAGTATTCCCCTGCTGGACCGAAACGCACGTAAGCCGCAAAGCCCGCAAACGAAGCGAGCGCGATGAGCGCCAAAGCCACTAAAATGCCTTGCGTGTTTTTCTTATTTTTTTTCTTTCGTTTCACCGAGATACAACCTCAATCCATTTACGATTCCTTCTGCGACCTTTTCTCGAAATTCCTTCTGCTTCAAAAGTTCTCGGTCTGAATCATTGTTAATATACGCGACTTCGACGAGAACGCCCGGCACCTTCAAATGCCTAAGCACCGCAAAGCCGTTCGCATAGACCCTGGTATCGCTCTGGGCGCCTAAATTCGGCAGTCCGGTAGCAGCGACAATTTGCGATTGGATGCATTCCGCCAATAACCTCGAATCCTGATTATCCCCGTGATAATACGTCGTCGTTCCGGAGCGACTGTTCGCTACCGTGTTCGAATTGATATGAATGCTGATAAAAAAATGTGCCGAATTCAAATTAGCGATAGCAGAGCGCGTGTAGAGTTCGACGAAATAATCGTCATCGCGCGTGAGGATGATTGCACAGCCTTCCTGAGTCAAACGTTCTGTGAGCAATTTCGCAATCTCTAAATTGAATTCCTTTTCGTTCAACGTTTCTTCGCTCGATACATGACGTGCTCCTGGGTCGCTTCCTCCATGCCCTGGATCTATAACGACCAGTTTCTCGAAAAGAGAACCTTCGCTATTCTTCGGAGGAACGAAACGAAGTGCAATTTCACCCGGCTGTGAAGAAAGCGTGTAGGTCATCGGTCTCGTCAATTCGAAAGTCATCACTTGATAACCATTCGCGTTCGTGAAATCCGCCTGAGACAGGATTCCGCTTCGCAGGGAAACTTTCGGAAGTTCTTCCGACCATTCTCCGTTTTGGATTTCTATGCGATAAACGTTCGGTTTTTCTCGAACAATTCGAGGTTGCGCAGGCAATTTCCCTTCGTAAGGCAAACGAATGAGGAATTCTTTTTCGTCATCCGATTCGATGATGGGCAATTTTAAAAATACTTTTTCGAGTGTTTCATTCGGTTTTTCCGCATCAGACGGAGAATTAGTCGAGTTCGTCGAGTTTGTCGAATTTGTCGAATTTGTAGAATTTATCGAATTCGCTCGATTCGGTGACGAAATTATCACTTTAGCGTCTTTCCATTCTACTTTCGCAGCATTACCGTGAGAAGAAACGCGAATCGAAGAAGGCTGAGCATCTACTTCTGCAACGACTCGAAGCGTATCGGGATTGAATTGACCATAGCGAATATTTCCGATAACTTTCGGCGGTTTTTTTGGGTCTATCCGGGTGTTTTGAAAATCCATCACGACACGATTTGGATTTTTCAATGAAAATACGCGCGCTTTCGATGGCAATGTGCATTCGACCGAAACCGCGTTCTTTACTACTCGAATCCTTTCCAGTATCGAAAACACGCGAAGTTTTGTCTTTTCTCTATTCCATTCAGTCGAGCCCCCCATGGAATAAATTACAGTACGCACCGGTAGATAATTTTGCTTGTCGAGTTTTCTAATGCCCGTTTTTATGCTTTTCCCATTCGATGTAACCGTTGCCGATTCCCCTTCGATTTTCACTTTCCATCCCAGTCGTTTCGTTGCATTCAACGGTAACAAACACTCTTCCCCGAAACGAACTGCAGGAAAATTCGATTCACCGGAAGGAAAATCCAACGTGACAGAGGCAAGTCTGTCACCGTAAGCGGTGCAGACCATCCATGGCAGCAGCACGACTAACGTGCATCTCATTGTTAACTTCCTTGTCGGTAAAAAAAGCGAATCCGTTCAGATAGATGCGTTCGAACTTAGAGCTTTAGGCTCGCTGTCATCCGAATCATTAGCGCCATCGGAATCATTCGAACCTTTCTCTTTCCGAGACAAACCGAGCGTGAATAACGCGTGTTCGACGAATTTGCGTAGACCCATTATCCATTTGTCTACATCATCCAAGCGAATATTCATCTCTTCGATATCATCCACGCTGTAGGTGAGTTTAAAGACGTCTTTTTCCACTGGTTGAATCGCACCCATAGGCATCCCTGCAGTACAAACATACTCAGCCACACATTGGTCTTCCTCTGTAAAAGCCTTGTAGCATTCGTCTTCACAAGCATCCACAATCCGCAAGGGCAACACGATAGGGATTTGTGGGTTAACGTCCGAATTCAATGACAAAGCCATTTCAATCGTATGTCGGGCGATTTGCTTCGGAAAGTCAGGACGATATCCCACTGCATAACCGAAAGGGATTTGATGATTGATGTTCAATCCCATTTCGTCTGCAAACGAAGACAAGGCTTTGAGAACGACTTTCTCGACCTCTGAGCGAACCAGACGCCCAGCGCGATTCTTCGGAGCCGTCTCCGACCATCGAATCACGGATTCAACGGCTTGGTCTTCACCGCGATTATCGAACTGCAATTTGGCTGAGAAACCGGCTCGTTCGAACCGGAAAAGCCCTCGTGAACTCGTCCCTTCTACCTCCACGAAAGGAATGTCGGCGTTTCGATAAAGTTCTCGTATTCCAGCGCTAACGGTTTCCGTTTCGAAAACGAGTAAAGGTGTGGCATCGAGGTCGTCTTTACGAACCAACGCAGCAAAGGCTGGTTTGCTGAGTTCTACGGATAAATTAGAAACGTTAGGCTCTTCAGAAAACAGCCTTTTCCGAGCAGGTCTGAAAGACAAACGCATTTTTGGGAGGTGCGAAAAATTTTCTACTACCAGTAACTGGTCACCTTCCAACACCAAACGATTCGGCTGAAACCCCACAGTATTCCTCCGCTTTCCAAGCGATATATTGTCAAATTACTTTTCTAAAGGTGCTTGGAGGTTCCATTTTGCACCTATATTTCGTCTTTTCGCAAGGAGTTGCTAAAAAAATTCGACTTTTTCAGGAGGTTTCTTTATGACTGGAGGACTTTTCAAGGCTGGAATCGCAGAAGGGCTCGGGGTTTTCTTTTTAGTGTTATTCGGTGGAGCTGCTATTTGTATGGACACATACTTGGCATCTACTCAACAAGGGGGCATCGGGCTTTTGGCTATCGCGCTCGCTCACGGCATCGCTCTGATGATTGCAGTGTATATAGCAGCCGGGATTTCAGGGGGACACATTAATCCGGCAATTAGTATCGGTCTCGCCATTATAGGAAAATTCGGTGCAAAAGAGGCTTCGGTTTACGTCATTATGCAGATCTTGGGCGGAGTAGTCGGAGGGTTAGCAGTTTGGAGTCTCTTTCCGACCATGCGAGACACCCCACCCTATCTCGGGACACCACAACTGGGTGAAGGAGTCGGGATGCTTCAGGGTATCGGCACGGAAGCGCTTATGACTTTCGCTTTGATGACTGTGGTACTCATGACTGCAATCGACCCATCGCGTCGCGCAAGACAAATGTTCGGACTCCTTATCGGATTGACCGTGACGATCGCGATTTTAGCGAGTGGGCCTTTCACAGGAGGCGCTGTGAACCCTGCACGCTACCTCGGACCTGCCGGAGTCAGTGGGAATTTGACTCCTCAGGCTGGTGTCTACATCGCGGGACCCATTCTAGGGGCGATTGTCGCTGGAATTTTCTATAAGAT
Organism: Fimbriimonadales bacterium; assembly: GCA_035559795.1. Classification (NCBI taxonomy): domain Bacteria; kingdom Bacillati; phylum Armatimonadota; class Fimbriimonadia; order Fimbriimonadales; species Fimbriimonadales bacterium. The sequence goes on along the minus strand of DATMAR010000013.1, from coordinate 101,632 downwards.
TTTCCTGGAGACAAAGGAGGAACAGCAGGAATCAGGAGGATAAACAAGAGATTTCTTGGTTCTCATTATAAATGTGGCAAAACCATTTACGTTCCCCAAATAGAGTTTGGGAACGAGGAAAAAGTTCGGGAACGAGGAAAATATAGGCAAGAAAATTAATCAGTACCCTTGCCTAATAAACACCTACTAAAACTTTGGAACCTTTCCAACCATTAAAAGCGTGATATCTAACAGAGACATGAATCAGTTGATTTCTCTCGCTCGAGTAAAAGGGCTTTTGCTTTCCTTACTGGTATTGATCCTATCCAGCGCAGTCTTCGCTCAAAGCATTTCTAAAGAAACTAAGGCAGAAATCTTAGAGGAAATCGGCAAACTCGTAAAAGAACGCGCTTATGTAGGTGGGGTGGATTTTTCACGTTGGGACGAATTTCAGCAAAAACATCGAGAAGAGTTCGACAAGGCAGACACTCATGACGAATTCGCAAGTGCCGTTAACCGCGCCTTCATGGAATTCGGTTTTTCGCACCTTCGGCTTTTGACCCCTCGCTCGACGCAAATTCAAAGAACCGGCAAAGCGGTCGGAATCGGAATCTCTGGGCAAATCGAACCGGGTGGAATGCGAGTCATCCGGGTAATTCCGGAAGGACCGGCAGAAAAGGCAGGGATTAAACCCGGCGACTTGATTGTCAAGGCGGACGGAAAACCTGTCAAAGGTCCTGAGCAAATACGTGGTGAAAAAGACACAAAGGTTCTCCTCGAAATCCAACGAGGAGACAGCGTTATCGAAGTGACTGTCAAACGGAGCGAATTCAGCACGCTCACCAAAGACGAGTTGAAATGGATTGACAAAAAAACCGTCATGATTCGCGTGAACACGTTCATGACAGGATACGACCGTGAATTAATAGACAAGTTCTTCGAAGAAGCGAGCAAAGCCGAACGTCTAATTTTAGACCTACGCTCGAACGGGGGGGGAAGTACGATTAACCTTTATCATTTAGCGGGAAAAGTCCTCACTCCCGACACATCGCTCGGAAAGTTCATCACGCGAATGGATGCCAAAAAATATTTAGAAAAACACCCCGACGAAAAAGATACTCCCGAAAAGGTGGCGAAGGAATTCGGGTTAGAAATTCGTGCGAGGGGTGACGAAGACAAAGTTTATAAAGGTCAATTAGTGGTTCTGACCGATGGTGGCACGGGAAGCGCTTCCGAAATTTTGGCTTCTGCGATTCAAGATCACAAACGCGGGAAAGTTGTCGGTGCAACGACTGCCGGTGCAGTCCTCGCCTCCACATTCTTCCGTCTGCCAGAAGGCTTTTCTTTGCAACTGCCCTTGATGGAATATGTAACTTACGGTGGTCGCCGTCTGGAAGGCAAAGGTGTAGAGCCCGATTATCCCGTGGATGCGAAGGATTTGGCGAACGAAGAACTCCTCCTGAAAGCAGTCGAGAAAGCATTCGTAGAAATGAAAGTTTCTATTTATGCCCTAACAACTGCATCTGCAGGGGATAGTTGGGTTTTTATCCCTCAAAGTTATTTTTCATGCCTTTCATGCCTCAACAGCTCCTGCTGTTGAGGCTTTTTTATCCCTCAAGTGATTTTTCATGCCTCAAAGTTATTTTCATGCCTCAACGGCTCCCGCTGTTGAGGCTTTAATGGAAACACGATCCTATGAGAAGGATGTATACTTCCTCATCGGAATCTCTCTTTGATGATTTCACGCAGAGAACTCTTTAAAGCAATCGGCTCTGCTTGGATATCGGCAGGTGTCGGTTCATTCGAGTATCCTTTCGAGAGGAGGAATATCATGTCAGAAGTAAAAGCACAAGAGGTCAAACTGGTAACTCCGGTTCCCTTGCCGGAAAAGATTTTTACGACGGAACGTGTAGGCATAAGCCGCAAAACGCACGAAGAGCATTTCAAACTCTACCAGGGCTATGCAAACAAAACGAACGAAATTCGAAAAGCCCTCGCAGAACTCGATAAAGACCCGTCGAAAGCGAATCAAACCTACAGTCAAGTCCGGTCACTCAAGGTGGATTACACTTTCGCATACGGCGGATTCATCAATCACACGATATATTTCGACATCTTAGGCGGTAATGGTGAACCGAATGGCGAAGCGAAAAGGCTCATCGAACGCGATTTCGGAAGTATCGAGGAATGGAAAAAAGATTTAAAGGCGACGGGGATCGCGGGACGCGGTTGGGCATGGCTTGCATACGACCACGATGAAAAAACTCTTTTCAATTACATCGGTGATGCGCAAAACACATTTCCGATATGGAACGCCACGCCGATTCTCGCTTTGGACGTATACGAGCATGCGTACTACCTCGATTTCGCGACGAACCGCGGCGCATATATCGATGCGTTTTTCCAAGTGCTCGATTGGGATGCGGTGAATAGACGTCTCGAAGCGGCATTGCGAAAAGGTTAAACAGAGATAAGCAACCATACGACTCGAGAAAATGAGTCGAGTTTTATGTATGTATGCCTCAACTGCTCGGCAGTTTTGTATGCCTCAACTGCTCCTGAGTTTTATCCTCAACTGCTCCTGGTTTTATATGCCTCAACTGCTCCTGCAGTTGAGGCTAAAAAAATATTTCAGAAGACAGGTTTATAAACTAAGCAATATCATGCACAGGGAATTGGGCAGTCAATTCCCTAACTTCTTTTCGAATCTGAGCCTTTTCTTTCTCGTCGTCTTTCGCCCGCAATGAACGTGCGATCAAGGAAGCAATCATTCGCATTTCGTCTTCTTTCATTCCTCTCGTAGTAACTGCCGGTGTTCCTAAACGTAATCCACTGGCAATGAAAGGTTTTTCTGGGTCGAAAGGAATCGTATTTTTATTCGTCGTAATTCCTACATCGTCCAAGATTTTTTCGGCGACTTTTCCAGTAATTTCGAAAGGACGCAGATCAATAAGCATCAAATGAGAATCCGTACCACCGCTAACGATGCGAAATCCCTCTTTGGCGAGCGCTGCCGCTAAGGCGTCGGCATTTTTACGGACTTGCTTTTGATATTTTTTGAAAGAGGGTTGTGCGGCTTCGTGAAAGCAAACCGCTTTCCCTGCTATACAATGCATCAAAGGACCCCCCTGTATGCCGGGAAAGACCATTTTATTGATTTTCGCGCCGATTTCTTCGTCTGCGCTCAAAATCATCCCCCCCCTCGGTCCGCGCAATGTTTTATGAGTCGTACTGGTGACGACATGGCAATAAGGAATAGGATTAGGATATTCCCCAGCCGCAATCAATCCTGCAGGATGAGCCATGTCGCACATCAAAATCGCACCAACCGCATCGGAAATTTCTCGAAAGCGCGTGTAATCAATCACACGCGAATACGCCGTCGCCCCACAAACGATGACCTTCGGTTTATGTTCGAATGCAAGCCGTTCTACTTCTTCGTAATCGATGAGTTCGTCTTCTTTTCGAACCCCGTAAGGAATCACTTCGTATAACATTCCGGTGAAATTCACCGGACTACCATGCGTGAGATGTCCGCCGTGGGATAGGTTCATCGCCATCAGCCGTTCACCGGGTTTGAGAAAGGTGAAATAAACCGCCATGTTCGCCTGCGCGCCGCTATGAGGCTGGACATTCGCCCAGGCAGCGCCATAAAGGGCTTTCGCACGCTCTATGGCTAAGTTTTCGACCTCGTCGTAGTATTCACATCCTCCGTAATAGCGCTTACCGGGATAGCCTTCCGCGTACTTATCGGTCATTACGCTACCCACGGCTTCCCTGACGGCTTTGCTCGTGATGTTTTCGCTGGCAATGAGTTCGAGATTCTGCTCTTGGCGAGTCTCCTCTTTTCTCAGGATGAAAGCGACCTCAGGGTCGGTTTGGGCGAGATTATTCGTTCGATGCGCGAGAACATCGGGGTCAGAGATTTTCAACGTCATGATGTGATTATGAACCTTCGTGGCACAAGGGTAGGGAGGCTTCGATAAGCGTGCTCCGAGCGAGACTTTTTGCAAAGCCCTGTAAAAAAAACCGGAACCCGATAAGGGGTGTTTCCGTTTCTGAAAAGGATGAGAAGGATAGAGCAAACCCTCTCGCATTAACCAATCGAAAAATGAGTCGCACACGTACTTTCAAGTTTTCGAAAACGATAATTACACTTATCGTTCTCGGTTTCATCTTTGCTATCTCCAGTGGCATAAGCGTTAATGCATTCGAAAAAAGTGAAGACGATACCGGAGATTACGAAAAGATTCCCACATGGAAAGAAGTTGCTGGAATTTTAAAGAAGGAATGCATAACCTGCCATTCCGCTAAGATTAAGACGGCAAACCTCGACCTTTCATCGTATCAAGCGATGATGCGAGGTGGAAGGAGCGGTGCTATCGTTGTTCCGAGAAACCCGAAAGCAAGTCTTATCATGAAGTACATAAAAGGAGACAAAAAACCGCGAATGCCGATGGGGGGGAAGCCCCTAAAACAACCCGAAATCAAACTTATTGAAAGATGGATTGCATCCGGAGCGCAAGAAAAGTGATGCGAAAACTTCTTCCGGTATTCATCATCGGAGTCTTCGTTTCGTTTATCGCATTTATCTTTTTCAATTCTGCCCAAGCGATACCGGCGTATACGAGAGAATTCGAAGTTCCTTGTTCTACTTGTCATGTCCATCCGCCAAAACTCAGCGCTACAGGGCTCTTGGTGAGATTGCGAGGACCAACCGCAGCAGGCTTCGAGTTGCGAAAAGGTCGTGTGCTGTTCAGTCCATTTGCCGCTTTCGATGCAAAAACATTAGAAGAGGAACCCGACACCATCAAAGGTACGCCCTCGGAAGTGGAACTCATGTTCGCTGGCGAGTTTAATCCTCGCCTTTTCTACCTCGCAGAATGGAGCGTCATAGAGAGAGAACTCGAAGACGGAGAGATTCATGACGAAAGCGGTTCTTTCGGACATTTCTACGTTCGATACAACCCGAATAAGAACTTTCAATTAACAATAGGGCAAGACACCGTTGCAAAACAATTAGAACCAGAACATTTGTTTTCGATTTCAGAATCGATTCTTTTCTCTTCTTCTTTAGAAGGTCCACCCACAGACGACGAAGACCTCGAAGAACTTCGAGCATTCGCCGTAGGAGAAATGTCTCCTCTCGTTCGCGCAACGGTATACAAACTCGACGACGAGTCCACCGTGGATGGATTTTTTGCTACCTTGACGATTCCCTTCACCGGAAGATTCTCTATTCCGCTTACAGAAGATGCAAAAGACCACGCCAAAGCAGAATTCGAGAACCAACCGAAAGGTTATTATTTGGAGGCGTATCGCCAAAATGGCGTTTCGAGTTTCGGAATATCTGCCTTCTCGGGAACGAACAACAGACTGCTTTTCGGTGCGAACGTCTACTGGGAAATGGGGAATTTTTATGCGATGGCAGGTTTAGCGAGTGCTAAACAAGAAGAAGAGTGGCAGACATTGGGGAGCGCGGAGTTGACCTTCGTGCCAAGTTGGGAAACGGCGTTGGGTATCCGCGTTGACGGAAAGACAGGTCAAACCGCCGTGATCTCACCCTATCTTTCCTATCGCCTCCCAGGGTTCGTAAACAACACGCGCCTCGTATTGGAGGCGAATTTCAGCGAGAGCGCTAAACCAAAATTCCTTTTCAAATTCGTATTAATGTATTAGCACCGTTTTCCTGAAAAGGGAACGGTAAGGAACGTTGGTAGAATAAAGCCATCGAAAAAAGGAGGTTTGCCATGTCTGTTGCGAAGGTTGTAGAAATCAGCTCCACTTCTTCCGAAAGTTTCGAAGATGCCATAAAGCAAGGCATCGCCCGAGCGAATAAAACGCTCCGCAATATCAAAGCCGCTTGGATAAAAGAACAAGAGGTCATGGTCGAAAACGGAAACGTAACTGCATATAAAGTGAATATGCTGATTACGTTCATTTTGGAAGACTAAAGATTTGGTAGGGGCAAGAACGGGCAAGAACTTGCCCCTATCATAAGAGATCTGGAAGCAAACACTAAAATAAATCTATAAGCAAATCGTCCCTCTTTGTAAAATGAAAATAAAGGCAGGGGGTGAAAATCGCGCCTTATGGTGCTCCTACAACTTCTGGTTCCCCTTCGAGCGAAGCGAAGAGGAGGAACCTTTAAGGAGGTGGGAAGAATTCTTTTTCGTACCAATGACGCAATTCCTCGATTTTTATGAACCCTTCCGTAAGGTTCACCCTGCTTAGCAAGGGGAACCGAATAAATTTTGCTCGTTACGCATTCCAAGTCATCGGGAAACTCGTTACGCATCCCAAGCCAAAGGAAAACTCGTTACGCACTCCAAGCCATAGGAAAATGAGGCTGAAATAATCGGGGATGGGCTGCAAGAATTCGGTTATGAATGCAAATAATCGCGCCTAACGGCGCTCCTACATGTTCATGTAGCGGTTTCCCTTCGAGCGAAGCGAAGAAGGGAAAGCTTTCAGGAGGTGAAAACCTTACGCTTTTGACGTATACTCACTCGAAATAATGAATTCAAAAGCGCTGATAGGTAAAGACCTCGTAGACCTCTATGAGAAGGTCCTTGCAGGGGAAAGACTGAGCTTCGAGGACGGGGTGCGGCTTTACCAAACGCCGAATCTCACAGGTGTGGGGTATCTCGCCAATATCGTGAGGGAAAAGTTACACGACGACAAAGCCTATTACGTGAGAAATCAGCACATCAACTATACGAACATCTGCAATAAATTCTGTAAATTTTGTTCGTTTTATGCGAAGAAAGGCGGTCCCGACCCTTATCAAATGACATTAGACGAAGTTCGTGCCCGAGTTCGTCGATACAAGCACTTACCGATTACGGAAATTCACATGGTGGGAGGGGTGAATCCTCGACTTCCCTATGATTATTATTTGGATTTAATTCGCGTCGTCAAAGAGGAGCGACCCGGTATTCATGTCAAAGCATTCACCGCTGTGGAAATCGTGGAAATTGCGCGTGTCGGGAAAACGACGATCGAAAAGGCATTGCGCGATTTAATCGAAGCCGGACTCGACGCTCTTCCCGGTGGGGGCATCGAGGTGCTGTCGGATAGAGTACACGAAGAGCTTTTCGAAAGAAAAATCGGGGGGGACGAGTGGAAAGAGGTCGCACGAACTGCTTCGCGATTGGGTCTCACGCAGTACGCCACGATGCTTTACGGACATATCGAAACCATCGAAGAACGAGTGGAGCATTTGCTTCAGTTGCGCGAATTGCAAGACGAAACGCAGCATTTCGTTTGTTTTACCCCCCTCTCTTTTCACCCTGAAAACACAGAATTAGAACACATTCCCCACCCTACTGGCGATTGCGACCTTCGTAACATCGCCGTTTCTCGTCTGCTATTGGATAATTTCGAACACATCAAAAGTTTTTGGATCATGAACACGCCAGCCGTTACACAAGTCGCATTATGGTACGGTGCGGACGACTGCGACGGAACGGTTTTGGAATACGAAATTACGTATCAAGACGACAAACCCGGCGTGAAGACACAAGCGCTCACGGTCGAGAATATGCGGCATATGATTTTAGAAGCGGGCAGAATCCCCATCGAACGAGATAGCCGATATCGAGAGGTCGCTACGACTGATACTCAGACGGAAGAAAAAACACAGCGCAAATTAACCGAACTGCCCTTGCTCAATGCCTGAGAAAAATACTAGATTTCGCCTTTTTGATGAAATTGTTAATTAAAAGCACGGTATAAGTAAAACTTATCTACTCCGAATTAGAAGCAAAAACCATGAAAGCTTTAGTAAGTCTCGTTACTTTCGTTAGTACCTTCACACTTTCCTACGCTCAAATTCTTCACGACCCTAATTATCAAATGAGCATAGAACTATCGGGACTATCGAATCCGATGGGTGTATCGATAGATGCGAATGGAATCGTGTACATCGCCGATTCGGCAAATGGGCGAATTCTTAAAGGCAGTAACGGGAATTATTCCGAGCTCATCAGCGGCTTTACGGTTTCGAGTTACTTCGGTTTCAATATTGGTCCTTTAGGAGTTTTCGTCGCTCCGAACCAAACTCTATTAGTAGGCGAAGGCGGGGGGGATACCGGAGAAGAAACCGTTTGGCATTACGACCTGAATGGGAATTTAATTAAACAATTCAATCCGGTTCCTTTCGGTGGGAATTGGAACGGTTTTTGCGTAGTGAGTTCAGACAACAGACTCCTCGCTACGAGTTCGAACGGAGATAAGATTTTTCAGGCAACTCCATCCGGAAACACATGGAACGAATTAAGCATCTTTATAGACACGGCTGTATATACTGGCGTTGCACCGACCGGTGTTTTCGAAAGAAACGGCGTTCTCTATGTCACGTTTCATGGCGGTTTTTTCCAAACGAATGGAGGCATCAAAACTTTCGATGCGAACACAGGAACACTCATCAACGGCAACTTCATTGGCGGCTTTAGCCCTCTCAATGCCATTACAGGTTTGCCCGATGGAAGATTGCTCGTAGCAGAATTCGGAAACAATGACGGTGAGGGAAATGTTTGGTACGTGGATTCCCTCACGGGCCAAACGACACTTTTGGTAAGCCAAATTAGTCACTGCACATCCGTCGCCGTTGCGCCTGACGGAACGATTTACTTCACCGACCTGGGAACAATGAACGGCACGAATGGACGTTTATGGCGTCTAACGCCGAGCGCGGAACAAATCAAACCGGAAACGATAACCATAATACGCGGTGAACACGTGAGTGGGGATGTCACTGACATGTTCGAAGACGACAACAGTTATTACATCGTAAAGCGTGGTCGAGAGCTCAACCTCAGCGGCGTTCAAATCATGTACGATGTAGTCGCTCACGCAACCGCTGCAAACGCGAGCAAATTAGAATTTAATTTAGTTTCCTCGAGCACGCTGAGCGGCGTAACGCAAAAAATCTTTTTATTCAATTACACGATGAATAAATACGATTTGGTGGATACGAGAACTATCGGAACGTCGGAAAGTTCGGTAACGATAACGATTACTGCCAATCCCGAAGATTACATTCAGGATAGTTCGTTCGAAGTGAAATCGAGAATTCAATGGATAAAAACGGGTTTCGCACCTGCGAATTGGCAGACGAAAACCGACAAAGTGCGCTGGCAACGAAGCCTCTAAGCGAAGGCAATTCGTTCTCTCTCGGGTAAAATTTTTATAGATGACCGATAAAATCGTCATTCATGGCGCGCGGGAACACAATCTTAAAAATCTCCATTTAGAAATTCCGCGCGATAAGTTAGTGGTTATCACTGGACTTAGCGGGTCAGGGAAATCCTCACTGGCTTTCGACACGATTTATGCGGAAGGACAGCGCAGGTACGTCGAATCCCTGTCCGCATATGCGCGCCAGTTTTTAGGGCAAATGAACAAGCCCGACGTGGACTACATCGAAGGTCTTTCCCCTGCTGTAAGCATTGACCAAAAATCGGCGAGTAAAAATCCACGCTCTACGGTCGGAACGGTAACCGAGATTTACGACTACCTTCGCATTCTTTTCGCCCGTGCAGGTGTTCCGCATTGTCCGCAATGTGGCAGAGCGATACAAAGACAAACGGTCGAACAAATCGTAGATGCAGTAAAAGAACTCGGCGAAGGAGCGAAGGTGCAAATCCTCGCACCGGTGGTAAGGGGAAGAAAAGGAGAATATCGCTCAGTGATTTCGGACATTGCGAAGGCTGGCTTTGTCCGCGTGCGTGTGGATGGAAAAATGTACGAAGTTACCGACGACATTCCGATGGACCGTTATAAACAACACACCATCGAAGTCGTCGTGGACAGAATCGTGATGAAAAAGGGTTTGGAGGGGCGTTTGGCGGATTCGATAGAAACCGCACTGAAGTTGGGAAACGGTTTAGTCAACATTCACATACTCGATGGAGAGGAGAGATTGTACAGTGAACATTTCGCTTGTCCTGATTGTGGAATTTCGCTTGGCGAAATCGAGCCGAGGTTCTTTTCCTTCAACTCTCCGTATGGCGCATGCGAAGAATGCAACGGATTGGGGACGAAGACGGAGTTCGACCCGGCGCTCATCGTTCCCGATCCTTCCTTACCGCTTCGAGGGGGGGCGATTGCGCCTTTCGTGCATAAAAACGGTGAGTTGAAGGAATGGTGGCCCGATGTTTTCGACGCATTAGGTCGCGCGATGGGATTCGATTCGAATGCCCCTTATTCGAAACTGCCTGCGAACGCTAAAAAAGCCGTAATGGAGGGCTATCCGAAAGCGTTGGTCGTAGACTACCACTACATGCCAGGTCGTTCTCGAAAGATTACGACGCACTTCGAAGGCGTCCTCAACATCTTGAAAAAGAAATACGAAACTACGGAAAGCGAATGGGTCAAAGAAGATTTAGAGCAATACATGTCCTCGCATCCGTGCCCCAAATGCGACGGGAAGCGATTGAAAAAAGCGTCTTTAGCAGTAACTTTAGCAGAGCGAAACATCTCCGAAATCAGCGATTTGACGGTCGAAGAATGTTTGCAATTTTTCGAAAAACTTCCTACTTTATTGACAGCGAGACAAAGGACGATAGGCGAACGGGCGATTCGAGAAATTCGTGAACGATTAGGATTTTTGAAAGATGTAGGATTGGGATATCTCACCTTGAGCAGAACTGCGCGCACACTCGCGGGGGGGGAAGCGCAGCGGATTCGCTTGGCGACCCAAATCGGCTCCGGTCTTATGGGGGTTTTGTATATTCTCGACGAACCGAGCATCGGCTTGCACCATCGAGACAATCAGAAATTGATTCGCACTTTGCAGCGCCTTCGCGATTTGGGCAATACGGTGATCGTGGTGGAACACGACGAAGACACGATACGTGCCTCGGATTGGGTGATCGATTTAGGACCTGGCGCTGGCGAGCATGGAGGATATGTCGTTGCCGAAGGTCCTTTGGATAAGTTTTTGAAATCGCGAACTCTTACGGCGCAATATCTCAACGGCGAAAAAAGCATTCCGATTCCCGAAAAAAGACGTCAACCCACCAGCAAAATCATTCGCTTGGAAGGTGCGACAGGAAACAATTTGAAAAATATAGACGTGGAAATCCCGTTAGGGCTTTTCATCTGCGTCACTGGCGTTTCTGGTTCTGGAAAATCCACATTGATTCAAGACACGCTGTATCCGCGTTTGATGTATGAAGTTTACGGAACGCGAACGAACTGGCTGCCCCACCGACGTATTACGGGATTGCAATTCATCGATAAAGTAATCGATATAGATCAATCGCCCATCGGAAGGACTCCGCGCAGTAACCCAGCGACCTATACGGGAGTTTTCGATTTGATTCGAGAACTGTTTGCGATGACACCCGAAGCGAAAATAAGAGGATACAAACCGGGACGATTTTCCTTCAATGTGAAGGGGGGGCGCTGCGAAGCCTGCCGAGGAGACGGGATTATCAAAATCGAAATGGTATTTTTGCCCGACGTATATGTTCCATGCGAAGTTTGCAAAGGGCTGCGCTACAATCGGGAAAGTCTCGAAATCAAATATAAAGGGAAAACGATTGCAGACGTGCTGGATATGACGGTCACCGAAGCTTTGGAGTTCTTCCGAGCGATTCCTCGAATTCAAAGGAAATTGGAGACATTGGAAGACGTTGGACTAGGCTACATCAAATTGGGACAGCCTGCGACGACGCTATCAGGGGGGGAAGCCCAGCGAATCAAACTCGCTGCAGAACTTTCCAAACGCGCAACGGGCGACACGCTTTATATTCTCGACGAACCCACGACGGGATTGCATTTCGAAGATATTCGAAAACTGCTCGACGTGTTGCATCGCCTGGTGAACCAAGGGAATACGGTGATTGTCATAGAGCATAACTTGGATGTGATAAAAACAGCGGATTGGATTATCGATTTGGGTCCCGAGGGGGGGAATGCGGGCGGATTCATCGTCGCATGCGGAACACCGGAGGATGTAGCCGCAATTCCTCAAAGTTATACGGGACAGTTTCTCAAACCGCTTCTCGGAATCAAACAAAACGGCGAGACCGAAAAGAAACACCCTATCAAGAAAGTGGCACGAAGATAACCGATCCCCAGTTCGACAAGTCTAAAATGATTTCGAAGGTAGACTCTTCGATGTGATTACCATTTACGGTCTCGAAACTCTTACTGCGTCTTGGAATGAGAGCACAGTTTCCATTGGTGTGTTCGACGGAGTTCATTTGGGGCATCAGGCAGTAATTCGAAGGGCATGCGAAGATGCGAAGAATCACCAAAGGCCCTGCATCGTTTTGACGTTCGACCGCCATCCGCTTTCTGTTTTGCGTCCCGAGCACTGCCCCCCCACGATTTTGCCTCCTGATCTCAAGATTCGCAAAATCGAGAAATTAGGCGTTGATATATTGGTTATCGTAAGATTCGATAAAGAGTTCGCATCGCAAAGTCCCGAACAATTTTTCGAAAATGTTCTCAGAAGTCGCTTACGCGCAGGCACCGTAGTCGTAGGGCATGACTTCGCATTCGGGAAAGATCGTACGGGAGATGTGAATTGGCTAAAAGAAAAAATCGACACGATTGCCGTCCCCCCCGAAACCTATGAAGGACAACGAGTGAGTTCTACGAATATCCGAAAGAAGATCGCCGAAGGAGACGTGAAGGGGGCGAGTATTTTGCTCGGTTCTCCTTACGGTATTTCTGGAATCGTCGTGCAAGGAAGCGGGTTGGGAAAAGAGTTGGGTATTCCGACTTTGAATATCGTCCCTGTGGTGGAACAGATTCTTCCCCGTTATGGAATCTATGCCGGATATGCAGAGACCTCGTATGGAAAGTTTCAAGCGGCTTTAAGTATCGGCGAGCGACCGACGGTAGGAACGGGGTTCGCCATAGAAGCGCATCTGCTCGATTTTCCGCCGCAAAATTTATATGGTCATCTCGCTGTATTGTTTTTCGTGGAGCGCTTGCGCGAGGAAGAGAAGTTTCTTTCAGTAGACGAACTGCGGATGCAGATGCAACGAGATATCGAGCAAGTGCGCGCGGTCTTGAGATGAACACCCCCTAAAGCGAAGCCAGAAATCACACCTTTCGGCACTTCTACTAAGTGCTATTAAATCTAAAGCACATCTTTCGCCGACACTGGAGAGGGAATTTTTTCTTTTCGAAATAGAAAATCTACCAACTTTTCGTCTGATGCGCGAGTGCCGAAAGATTCCGCGTTGTGGATTTGCTCCTCGTTCAAAGAGTCGAGAGCACGAGCGAATTCACGTTCATAGTCTTCTTGAATGACCGGCATCATGATTAAGCCATAGCGCTCTCGTGTTGCTTCCGCGCGTTTCCAACAGGCGACGGCTTCTTCGAAAAGGTCTTTTCCCGAAAGAACGATGCCGGCGACGGTTAGAGGATGTTGACCGAGGCGCACTCCGTTTTCCGTAAAAACACGAAGCGATTTGTATAGATAAAAGAGCGCTCCTTCGAAATTGCTATTTCGATATTCCGTCAACGCTCGCTGATAAGAGCAATGTGCGATTCGCTCGGGGTAGCCCCTCTTCTCGAAAATTTCGAGGGCTTTTTCGAAATGAGACCGTGCTTCTTCGTATTTTTCTTTGCTAATAGCGCAAGCTATACCGACTAATGCCTCGGCTTTAGCGCTATCTTCGTCACTACGCTCTGCGCTTTCGAGTGCTTTTCTGAAATAATCTTCAGACCCCCCCTCATCCCCACTATAATAAGTTAACCAACCAAGATTCAATTCACATACCGAACACAGTCGCGCATCTTTCGAGGTGTCGAGAAGAGTAAGAGTCTGTTTCAAGCTCTTCTTCCCTTCCTCGAAAAGTCCCAGAAGAATAGAGGGAACGCACAGGTCCGTACGCGCTTGCACGATGAGTGGGATGTTTTTCGTCGTTTCTGCCATTTCTGCCGAAATGCGATAATGCTGATAGGACGCCTCGATATCGCGTAAACCGTAATGCACTTTTCCAATGAGAGAATGTGCTGTTGTCGCGGTTTCTGACGAAAGTCTATTGTGTGTCGCTTCCAACAAATGCTCGAGAGGTTCTACCCAAATACGAAATCTCCCTCGCCGCCAAATATACTCTTGCAATCCGAATGCGAAACGCCAAGCTTCTTCTGCATCGATTTCTGCGGATTGCGCAACTGCCAACGCCACTAAGATGTTCGCTTGTTCCCTATCTATTCGAGAAACCCAGGAGTTGATATCCTCCTTTTTCGCATTCGTACAAAGATTCAAAAAGAAATCGAAATGCTTCTTTTCCGCATCCCGTTTTATGCTTTCGTCTTCGAGGAGTCTCTCATAAACGAGTTCACGTACGGTTTCCAAGATCGAAAATCGCAGATACTCTTCCGTTTCGACCCAATTCACTAAACCGAATTGCAATAAATTCCTGATTCGTTCCTCTGCCCTGTCTCCGAGTAATGCCTCTGCTAAATCGGACTCGAACCCGTCGTCGCATAGGGAAAGTTTCGTAAACGCAATTCTATCTTCGTCTTCCAACAATTCGTAACTCCATCGAATTACTTCACGCAAACTACGGTGTCTTTCCGGGAAATCGAGGCTCGTTGTGCTGAGATCTACTCTGCGTCCTATGGAACCTAATACTTGCGCAGGGCTTTTTGTTGCCAACTTCATTGCTGCCAATTCTATTGCCAATGGAATTCCTTCGAGGCGTACGCAAATTTCGTAAACACTGCGCGCATTTGCTGCAGTTACATCGAATCCCGGTCTCACGGATTGCGCGCTATGAAGAAGGAGCATAACGCATGGATTCGTTCTGAGTTCGTTCAAATCACGCCAATCTTTCGGCAACTCTAATGAGCGAACAGTCAAAATGCGTTCACCGGAAATGCCGGTGGGGATGCGCGACGTAACGAGTATTGAAAGTCCTTTGCATCTTTCGAGAAGCGCGTGAACCGTTTGCGCGCATACCGGCAGCAATTGTTCTAAATTGTCCAGCACCAATAATGCTGGTTTCTCGCCGAGTAGGTTCATGACTTCCTCGAAAGGCTCTTGTCCAGACCTCGAACTTTTATGCAATGTCATCAAGATGATGTCGGGCAAGTGCTTCGCAACGCGAACAGAAACGAGAGGAATCAACCAAGCGCGATTTTCGTAAGCAGAAATCAAGTTGGAAAGGGCTTTTTGCGCAAGCCGCGTCTTTCCGCTGCCGCCGATTCCCACCAGAGTTACCAAACGAGAATCCCCCCCCGGTTGTAAAAGCGATGTCAGTTCTTCGAGTTCCTTTTGCCTCCCATAAAAGACGCTTTGTTCGAGTTCCGTTCGTTCTCTTTCGATGCTGTGAAAAACAGGCGTCACAATTTTTTCTTCGAGGGGGGCTAATGTATCGCCATATTTCTTCGGCAATGACTCCAAAAGCTCGGTTGCCTCAGAAGAAGGCAATTCTCCCCACTCTTCATCCAGCATTTTTTCCAAAACCTCGTATTGTTGGATCGCTGCGCTCGTTTTGCCTGCCTGCACATAAGTGCGAATCAACGCAATATGCAAATCCTCTCGAAAACTGCAAAGTGCCATTGCGCGCTTGAGCATTTTCGCTGCCACTTCCCCATCGCCCCGTTGCGAAAGCAAATCCGATAACCGAGAAACCGCCTGCGCATAACTTTCTTCCAGTTCCAACATTTGCGGAAGTACCCAACTCTCCGTAAAACCAGAAAGAAGCGGGCCTTGATAAATCTCTATTGCCGATTGCAAAAAGCAAGCGCGTTCGTGATCGGACTTCGAAGTTTGCGCTTCGTCGAGATGCTTTCGGAATTTCAGAACATCTACTTCCACGAATTCGGGAAGAATTTCGCAAGTGTTGCGAGAAGTAACTAAAAGAGAGTCTATAGGAATGTCCGCTACAGTTAAGGCGCTTCGTATATCGTAAAGAGCCATTCGCAACGAGTGACGACTTTGGTCGGCATTTGCATCGGGCCAAAAACACTCGGCTAAAAGTTCTTTGGATATCGGCTTGCCGCAATAATACGCGAGGTACGCCAAAACACCCGCGGTTTTGCGCGTTCGAAAACGAGGCTTGAACCCTAAACGCGAGACATTGAACGTCCCGAGTAGTTCTATTTTCCACGGTTCGACGCCTTCTTTTTGAAAGGAAGGGACGCCCACATTTTCATATTATCACAGGGGTTTTCGCTGTGAGCGCCCCCTTTTCTCCTTTTCGTTATGGGAGTTATAAAACCATCCCTGTCGCTGGGTCGATACGGAGGGTCAAGATATCGAAACCTGATGCCGGGTCATAGGAGCGACCGGTGACTACGGGCATCACGTTCATGTTCAGAGTAAGTTCACTGGGGACGTCTTGCCCGGCATTACCGTAAGCCGATACCCAAGTAATTAATCCACCATCTATTCGGAGGGTTAAATACTTAGGATAGCCGGTAGCATCGTCTACACCGGTTACATATATCGGGCCGGCAGGGTCTACAGCGAGGTCAACAGCTAAATCCTCTCCCGGAAAGTTGGTAACTTGCAATCCGACAATCCCTCCTGTGGATGGATTGAGCTGATAGCATACGATGTCCGTGAGGAAGTTTTGATTTTGCGAGGAACCAGCAACGACAACCCCTATTGGACTTACCTTGACCTTTTTCGCTAGATCAAGCGAATTTCCAGGAAAGAGGTTAAAGTTATGAACCCACATGGTTGCACCGAAATTACCGGACCAACGCATGGTAGTTATTTGCATGTCGCTTGCTGCTGGTCCACGCGAGCGTGTACTCGTAATCAGCACATCACCACCGCCAGGAGCGACAGCGATGTCGTTGATCTCATCGTTACCACCGGCTACACCGATCACATACCGAGTGTTTGCCAGAACACCGCCTAAAGTGTAGCGAAGGGCAATTCCATCGACATCCGCAGGGTTGGTTGACTTCCCGACGATGTAAACTCCATTAGGGGTTACTTCCATCGCGCTGGAAATGTCGTCGCCATTCGCTCCATCCCAAAATTTAACCCACAATGGTGATAGACCAGGGTTATACTTTATGAGCAGGAAATCCTTTCCTGTTCCCGCATTAGTTGCCAGTCCGCGAACATAGACTCCACCGAACATATCGAACCCTATCTCTTGCCCGATATGGTCACCTTGCATAAGCCCTGCGAATGCATGTTGACCTACCAAAGCGCCATTGGGGGTGAAATGCAGGGTCGCTACGGCTGCAATACCGGTTACTGTGTCCCTGACGTAACCTGTTACGTAGATTTCTCCGTTCACGGGAGAAATTGCCACATCGAGTGCTTCGTCGTTCTGCCCGGGTCGGCCGAACCTTCTTGCCCACTGAAAGACACCATTCGCGTTGTATTTCACCAAGCACATATCGTTGAGTTGCGCAGCTCCCGCATATGCTGTCCCGGTTACATAGATGTCGCCATTCCCTGGGTTTGTCGTAACAGCCCAACCCGCGTCGTCATGAACTCCTCCACTGGAATACCGAAGTGGAGCGGCTTGCGCAGCGAGCGCAAAGCCGATTGCTAAAAGTATCGAGCATAGTTTCGTCATTTTCTTCTCCTATTTCGGCGCAAGGATTTCCGATTTGCGCCTTTTAGGAGATATTAAAATTTATAAGGAATCACGGAACCGTCACAGATTGTTGTGACGTTTCTGTGACGGTCTGCTTCTATCCCTCCATCCCCTCACAAGCCTGCTACAAGGGGGGGCAATTCATGGCGGCAGTGACGAAGGTCGACATTGTTCTGAATTTCTCCTTCTCGACACAACGAGTAAAGGAGACTTCTACCAAAAAATCTGCGTATAATCGAAAAGGATTATGAAGAAGTCACCGGTTTTTTGGGCGCTTGTTATCGGCGGGATTTGTATACTCCTCGTTCTTGCGGTGAATGTGGTGCTGATTCTAATGAAACCGAACGACGAGGCACAAATTCGCGAAGCCATCGAAGAAATGCGCAAAGCGAGCCTGGAGCACCGCCCAGGCGGAGTATTAGAAAGGTTATCTAATCAATTTCGTCTGCCCGAACCCTACAGCGAAGAGGTTCCGAACCCGCGTTACGAGGTGAGCCGGTTCATCCGCGAAGCAAAAATAACGAAACTCGAAATCAAAGTGAACTCTATCGAAATTTCTGGTGATTCTGCGATTGCCAAATGCCGACTCACTACAGATTTGACCTTTCGCGGCATTCGCTTTAACTACGACGGACCTGCGGAACTCGAATTTCAACGAGAGACGAAGCGAAGGCTTTTTATTATCCCTGAACCGGTTTGGCTAATGAGGGGGGGGACTCTCGACCCGTCTCAGATCGACATCTTTATTTTTTAAATTTTGTTGCTCAGGTAATTTTATCGCTCAAGTAAGCGTCCGAAATAATCTTTATCGCTATTCGAATTTATATCCTACATTTCTAACCGTGAAGATTCGCTGAGGACTTCCTGCCTCTTTCTCTAATCGTTTCCGCAGCCAACTGATATGAACGTCCACGGTTCTCGTGGTAAAGGTTATGTTCTCGCCCCACACTCGAGCAAGAAGCGTTTTCCGCGTGAAAACTTTTCCCGGATTGGAGGCTAAAAGTAGCAGCAAGGCGAATTCTTTCGGGCGAAGTTCTAATTTTTTTCCGTTGCAGATGACTTCTTGCCGCTCGGAATCGATAGACAAACCACCTGTTTCTATTCGTTTCTTTTCCGGGAGAACCTTCACTCTTCTCAGAATCGCGCGGACTCTCGCCGAGAGTTCAGAAAGATTAAAGGGCTTCGTCAAATAATCGTCCCCCCCCACTTCGAAACCTTTCAAACGGTCCTCTGAGCCGACCCGTGCGGATAAAAACAAAATCGGAATGTTGCTTTCTTCACGAATCGTTTGGGAAAGTTCGAATCCGGAACGTCCAGGAAGCATGACATCCAGAATCACTAAATCCGGTCTTTGTAGTCTTATCTTCTTGAGAGCATCTTCGGCAGTTTTAGAGGTGAGCACGGTGTAGCCGTCTTTAGTCAAGCGGTGCGAAACGGTTTCTAAAAGCAAAGGTTCGTCGTCTACAACGAGAATTCGCATTTTCGTCTTCTCCTCTTTATTTACGATGCAATGATTTCTACATTCGCGCGCGGAACCGTCACGATTCTTCCGTCCGTTAATTTCGCTTTTAACACACGAACCTCAGAGCCGGAATCAATCACCTGAAGTTCGGGAGGTAATTCGACCACCACACCTAATTCTCCGAAATAAGGCTCTCGAATCACACGAATCGGGGTTCCAATTTCCAATGTGCTCACCTCCGTTTGTTCAGTTTTCGTACCGATGGTTTCTTCGAGAGGCACGATGACCTCCGGTCGAATGACCCCGGCACGGATTTGTGTTGCTCCGTTGATACTCGCCTCACGCCCTTCCAATTGTTTGAATAAATTAAAAGTTCGTTGTGCCATTGCTAATTGTCCGAAGCCTTCTGTAATAACGATCGTCAGCGGAATAGGCTCTTGACCTGTGATTGCAACACCGATTTCATAACCCAAGTACTGAGTAATCACATCATCGCGCACCGCGCCAGCAACCAAGCCGACGACGTTTCTTTTCTCTGCTTCTCGAATCGCTTCCAAAGTGATTCCTGAACCACCGATAAGGATTTTTCCTGTGTCATCGGGTTGGATATGTTTGATGTCGAGTACTTCGTCAGGAGAAGAAACCGCTACGCGGATTCTCCCTACACGCTCTCCACCTATACCGAAAATGCCTTGAATCAATGCACCTTGCGCTTCGATAACCGCTCCTTCATTTTCTATCACTTCGACCACACGTCCACGAATGTAAGCATTAATTTCTACAGGAATCGGTGCCTCTCGAATTAGTACGTGCCCGCTCACTTCGGAGACTGCTTCCACGGTGCCCGCATATTCACTGTACACCTGCCCTTTGAACAATCCGAAAATCCCCTTCGATTCAGCAATTAGGTCGCCGACGTTTACGGTATCACCAATCTTTACCTTCAACAAGGAAGGGACCTCTTTGGGTTCTACACCGAGTTTTTCTGCGACCTTCACCGTTTGTAAATGTCCCGGCAAAAAGGTCCTCGCCACGATTGTATTCGGCTCGACTTCCATCCCTTCTTTCACGAGCACTTCCCCTTTCATTGGCAAACGGCGAACCTTCCGAACGACTACGTTCGGACTTACCGTTAACCCCGGAGTATATGCAGTACCCACGAATTGCACCCGAATTGGGAAAAGAACCAAGCCTTGGAGATTTCTAAGAGTTTAGCACGTTCGAGTGATATCCTGGCATTTTTTCAGCAAGTAAACGTCCTCGTTTTTTTGAAAACTTTGGTCAGGTCTCGCACTCCTACGGGAATGGACTTTATAAAAAGCGGAAAAAGGTAATCAAAGCAACGCAAGAGAGCTTTTTAGCCATCTTTTGCCTCGCCCTAAAGCAAACAAGCATGGATACCGTCCAGCCCTCGGACGGTCATTCCCTCCCCAAGGGGTCGGTTTTGCCCGCCGACCCCTATTTTGGTTTCACGATGATTCTGTAATTCATTCTTTTTTTCGATACCGAGGAAAAATTTCCGTTTTCACTAATGGACATTTAATCTTAACTTTTTCGTCATAATAGCCAGCATGCGTGGAGAAATGATTTCATTCATGGGAAACGGTATGGAGTGGCAAGGATATCTTGCACGTTCTGCGAAAGGAAAAGGTCCTGGAGTTATCGTGATACAAGAGTGGTGGGGTTTAGTGGGTCATATAAAAAATGTCTGCGACCGCTTCGCTGAGGAAGGATTTACAGCGTTAGCCCCTGACCTTTACAAGGGAAAAACAGCATCCGACCCCGATACTGCAGGAAAACTTATGATGGCGCTGAACGTTGTGGAAACCGAAAAGGCTTTGCGGGGAGCAATCGTAAGATTATTGCATGACGAAGCGACAGAAGGTGATAAAGTAGGAATCGTAGGCTTTTGTATGGGGGGGCAATTGGCTCTTTATGCAGCGACTGTCAATCCGCAAATCGGCGCCTGTGTGGATTACTATGGAATTCATCCGAACTTTAATCCCCAGTTCGAAAAACTGCAAGCTCCCGTTTTAGGGTTTTTCGCAGAAAGAGATGCATATGTAAATCGCGATGTCGTGGATGCTCTGGATAAAAAACTTACGGATTTAGGGAAAGAACACGAATTTATTATTTATCCCAATACGGACCATGCGTTTTTCAACGACGATCGTCCGGAAGTATATAATCGCGAAGCTGCAGAAGACACTTGGAAAAGAATGCTCGCCTTTTTCCGAGCGCATTTATAAAAACAGTTGCGTTTGTGAGTTTCTTTGTTGTAAGAAATTTACAGTATGTGAATCTGTAGGAGCGCCGTAAGGCGCGATTTTTTTGACCCCCTCCTTAAGGCTCTTCCTGCTTCGCAAGGGGAACCGTTTTTCATAAAAATCGAAATAGTTCATAAGATTTTGACATAATCCCAACGATAGAACATCAATGCATAATTCACAGTTTCAATTGTAGTTCGAGACAACAACAAGATACTTGCACTCTATTTCAATTTACGCTACTCTCATTCCTACCGTAGATAATCTTTCAAATCCAACAAAAACCCCCACTCTTCCCATCGTTCTCCTGAATCGGAATCTTTACAAACGCGTTCACCGATGGGAATCGCACCTATCGAGCGGTAGAAGTTATGCGCGGTTATAAGAACCTTGTCGGACCAAATTTCCATTTCCAAAAACCCACGAGAAAATGCATCCTTTGCAACGGCGTTAAAAATTTTCTTCCCCAATCCTTGCCCCCGAAACTGGGGAAGCAAATACATTCGGAGCAACTCACATCGTTTGTTATCATGCGGAATGTATCCGCAAGTCCCAACGACTTCTCCGTTTACTTCCACGACCCAGAATCCACCCCCCCTTTCATGATAGTGCTTTTCTATGGCATAACAATCGCGATTGGCGCTATTGGGAAGCCAAGGAAATCCGAATTCTTCGAAAACGGTTTTAATGACACTGCAAACAGCATCTGCATCGTTTGTTTCATAAGGACGAACTACACTTTCCGAAGTTTCTTTTGGCAGCATGACTTTCTTATGACAATTATGAACCTTATTTAAAGGTTCACCGCTTGCTCCTTAGAACCTCGCCGCATTTAGGAGAATGTAGGAGCGCGGTAAGGCGCGATTTCGGATGCCGTAAGGTTCGAAAAATCAGTTGGAAATGCTAAAAATTAAAAATCATCCCTCCTTCTAACTTTATGCTATTCCTGTTTGCACAGCATCTACAATAAAACAAAAAGCCCGCACACGTTTCGGTGTGCGGGCTAAGAAACCAAAGATTAATTCCAACCACCTAATCCAGGCATCAAAGGTTTCGTTACATCACCGGTTACGACCACGGCATAGCCTTGTTTCGTTCCTTGATTGATGATAACTCCTTTGACCTTCACGATATACATGCCGGTTTTGGGGGGGTTGAGGATGACCATCTCGGTACTATTTTTGACATCAGGACTACCACCGGTTTTCGATAATCCTACGGATTTGTCTATGTCGTTACCATAGTAGAGTATTCCGTCAGGATCGATAACCTCGAGGCTGATGTCATTAATCGGCGCATACGAAGCATTCACTTGCGCAGGATAATCGGCAAAGGTCATCGTAATGCGCAAAGGCTCTGAGTTGCCGGTTACATACATCTTATAGACATGCTCTTCACCGGTTCCGACACCTTGAGCATGTCGTTTATCCGCATAGAGCAACTTGCGCGTTTCACCACGGAACCAAAGCACGCCATCGAGCAGCAAACGACCCCAGCCTTCTTTATTGCCAGGATAACCGGATAAACCGGTCATATCTACGCCACCGTTCATGATCATCGCGCGAATCAACGAGCCGCTCGCAGAATGTGAACGACCTCCTTTCTTACCGTCGTCTGCAAAACCATCTGCGAAATACTGTCGCACTAACGCGCATGCTCCGGTGATCGCAGGACATGCCATAGATGTTCCGGTCATGGATGTCCAACCGTTCGTCGAACCGGATTTGGCAGAATAGATTCCCGTTCCGGGTGCCCAAATCTCGGGTTTCTGGCGACCGTCGGAAGTTGGACCAGTTCCGCCAGTATTCGCCTTAAATTGGTTCGGTGCTTGATAGGTATTTCCGACTGCCAAACAACTCTTAGCATTCTCCGGAGTTTTCAGAGTGGACAGGTTCGTTACAGCAAATGCGACAACACCATCTTCGAATTCATAGGAATATTGATCAATCGCTTTGCACCAATTCGTGTAGGCAGTCGTGCCATCGTTACCCCATGAATTGCTGTGGTCGCGAGCACCTGCATTGTGCGCATTCACGAATTTCGTATAGAGATTCGAACCGGTGATATCGCCTAACCAAGTGAAGACGATCTTCGCATGGTAAGCCATTCCGTTTCGATATGTGCTTCCTGTAACGGGTTCTTGGTCGCCAGCGAGTGTTCCCGAAGTGTGCGTTCCGTGAGAATCCCCACCGTTTTGTCCAGCGCTGCTGTAATAGGCAACGATTTTTCTATGATCAGGACCGGGGGGGTCGCCTTCTAAGTCACGGAAGACGTCGTGATTTTTATAGAGTAATCCATCGATGATTCCGACGATTTGTCCATCGCCTTTTACGCCTTGGTCCCAAATCGGCACCCAATCGGTAACGTTCGACTGAATGACCCATCGGGTGACCTGATTGCGATAAACGGCTTCGTCGGCTTCGTCTATAAAAAGCACGTCATCCAAAAAAGCCAATTGTTTCGCTTGCGCAGGCGTACCGCGCACTTCGATTACATAACCAGGACCGATTCTTCCGATATCGAGCACTTCGAGTCCCAATCCGAGGGCTGCATTGACTGTATCCGCGAAATCCTCGTTATCGAAAAGGCTGACGGTCATACGATGAAGTCCCCGTTTGGCCTCTTCCTTTCGTTCTTTCGTGAAAAGCGGACGAGTTCCGAGTTCACTGCTGATCTTGTAAGCAGGATGAATCGCTCCAATCCAGCGAACGCGATTCCACTTCGATAAAAGCTCGGAATTCATCCATGTGGTTTCGACCATCAAAGTGTTATGCGGCAAATAACCATCAATGCGAGCGCCGATGGATTCGAGATATGCTTCGTCGCTCGGCGTTTTGTACCCCTTGAATTGCACCAAAAAGTGCCAGGTATCCCAAGGGGTCGTTTTGCGCGCTCCTAATTCCGAAGAGACGCTCGGAACGGAAACGAGTGGGTCGAATTCTGCATATTTCAGATAGATTTTCTGTGCCCAAGCGGTGAAACCAAGCACAGAAATTGTGTAAAGGAGAATGAATGCGATGAGTTTCTTGTACATAATGTCCTTCCTCGCGTTTTCCTAGGGGCATCCCAAGGCATAAACGAAATTTTCCTAAAGGATACTCGCCCCTGAAGTTCATTTGCATGACGTTTGCCAAATGCCCGTAAGTTCGCCAGAAACTGAAAGAAAACTAAAGAAAATCGGAGTTCTTGCGAAGAGAGGTAACCTTTACGCATGACCCTCAACGAATGGGCGACCTCGAAAAAACTCGAGATTTTCGAGTTTTTGAAGAAGGGAAATCCGCCTCAGGAAGGAACATTCGACGAGCGGATTTTTCGTGAAGCGTTAGTTAAAGGCGCTCCGCAAGTGGGAACCACGCGTTACGAACCCTTTAAAGTCCATTTCGAGTTCATCTTTCCCGATCCATTGTCTGCGGCTACGATATTGACCGTCAGCGTCGAACCTCCGGAAAGAATTGTATTTTTGCCTGTGCCTTCGTGGGTGGTCGAGACGATTTGGCAGGGAGAAGTGCACGGGAGTTACCATTTCGAATCCGACGCAAAAAGATTGCTCGAAGAGTACGCAAAACAATTGGAAAAAGAGGAAAACGCCAAATGGTTTTTGCCACAAATGGCAAAGAGGCGTGAATAGAAATTCTTATCCCAGTAGATATTTTTATCCCACAAAGCATGAATGCCTCAATAGCAGAGACTCTTGAGGCATAAAAAATTCTTATTTCTTCAACGATTTGGTGGGCAGGAAGGGACTCGAACCCTTACCCCTTTCGGGACTGGATCCTAAGTCCAGCGCGTCTACCAGTTCCGCCACCCGCCCAAGGAATAAAACGTTTTTGTACGGTTCATTTATACCCCGCAACGAACTCTTCCTCGATTTATAGAGACAACCATGAACTTCGACATTTGCCCGTAAGAAGAAAATGCGCCGAAGATTTTCGAAGTCATGCTCATGAAAGATAGCATGCCGCTGAAAATAAGAGCACGAATTCTTCGGCAATCTGCTAACATTCGATTATGAGGAGAACGGATTTACTCGATACGTCGGAATGGGCGCATAAAGAAATGCTCCGCCGCATTCGGAGAATGAGCCCCGCCGAGCGTTTGCGAAAGGCGATAGAACTCAGTGAAATCGGACGTGAAATCGCTTTACGAGCGAAGCGAAGAAAGTTATCGAAGGCGAAGTGAGCATTCGAGATGTTTTCGTTGATTTCTTCTCCAAGATCCATCGCCTCGGTTTAGAATACGCCGTGGGGGGGTCGTATGCGAGCAGTGCTTGGGGAGTTCCGAGACAAACGAATGATTTGGATATCGTTCTCACCCTGGATGAAAAGAGTGTCTATGAATTTATAAGCACGTTCGAGAAAGACTATTTGCTGAACGAAAAGGAATTACGGGAGGCATTGAAATCGCATTCTCGATATAGAGTATTTCAGATCATTCATAAGAAAGAAGTTGTCAAAATAGATGTTTTTCTCGCTGGAACGGATGCCTACTCGAAATCGGAGATGAGGAGAAAAAAGAGAATCGAATTGCTGCCTAAGTTGTATATCAATTGCCTCGCTCCGGAAAACATCGTTTTACGAAAACTCGATTGGATAAAAATGCACCCAAGCGACCGTCAATGGAACGACGTTATAGGAATTTTGGAGACAAGGGAGAATGAACTAAACAAAAATTACATGCGAAGATGGGCGGCGAAACTCAAGGTTTCATCTCTATTAAAAAAAGCGTTCTCTGAAGTTAAAAGAAGTTAAAAACTGAGCGGATGGAATAAGTACTCGCTAAAACTTGCCCTCAATCCTTACCACACGCGGGACACTTGCCTAGAGCCCAACTGTAGGAGTGCACGAAATTACCGCACCGCTTGCACTTGTAAACGCTTTCCTTCCAAACTTCCGACATGCTTTTACCACAACCTGCGCAAGTAGATTGGTAATCGAAATTCAGATTCTCACATTTCTTACACCGCCACATTTTCTCCCACGCCATCTTTTTCCTCACCTTCGAATTAGGTTTTCTAAGTTTTAGTATAAATCCTGTGAAGAAACAAATTTTTAATGGAATGAAAGACCTACGTCTGGTGTCTCAGAGAGGAGATTCTGATGGCTCGACGATGGTTCGAGGTAAGCCTATTGCCGATAACCCCTTTTAGGTACAATTCTAATGACCTTTAGTGCGGGAGTAGCTCAGTGGTAGAGCATCTCGTTGCCAACGAGAGGGTCGAGGGTTCAAATCCCTTCTCCCGCTCCAGACCAACCGCGCTTACCCAGTATCCACGGGTATTCTTCAACTTCTTATAATGAATGCCACTTCCACAATGCAAGTCGTTACGGAGGAACTGAATCCGTGCACTCTTTTACTCAAAGTCACCTGCTCAGAGGAACAAGTTCGAGAGGGCTTCGATAGGGCGTACAAAAAAGCAGCAAAAAGACTCCGAATTCCCGGGTTTCGTCCCGGTGCTGCCCCTAAGAATGTCGTAAAGCAATACGCAAACCCCGAATACATTCAGGAATTGGCAAGACAGGAAATCGTTTCTTCTACGTATCGTGCTGTTCTGAAAGAGAAAGGGATCGAGCCTTATGGAGCACCCAGAGTCGAGGAACTCACTCTCGATGAGGAAACCGGACATTGTCAATTCCAAGTGAAGGTGCCGCTTCCACCAAAAGTCGAATTAGGTGACATAGAAGGTTTGGAAGTTAAAAAGCCGAAGGTCGAAGTCACCGACGAGGAAGTCGAAGCCCAAATCGAAGAATTACGCAAGAAGCGGGCTAAGCCGAAGCAGGTGCAAGAGCGCGGCGCAGAACTGGGAGATTACGCGATTGTAAACATAAAACCGGAGGAGGAAGAAGAGGGGAGAACGTTCATGACCGTGGTCGGACAAACCTTCCCACAATTAGACCAGGCTCTTTTAGGGATGAGTACGGACGACATAAAGCAAGTAGACCTGACTTTCCCTGAATCCTTCCAAGAAAAGGATTGGGCGGGGAAAACCCTCAGATGCCAGATTCAAATTCGCTCCTTGACTGCACCCGAGTTGCCTGAGTTGACCGATGAATTCGCCCAGCAATTGCAAGCACAATCAGTAGACGAATTGAGAGAAAAAGTCCGTGAAAGAATAAAGGCTGCAAAGGAAGCCTTTTACACCTCTTACGTCCAAGAGCAACTTTTAGACCAACTTCTTCAGCGTTCGAAGGTATTTGCTCCCGATAATATGTGGGAGAGCGTAGCCGAGCAGAGAATTGAACAGATAGCCGAGGATGCCTCGAGGGCTGGGAAAACCCTGGAAGACGTCGCCCGAGAGAACAACCTAACGCTGGAAGAGTTGATAGAAAGGATTCGAGAGGCGGCCAAGGAGGAAGTTCATCGCACCTTGCTCGTATCGGAGGTTTTCAAAAAACTCGACATGAAATTGACCCAGGAAGATTTACAGACAGCGCTCATGCAAATAGCCCACGAGAATCAAATTTCCCCCCAGGATGCGTTAAACATTTTACAGAGGACGAACCGTATGGACGAACTCCGTTTCCGCGCCATGCGGCAAAAAGTATTAGAATATTTACAAGAACACGCAAATATACAGGAGATTGAACCGTGAAACAGGAAGAATGTACAGAAAAAACGCCGATAATGAAAATCCGAACGATGTGGAGTGCTTCATGAGTATTCCGTGGGTTATTGAACAAACACCCCGAGGTGAAAGGACATATGACCTTTACTCCCGGCTACTCAAGGACCGCATCATTTTCCTGGGGTTTCCCGTAGACGACCAGATCGCTAATATCGTAGTCGCTCAACTTTTGTACTTGGAGAAAGAAGACCCTGACAAAGACATCGAACTTTACATCAACTCTCCCGGTGGTTCGGTGAGTGCTGGTTTGGCAATTTACGACGCTATGCAGTACATAAGATGCGATATCGCAACCACATGCGTAGGACAAGCAGCGAGCATGGGGGCGGTGTTGCTCGCTGGAGGCGCAAAAGGAAAGCGAGCATGCTTAGAGCATGCCAGGGTGATGATTCACCAAGTTATGGGGGGCTTTCAAGGCACAGCGACGGATATCAAAATCCAAGCCGAAGAAATCCTGCGGTATAAAAAGATGATCAACGAAATTCTATCGCGTCATACCGGACAACCGCTCGAACGAATCGAAAAGGATACGGAAAGAGACTTCTTTATGTCTGCCGAAGAGGCGAAGGAATACGGAATCGTAGATGTAGTCTTGAAGCCCGGGCAACGTAAATAGCGTCTAAACAAAAAGAGATAACTTAGATAAATATGGCAATGGAATTAAGAGATAAGTGTGTTCTTTGTGGCAAGCCGAAAGCGCAGGTTAAAAGCCTTATCGTAGGTCTTTACGGTGGGGTTTGCCAAGACTGCATAGACCTCTGCACAGATATTCTCCGTAGCAGTGGACAGGAAGATGCAATCGTTCGAACGCCAGAACGACCTGCTCTGAGCGCACTTCCGAAACCGAAGGAAATCGTGGCTTATTTGGACCAATACGTAGTCGGTCAAGATTCGGCAAAACGAGCCCTCGCAGTCGCTGTTTACAACCATTACAAAAGAATTTCGACCACGCCTCGAGCAGACGATGTTGATATCCAAAAAAGCAACATCTTGCTCATTGGTCCGACTGGTTGTGGAAAGACGTTGCTTGCGCAAACTTTGGCGAGAATTTTGAATGTTCCCTTCGCGATTGCGGATGCAACGAGTCTTACGGAAGCGGGCTACGTCGGTGAAGACGTAGAAAATATTTTATTGAAACTCTATCAGGCAGCGGACACAGGGGAGTTCGGTCAAAATCCCATTCAAGCGGCACAACGAGGAATCATTTACGTAGACGAAATCGACAAAATCGCGCGAAAGACGGATAACCCGAGCATTACTCGCGACGTAAGCGGAGAGGGAGTACAGCAAGCACTTTTGAAGATATTAGAAGGAACAATTGCGAACGTTCCACCTACGGGGGGGCGAAAACATCCGCATCAAGAATACATTCAAATTGATACCACGAACATTCTCTTTATATGCGGTGGGGCTTTCGAAGGGTTGGATGAAATTATTTTACAGCGCAAACGAGAAAGCACGATCGGATTCCGTTCTACCCCGAGTTCTCGAAAAGAGCGCAAAAAGGATATTCTGAAAGAAGTGATGCCGGAAGACTTGCTGAAGTTCGGTTTGATTCCGGAGTTCATCGGTCGTTTGCCCGTGATTTCGACTTTGTACGAATTGGACGAAGCCACATTAATGCGTATACTTGTAGAACCTCGAAACGCGTTGGTGAAACAGTTCCAAAAATTATTCGCTATTGACGGCGTGGAATTGATTTTCGAAGAAGGCGCACTGCGAGAAATAGCGCAAGAAGCACTGCGCAGAGGGACAGGCGCACGCGCCTTGCGTCAGATTATCGAGAGCATCATGTTGGATGTGATGTTCGAAGTTCCGAGTAGGGGAAGAGTGGAAAGAGTAATCGTGCCTTCGAATGTTCTATCGGAAAAGGCATCCCCGATTATTTACCCAAGCGAAGAAGAGTTACAGGCGAGTTAAAACCTTTATTTCTTCTCCCCTTTTCTATTTTTCCTTTGTTAGTGACACATAATGTAGCGAATGTAGTCACCGAGTCTTTCCCCACAGTGATTAGGGCAAAAAGATGTTTTGTCTCTTATATTTTTGTTTGATTGCCGATGTCCAGCAAATAAAACTTCCCGGACTTCAACTCGAAATAGAATCGAAAGAGGGACTTCGCAAAGTTGCCTATGAAGAGCTCCGAATGCCTCGCGCATTGGTGTACCCGCCTATCCCTTTTGAAACGAGATTCATCGTATCCGAAGACGGTAATGGGATTTACAGCGGTTGCGGCACTTTGAAATTGACTCGCGTCCTGTTAAAATTCAGCGAGTATATAGAATTCATAGAATTCAGAATAAACGGCAAGCCTCACATCTATACACTGCCCCAAACCAGAATGATGTCTCTTATGGGAAAACTTCCAAAACGTGAACTCAGCGGTCCAGCCTCCCACGTATACTCTATCTATTCACCCTCGGTTTATCAAATCATCCTGATTCACGATTCGGATACCTGGAAATGGCTCGAAAACGCTCCTCCGCTTTCTGGAATTTCTTATATCTCCGTCTCGGACGAGGATTTCCCTCTCAATCAATTGTTGACCTACTTCGATGAAAAGATGGAAGCGCTCATCGCCGCACGAGATAGAAAAACAATCTACAGAGACCTCGCGGTATTAATCGCTCCCCGACTCCTGCCAGACGAAAAGCCCCCCCTAACTCGAAAATGCGACCTCATTCTCATCGCTCATAACGGCGAACAAAAACATGTAGGAGAAATCGAAATTCCCTTTTTCCCAGAACGCTTGAAGTTCCTTCTTTACGATAAATCGAAAAACATGCTCATCCTAAAAGACACAGAAGAAAACATCGTCCTATTCGACTACGTTCGCAAGGAGATGCAAAAATTCCCGCTCCCTGGAACTGAAAAACGAAAGAGGGGGAAATTGCATAACTTGGCATGGGGTAAGGATGGGTCTTCTCTTTATGTCTCCATCGAACGTCCCGATGGAGAATATCGAATGTATCGGTTCTATTTGACGAACTGGGCTTGGAAATACTTAGGAGCGTATGCAATTCTAGGCTCGAGTACCTCCGGGGAGTGGTTATTCGTCGGAACTCCGCAAAACAAGGAAAACGGATGGACCATCAATCTAAGTCCATAAAGTTATTCATTTCAAAGAATAAAATATTCGATAACGTAAAATTTATAAAAGCAAACCGAACTTAACCAGCGTCTAATTCGTACCGATAACTATCAAGTCTATCTCTATGATTCAGCCGGCGAGAAAGCACTTCGATGAACTCCTTTCCGACCTGCGCGAGCAGGTCATGGAGATGGGTTCGCGTGCCGAAAGGATGGTCGGCGATGCGGTAAAGGCCGTTCTAAAAAAGGATATCCCGCTCGCACGAGAGGTCGTGGATTCCGATGGCATCTTGGATAGGATGGAACTAGAAATCCACTCTACAGCCATCGTCATCATCGCGCGGGAAGCCCCCGTTGCAAAGGATGTCCGACTCATCGCCGCAGTGATGGGCATTTCTTCCGAATTGGAGAGGGTGGGTGACGATGCGGTGAGTATCGCAAAAAAAGCGATCACCGTCCCCGACGAAATCCCTCCAGACGCTGCAAAAGAGTTAACAGAACTTTCAGAAAAAGCGCGCGGGATGCTTTTGAAAGCATTGAAAGCGTTTCGAGAAGACGATCCTGCGCTATCCGAAGAAGTGATTGCCGAAGATGCAGAAGTGGATGCACTGTGGAAACGCGCACGTCGAAGTGTGAAAGACAAGATTCGCAATAATCCCGATTTCGTAGATGCAGGATTGAAAATCATTCAAGCGTTGCATCATTTGGAATACGTAGGCGACCGCGCAGTTTCGATCGTCGAGCGCTTGGAATTCGTACGGACGGGAAATTTAGTTCGTTTTTGTCGCGCGAGTTTCTAAATCGGTTCCCAATAGAGGTTTTTGATAAGGAATCAACGAAACACGTGTGATTCGATTCCTCGCCATATTATCCACGCGAAGAATGCCTATCGGTGTTTGCACAGTGTCGCCGAGTTTCGGTGTTCGTCCTAATTGTTCGAGAATAATCGTCGAAATCGTTTCTCGTTCCAATGGGTTTTCTTCCCAACCTAAAAATTCGATAAGCTCGTCGGTGCGCACATCTCCCCTCATGGTCACCCGTTTATCCGGGCGCCAAAAGATACGAGGTTGCGCACTTTCCACCTGGTCGTCGAGTTCTCCGAAGATTTCCTCGACGATGTCCTCCAAAGTCAAAAGACCTGCTGTGCCACCGTGCTCGTCGCGCACTACGAGCATTTGTGCTCTTTCTTCACGCATTCGGTCAACGAGTTTGTCCAAAGAAAGATTGGGGGGGACGAATATCGCAGGACGAAGAACGGAACGAATATCTTTGGCTTCGCCTGCAATGACTTTCATTGCATCCTGGAGATGCAAAACACCGACGACTTCGTCCAAATCGTTGTCTTCGCATGCAAGCAAACGCGTATGACTCTGATTGCCTAAGAATTTCGCCAATTCAGAGGGTGGGGTATCGACGTCAATGGCAACGATATCCACGCGCGGAATCATGATGTCGCTCGCTTTTAATTCCGTGAGTTGCAGAAGTTTCGTAATGAAGCGGGCGTGTTTTTCTTCGATAACTCCTTGTGTACTGACTTCCTGCACGATTGCCGCGAGTTCTTCCTTCGCCGCTATGGGGGGGCGCTCTTTGCGCATATCGATTCCGAATGGTCTTAGAATCCAATACCCTGCACCTTCTAAAAAAACCGTTAAAGGAGCCAAAACCATCAATAAAGCATTGAGCGGATAAATCAGAAGCAAAGCAAAGCGGTCACAATTTCTAATCGTGAGATATTTCGGAACGAGTTCTCCCAAAACGACCAGCAAAAAAGTAACGAGCAAAAATGAAATCGCGCTCGCTAAGATGTGCAAACCAGCACCAGAGAAAAAGGGGCGGAGGCTGTCCGCAAGCCGCTGTTCTCCTATGGCACCTAATCCGATTCCCGCCATGGTAATCCCAATTTGGATGCCAGCGATATACCAGGGCAGGTTTTCCAAGGCTTCGACGACCCTTTGGGCATTCTTTTTCCCGCGCTTGGCTAAAACTTGAATTCGGGACTTCCTCGCGCCAACGAGCGCATACTCGGCGCTAACGAAAAACCCATTGATAAAGACGAGAGCGGCAATCAGTAGCCAGGTCCAAAGCTCGGACTCCATTGGTTTTTTATCATTCTATCGCAAAAGGACAAGGCTCTGACTCGCGCGATGTCCTTCGAATCTGCATTTTCAGTAAAGAAAACATCGGTTATGAGGGTTATTTAATACATAATGGCGCTTAGAACAGCGGTTCTTGGTACTACGGTGGACTCCAAACGAAGAGGAGGAGAAAGGGGCAATCCCATCGGATTCGGCGAATTTGTTGCTCGAGAGAGAAACAAAGCGATTCGCCGCGCATACCGGTTGTTAGGGGATAGAGAACTCGCAGAAGACATCGTTCAAGAGGCGTTCATGCGAGCAGCCCGTTCATGGGACAAACACATGGAAACCCATCAAACTGCATGGTTTTATAAAATTTTGCACAATGAAGCCATACGTGCTTGGAAAAAAAATCGAAAGGTGGAAGCAATCGACCCTTGCCACGAGGATATAAGATACGACCACGATAATCGTATCGCCGTACGAGAAGTTTTTAAAAAAATGGACTTCAGGGATGTAGAAATTCTCGTGCTTGCATACGAGGATGGGATGACGTACGAAGAGATTTCCGAAATATTGGGTATTCCTGCAGGGACCGTCGCCTCGAGAATCAATGCAGCGAAAGACAAATTTAAAAAAATGTGGGGAGCGTAACAATGGAAAATCCATTAGAAAATTTAGAGAAATACATTCGTGAAGAGATTCCGATAGACGAGCGAAAATTCGACGAAAGGCTTCTTTCGAGACTTGCGGAGCAGAACGAAAGAGCGAAAAAGGTTATGCTCGTTTCGATAATTACGGTATCTTTGGTATTGACTCTTTTTATAATAACTGTATGGCCACGCTCGTCCGAAGAAGCAGTGATGATTTCAGCAGGGGGGGGAATATGGAAAGGACTTCTGCGCGATTTGCCGGAAACGAACACTCCGGCTGTCGTTCTCGTATCCGAGAAGGGGAGAGTTACCGGAGCGGGAATCTATCGGCACCAAATGCCTTTACGAATACACCCAATCAAGCGCTCCGACGAAAGAAAAGAAGCGGAGTTGTGGTCGATGGCTATTGATGGAAAATTGAAATTCGAAGCAGCGCGCGAAGAAATCATCCAACGCACGAGTCTTGGTGCCGCTCTCATCTTAGCAGACGGACCTGGAAGTCCTTTTATAAGCGATTTTGTAACGGATGAAAGACGTGTCACTTGGGCGGAAGGCGCTAATGAATTAGCAGAAGAATTACGGAAGTTAGGGTTTGAATACGTAGAAGTACGTTTCAAAGCACCGGAAGGAATCGCAGAACTCAACAAATTCGACTTAGTTATCATCACTGCCTATAATCGCACGACGAATCCTGCCCTTGGAGACATGTTGAGAGAATATGTAAGAGATGGAGGAGGTGTAGTGCTCACGGAAGGAGTTCCGTCAATCATGTGCACACAGTACGGACCCAACGAAGATGTAGTGACGCGCGATAAGCAAGGCATTTCTAATGAAAGGAATTTATCGCGCATCGCGGACTGGTTCGGGGGAATTTACTATGAAAACACAGAGGGCGGCCCGGTTCGGATTACAGTGAATAAACCTTTCGACGAGCCGATTTTGTTAAATATTACCCTCGGGCTGAAAGGGTCAGCGGCGGTTCGGTTACCTGAAAAAAATTCTTCTGCCCTCCCTATTGCAATTTGGGAAAAAAACCGCAGTTGTTTTGCGTTTGCGAATCGGTTCGGTTATGGGCGGGTGTATTACCAAGCAACAGCCTCCGATTTCCATTATACGAGATCGCAAAACGAGGTGTTGAGAAAACTGTTTTTAGGAGGATGCCTTTGGGCAGCAGGCAACTGGGAGGATGTCAGTCAATGATGGCAAACCCTCGAGAATTTTCACAAAATTGACCGAAGAGGAGTGTCTCTTATCAAAACGTAGATTTAGAAGAACACGGCTCTCGATTAAAATTTAGAACCTTTTGCCTGTTATTCGCCCGTCTACGGATGAGGCTATGGGTTCTTCTCTTCCAGTTTCACTGCTACGATAAATCGCATCCATAATCGCATTCAAAATCAACCCGTGTTCGCCAGGTACTGGGCTGGGTTTATTTTCTAAAATCGAATTCACGAAGGCGGCAATTTCTGCGGAGTAGGTATTTTTCACGCGGGGGACATTTTTCGGAACGAGATCGAAGAGTTGCTGGTCTTTTTCCGTGTAAATACGAATCGGATCATCGCTGAACAAATCTATATCCGCACCTGCTTCCGTTCCGAAAAGAGAAGAACGCCAAATTTCTTTTTCGATATTCGCCATGAAACTGCTTTCTAAGGTTACGATGGCGTCATTTTCGAATCGTATAAAACCGATAGCGAAATCTTCGACAGAATATTTCGATCGGTCGTAGTCGCCCCATGCATTCCAATATTTCGGGTTCGTCGCCAGCGCTTGAAAAGTCTTCCCCGATGCAGAAACCGGTTTCGGGTATCCCATCAAATACAAAGTGAAATCCAAAACATGCACGCCGATATCCAATAGCGGTCCCCCCCCTTGTTGCTCTTTGTCAATGAACACCCCCCATCCTGGAACGCCGCGCCTTCTCAAGGCTTGCACACGCGCGTAATAAATATTTCCCATGTTTCCGTTTTATATATATCTGTGCATAAAAGAAGCAGCGCCAGAGAAACGAAATTGAAAACCGATTTGCAAAAGTTTTCCGCTCTTTTTTTGCGCAAGAAGCATTTCACGTGCTTCCTCGGCATTTCGAGCCATAGGCTTTTCGCAGAAAACGTGTTTTCCCGCTTCGAAAGAGGCAACGGCGGCATGTTTGTGAAATAAATTCGGCGTAGCTATACAAACCGCATCGATCTCTTGCATTCTCAAGAGTTCATGAAAATCTGAAAAAACGTGGGGAACTTCGAATTTTTGTGCCGCTTTGGATGCATTGTCCGGATTCGGGTCGGCAATCGCAAGAATTCGGCAACGATCCGAAAGTTCTGCAAACGCTGGCATGAGGCACGCTTGCGCAATGCCCCCGCTCCCGATAATTCCGATGCCTAACTTTTTCAAATCTTTTGCAACGGTTATATCTGCGCTGTACCGGCTGCTTGCGGTTTTTTCGGCGGAACTGCCTTTACTTCACCGCTCAAAAACGCGGTGACTATTCCATGCGGTTTCAATTGCACGGGGTCCCAAAGCAACACCGTTCGTTTCTTCGTCGCATCACTAAAGTCCTTAAGATTCTTGCCGGCTACGTTTTGCGAATAAACCAATAACGCTTTCCCGTTATGGCTCACCCAAAGTTCATCGAATCCTTCGGTGTTTCCGAATTCCTTTTTCAAAATATCCCGCAACTCGAGGCTGGTTTCCGCTTTCGGAAGTTGTCCGCCATGTTTGTCTGCATATCTTAAAACTAAACTTGCCGCTTTTTGAACACGGGCACAAACAACTTCCAAACCCTTTTCGGTAATCGGGGGTTGACGAAGTGATGTATCCCGCTGTTCCTCTCCTTTTCTACATCCCGCCATCGGAGCGCTTAGAAGAATCAGCGTGGTTAGTATCGCTATCGGGATTTCCTTCCAATAGTTTTTCAATTTCGAGCACCTCTTTTCGTTCTTTTACAGGTTTTCTTTTTACCTGGAGCGAGAGTGCAATTCCAATCACGATGATGGCAGCGGTTACCGTCCAGAAAAGAACCGGGCTCATGTGTACCACTCGCCACCCTAATTTATGATACTCATTAAGGCTGACCACCGACTGAACACCGAGTTTGATTCCTACCCAAAAAACCAGAGCATACGCCATATGCTCGAGGCCAGGGTATTTTTCGATGACCCGAGTTAACACGAAGGCTGCAAAGCGCAATAGGATTACCCCTAAAATTACTCCTGTATAAATAACCCATAGTTCGTTGCTAACAGCGACCGCTACCAGAACGCTGTCGATCGCAAAGGCGATGTCCGTAAGTTCGATCAAGACGACTGTCTGCCAAAAGCCCTTCCTTTTGACCTTGATTTCCTGTTTACGATGGGCTTGGTGGCGAAAAAGGTGCGTAATTGCAAGGTAGATGAGGTAAAGGGCACCGCCAGCTTGGAGAAACCAAAACTTTTGAAGCGTAGAGGCAGTGAACAGGGCGAGGAAACGCAGAACGAACGAGCCGATCAAGCCTACGAACAACGCTTTCCGTCGCTCGTTTCGAGGAAGACCTTTGACAATGATAGCGATGACGAGCGCATTGTCCGCGGAGAGTAAACCCTCGAGGAGGATAAGAATGCCGACGATGGCTGCGTAATGGATGTATTGAGGCGTCTCGGCTAAAGGAATCATTTCAAGCAGAGGGGAAAGGACACAGAGGAAATAATACTCGGAATTACGTAGGATGAATTTTCACAAGACGAAAAAAAGGGATAATCTCAGTAGATAATCAAATTGAACAAAGGTGCCTAGATAAGCAAAATTATTCCAGTTATGTCTAAACCGACGATTTCTGCGGCAATCAATACTTACAACGAAGAGCGCGATTTGCCTTTTGCATTGCGCTCGATTGCTTCTTGGGTAGACGAAATCATCGTCGTAGATATGCACAGCACAGATAGAACACGCGAAATCGCAAAAGAATTCGGCGCGAAAGTTTTTCTGCACGAAAATGTAGGATTTGCGGACCCTGCAAGAGCATTCGCTCTTTCTAAATGCAAAGGCGAATGGATTCTTATTTTGGATGCGGATGAAATGATTCCGAAGCCGTTGAGCGATTGGTTATTGAATGCCGCCGAAAACAATCGTGGCGATGTGTTCCGTATGGCGCGCGAGAATTACTTTTTCGGGGAGGTGATGCGTTATACGCGCACAGGTCCGACGACGGACCGCCATATGCGCTTCTTTCGTCGAGATTGCATCGAGTTGACAGATCGCATTCACAGTTTTTTGCATCCTATCCCGAATGCGCGCATCGTAGATGTACCTTACGAAGAAGGTAAAGCAATCGTGCATTTTTGCTATACAGACATTTCGGAATTGCTGGAACGAATGAATCGCTATACGACGATCGAAGCCGAACAAGCAATCGAAAAGGGAGCAAAACCTAGAACCTCTTTGCGGCGTGCGTTATTGGCATTTTGGCGCTACTATATTCGAGGGCGTGGATATAAAGACGGATGGCGTGGATTCTACTATTCGTTACTGGTGGGATTCTATCATCTCGCTATAGCGGCAAAAATGCAAGAACGGAAAGCGGTTGGCACACGCGATGCGGTGATTGAAAAATACCAAGCGGAAGCCGAGAAAATATTGAGCGCGTATGAAAATGACAGACCGAAGGAAAACACTAAAAGAAAAATATCGGTAGCCATCAACACTTACAACGAGGAGAAGAATCTCCCTTATGCCTTGCGTTCCGTAAAATCGTGGGCAGACGAAATCATCGTCGTGGATATGCACAGCACCGATAGAACGCGAGAAATCGCCGAATCATTCGGTGCTCGCGTTTTCTTGCACGAGTATTTAGGTTTTGCAGACCCTGCTCGTGCTTTTGCCATTTCCAAGTGCTCTGGAGATTGGATTTTGATCCTCGACGCCGATGAAGTCGTTCCTGAACCTCTGAGCAAAAAATTAAAAGCGCTCGCCGAATCCTCGAATGCTGATGTAATCAACATCCCGATGGAAAACTATCTCTTCGGTGAAATCGTAAAGTTCACTTCGAGCGGTGCTGGTCGAATTTGGCATCCACGATTTTTTAGAGTAGGTTCTATGCAAACATCTGACAGACTTCATCAGTTTCTTCACATCGCGGAAGGAGCGGGTATTATGAATTTGCCTTATCGAAGCGGAGAGGCAATCGTTCATTTCGCTTATGCAAATATTTCTGAATTGATAGACAAAATCAATCGTTATACGAGCATCGAGGCAGCACAAGAAACCAAATCGAAAACAAGCCCATTTCGTGCAATTCGCCGTGCGATGAGAATCTTCTGGCGTAATTACATCTTGGGAAAAGGCTGGAAAGGTGGATGGAGAGAATTTTATTATTCGGCTTTTTTAATGATGTATGAAATCACGGCTATGGCGAAATTGAAAGAAAGACAAACTGTTGGTTCTTCCGAGGAGGTAATCAATCTATATCAGAACAAAGCCAAAAAAATCCTGCTGGATTACACCTTGCAATCTATTGAGGAGAGGGGGGGATTCTCTCATGAAACACAGGTCAATCCGACTGCCTCTTCGTAAACCGTTTTCAACTGTTCCGCTATCCGTGACCAGGAATAGCGTTTTATAAAATATTCTCGTTGCGCTTCGGGGTCGTGAGGTTTGTCCCAAGCAATCTCGACACAACGGCGAATATCGGTCGGGCTAAACGGATTCGGATAAAGAGCATAATCGCCATATAATTCTTGTGGATGCCAACTATTGCTGAGCACGAGTCTTGCGCCTGCCGCTCCGGCTTCGATTCCCGCAATCAGAAAATCGTCGAGTATCGAAGGAATGCACACGACGCGCGCTGCTGCATAAGCACTCGGAAGCAAAGGACTGTCATGCGAGACGGCATCGAGAAACATCGCTTGCTCTCCCGCTTCTCGCTTGCATCGAGCGGCATACTCGAGAGAATGCAAGCGCCCCAAAAATACCATTTTGAAATTCGTGCCTTTGAGAGCGCGAATTAAATTCAATTGATTTTTTCGCTTATGAATCACCCCGACATGAAGCACGAAATCTTCTCGAATCCCTGTGTGTTCACGAAACAATTCCGGAGTGGCATTTGCGAATCTCTCATCCACTCCCGCGCTCGGAATGAACCGAAATTTCTTAGGGTCGATCCCGAAAAATGCGACGATTCTTTTTTGAGCCGCGTGAGATGGACATACAAGAAGGGTTGACCTTTTGAAAAGTTTTTTTGTCTGTTTAGGATAGCGAAAGCGAAGGGTCAACCAATACCTGCGAAGCCAGACTCTCCATATCGGCAGCGGTAAGTACCAAACCGACGAAGTGACTACGGGAACTTGCCTTTCTCTTGCATAACGTGCTGTATCTGCAAAATATCCTTCCGGACCGAACACGTGAAGAACGTCACCGATTTTCGTTGTAAGAGGAGTCAAAATTTCGGTCTCGATACCTATTTCATTCAAAGCGCGTAAAGTGTAACCGAGTTGGACTTCCCTGCCTCCGCTGGCAAGACCACCGTCGTGACGAGTCAAAAATGTAACTTTCACTTATTCAAGGAAGGCGAGTAATGGTTATTGCACATTGCACTGCGTATTGTACTAACTTTTACTCATCTTATATAAAATTGTACTCGCATAACAAAACTAAGTTACCTCTCACTATGCACACGCAAATCCTTAGCCGCCATCGCGTCTTATCACAAAGGAATCTCGACTTTATCCGCTTCCCCACGGACGAAATCCGACCGAGGAGCCCTTGGCAATCTCTTGGCACATCAAATAAAAAACCTAAGGAAAACAGGCTCATAAAATAATCCTCGAGTTTTTGATTTTGTTTCTCTCGAATTTCCATCTGAATATGACACGAAGGGCTACAATAGAGACCGATGCGTACAGCACTCAAGGTCTTTTACAATTGCAAGAATTGTCCGGCATATTGTTGCGCCTACCCGAGAATCACGGTTACGGATTACGATATCGAGCGCCTCGCAAAGCATTTCGGCATCAGCAAGGCGAAAGCGAAGAAAAGATTCACCAAAAAAGGAGAAGAGCCTGGTGAGCGAATCCTTCGAAAAAAATACGACCCTTATTTCGAAAGCGTTTGCAGGTTCTTAGATGTCGAGACGAGACAATGTACCGTATATCCGGCAAGACCTCGAACTTGCAGAGAATATCCCGGAACCGCGCGGTGCGGATATTACGATTTTCTGATGTCCGAAAGAGACCGTCAGAAAGACTCGAAAATGATTGCAACTACAGACCATAGGGATTAAAAGCAAAATGCCGAGCCAATCCACCGCAATAGATAAAGATTCGGGATAATAGTCTCCATGTTCAGCCTCATTGCACTATTCGTCTTCGCGGCAGGGCAAACTCCCTCGAACGATTACCTGATAAAGGCGAGAGAAATTCATCGACAAGTCCCTCTCGTTGATGGGCACAACGATTTGCCTTGGGTTATTCGGGCGAACGGAGGAGATTTCGAAAAATACAACATCGCAATGCGTCTATCCAAAGGTCAGACGGATATTCCCCGCCTCCGCGAGGGAGGTGTCGGAGGGCAATTTTGGTCGGTGTGGGTACCCACGAGTTTGCAAGGCTCAGACGCTGTAAAAACGACACTCGAACAAATCGGCACGGTTCACCGAATGATTGAAATCTATCCTAATGCATTCGAACTTGCGCTCAGTGCGGACGATATCGAACGCATTTTTCGAAAGGGAAAAATCGCAAGCCTCATCGGAATGGAGGGGGGGCATTCGATAGATTCTTCGCTTACCGCTTTAACAGCCTTTTATTACGCAGGTGCTCGATATATGACTCTAACGCACAGCAAAAACACACCATGGGCTGACTCGGCAACGGATGAACCGAAACTGGGTGGACTCAACGAATTCGGAGAGAAAGTCGTACTCGAAATGAATCGTTTGGGAATGCTCGTGGATTTGAGCCACGTTTCAGCGGATACGATGATGGATGCGCTCAAGGTTTCGAAAGCGCCCGTAATTTTTTCTCATTCGGGAGCGCGCGGAGTATGCGACCATCCGCGAAACGTTCCGGACGACGTGCTAAAAGAACTGAAAAAAAATGGGGGGATCGTAATGGTAGTGATATTAGCGGATTATGTTTCTCCGGAAATCCCCCGATGGTCTAAAAACAGAGATGCGACCCAAAAGCAATTACAGGAAAAATATCCGAACGACCCCGAAAAAGTGCAAAACGAATTGAAGGAATGGATGCAGAAAAATCCGAAACCGAGAGCCACGCTCTCGCAAGTCGCTGACCACATAGACCATATCCGGAAGGTGGCAGGAATAGACCACATCGGAATAGGAAGCGACTTCGATGGAGGTGGGGGCGTAGATGGGTTGGAAGACGTCTCGAAATTTCCCTACCTCACTGCCGAATTATTACGAAGAGGTTATAGCGAAGGAGAAATTAAGAAAATTTTGGGATTGAATTTGCTTCGGGTCATGCGCCAGGTGGAAAAAGTCGCAAAAGAACTTCGGCAAGCGGTCCAAAAGGCGGCATGAACCTTTCGCTTGACTCCATAATGAACGAACCATAAAGGAGGATTACGATGAAACATATGATTGTCTGCCTCTTGGGATTGTTTCTCACAACAAGCCTTCTCTCTCAAGGAGAAGACCCGCAACTCCGAAAAGAAATGGAGGCGGTATATCTGAAATGGGACACCCTTGCACAAAAAGGCGACCTAAAAGGGCTTTTAGCGATGATACATCCCTCCTTCGTGCAAATAGACGAAGACGGCAAACGCACGAATTACGCGCAATTCAAAAAAGAACTCACGGAAATCTTGAAAATGATTCGTGAGATTAAGTCTCATACAGTCGTGCATCATGTTTACGGCAATCGAGAGGAATGCTATGCATGGGTTACCACGAAAGCGAGTTTTAAAATGAAACAAGGAGAAAAATGGCAAACCGTAAGTTTCACGATGCATGCAGCGGAAACTTTGAAACGCACACCGAAGGGTTGGCAATTCGTACTCAGCCAAAGTTTGCCCAAAGAAAGCGTCATCGGTCAGTAACGCAAATTCTAACACTTCTCTTCCTTAGATGAATTCTCTCGTTCCCAAACTCTGTTTGGGAATGCTTTTTCTCTCGTTCCCGAACTCTGTTTAGGAACATCTTTTATAAAATTAATAAACCCCCTCCGTAAGGTTCCCCCTGCTAACGCAAAGGGAACCGATTTCAT
This sequence comes from Fimbriimonadales bacterium, assembly GCA_035559795.1. Classification (NCBI taxonomy): domain Bacteria; kingdom Bacillati; phylum Armatimonadota; class Fimbriimonadia; order Fimbriimonadales; species Fimbriimonadales bacterium. The sequence goes on along the minus strand of DATMAR010000013.1, from coordinate 58,750 downwards.
TAACGCAGTTAAATGAACAGGTCATCGCAAAATAGTAAAATCTCTCAACAAGAAACAAATAAAGACCCAGAAACACTCAAAAACAAGAAAAAAAGCAGAACTTTATTTCAGCAATGCTTTCGCGATGATCAGCCTTTGAATTTCGCTCGCGCCTTCTCCGATTTCCGTGAGTTTTGCGTCGCGCCAGAGTTTTTCAATTAAATAATCCGGCATCATGCCGCGCCCCCCGTGAATCTGAATCATGCGGTTCGTAACTTCTCTCGCCGTTTCGCTCGCGAAGAGTTTCGCGTAGGAGGCTTCTTTCACGATCGGCATCCCTTGGTCGTACATCCATGCCGCTTTATGCACTAAAAGCCGCGCCGCCTCTATCCACATCCCTGAATCCGCAATCATATTTTGAACGGACTGCATCTGTGCCAAAGGACGACCGAATTGCACACGCTGTTTACTGTATTCGATTCCCAATTCCAATGCTTTTTCCGCAATTCCGAGAGCCATCGCTCCGATTCCGACGCGACCGCGATAAAGCAAACTAATCACTTCGTCGAAAGTGCAAGGTGTATGCCACCCAATTGCGTTGTTCATGCGAAATCGCATCGTATAAGAGGCGCAAACCCCGACGGTCGGAATTCTTCCTAAATCTTCGAACCCAGGTTGGTCTTTCTCCATGAAAAAAGCGCTTAGGTTTTCTTCATCGAGCCGAGCGATAATGATGAAAAGTTTCGCGAACCCTCCGTTGGTAATGAACATCTTCTCGCCATTGAGATAGAAATATCCCGGTCGGTCCGGAATGGGAGTAGCGATCGTTTTCACTCTGCGAGCATCGCTGCCGGCATCCGGCTCTGTCAAACCCCATGCAAGAGGGATATCCCCGCTTAAAACACCCGGCAGATATTTCGCGCGCTGTTCATCGTTTGCGAAATGTTCGAAATGCGCCACGCAAAGGGCGTTGATTGCCGCAACGTTCATCGCTAACGCAGGGTCGCCCTTGGCGATGATTCGACACATTTCTGCATAGGTCGCACACGAAAACCCCAAACCTCCTAACGACTTCGGGAGGACCACATGAGTGATTCCCCGGGAAGCGCATCGTTTCCATATGTCCGCCGGGAAGGTGTCCTTTTCCCATGCCCGGGTGCACGGAGCGACTTCTTCTTCTATGAACTGCTCTACTTCTCGCAGAAACTTTTGTTCTTCTTCGGTAAATTTCAGTGTCATAGGCAATCAAAGACCCAAGCCAATCCATGTTACATCAAACTGCCCAAAAAAATTTATGAGATAAACCCAGTGAATTACGTTTTGGGAATAAAACTCTGGATAAATGCTTGGGCTTTTTCTTTGCTCGACAAATCGGGTAGGGGGACAGGCGCGAGGAGACCTTTTCGAGCACGAACGGATTGCGCTTCCAAGCGGCTCTCCATAGCGAGTTGAATGGCTTTGGCGAGGATTCGCGCGCACTCTTGCGGCGCGTGGAAACCCATTCCGTTGTTCGCCGCGACGTAATCCCAATACATCTGCGCTTTGCGAACGAGATTGCGCGCATTTTCTAATTCCGCATCCGTTGCGCCTTTTCGCCAAGCATCGCCGATTTCTAAATGAGCACGAACCAATTCGTTTTCGGCACGGTTCAACAAATCCTGTGTCTTATCTTGAATGCTCGTTACGCGAATTTTTACTTCCTCTTCCGACCAGCGATGACACACCTGACATGAATTCGCGATATTTAAGAGCGGACTGCGAACTTGATGGTCGGTAAATTTAATCCCCCCCTCGACTTTATACGGCATATGACAATCTGCACAAGACACGCCTCGGAAGGAATGTATTCCCTGCATATATACTTCGTAATCGGGGTGCTGCATTTTGAGCATTTTCGCGCCGCTAATCGCATGCACCCAATCCGTGTGTTGAATGCGTTCGTAATATTCCTCCATCTCTTCTACTTTCAAACCGTTATCCCACGGAAAAGTGAGATATTTTTTGTCTTTGAAATAATATTCCACATGGCATTGCGCACAAACGAGAGTGCGCATTTCCTGATGAGATGCTTTCGTAATGTCCTTTCCCATTCTTTTAAAAGCGTCTATCAACGCTGGACGAGAAATGCGCAGACGCATGGTTTTCGGGTCGTGACAATCCAAGCATCCGATGGGGTTCCGCGCTTCCGGCAACATTTCAAAGAATTTATGTTCATAAAATCTTTCGACTCCGATTTTCGCCATAATGCGAGGCACATCGGAACTTTTGCATGTAATGCATGTCGCAGGACTTTTTTCGTTTATGCGTCCTGTTTTCGAAACGTCTTCGAGTGCATGAAAATGTCCTCGCGCTTGATTGTAATCTTTGCTGAAGGGATAACCTGCCCAGAGAACGACGAGCCTCGGATTCGCCGCTAAATAATCCCGAAAACTCGACCCCCCGTATTTCGTTCGTTCATCCGTTTTTTTCGTGAGTTCCCAAGAATTATATTCGCGTGGAAAGTTAATCCCCCATTTCGCATTATCGGATTCGAATTCCCCTAAAGGTTCGATGATACGAATGCGCGCTAACTCGCGTTCTGCGCGTCGCTCCGTTATAGAAACACCCAAAATCCCAACGAAAACACCGAGTATCGCACTCACGAAAAACAACAAAAATGCAAAGACAATGGATTTGCGTTCGGTTCTCACTTTTCAGTACCTCCTGTTTTCATAAGCCACTCTGGAAGAACGGGCGAGAGAGGCGGAACAGCAGCGTTCGGAGTGGCAGCCAAACTGTGCACGCGCCCATGCGGAACTTCCCTATGGCAATCTATACAAGGTCTTTCGAAATCGGCATGCAATGGCGTGATCGCTTCGGATACAACGTTGGAGTGGCAGCGAAGACAGTTCTTTTGAATTACTTCTCGAGAATCTTTCTTCGCTTGAATGACTTGAGGCTCTCTTCGTAACGTAAAAACAAGCGAATGGCGATAGCCGCTTTTGGCTTTGTACCACCATTTCGAAAACGCACTATCATGAGGGATATGGCAGTCGTTGCATGTGGCAACACGAAAATGACTCGAATGCAGCCAAGAAGCGTATTCCGGAATCATCACATGGCAGTTGATGCAGGCATCGGGGTTATCCGAGAGATACGAAGTCGCCTCCGAAATATAAAATACAACAGACCCCAAACCCGCCGTGAATCCCAAAAGGCTTATGCTTCCCCAAGAAAGGATTCTTCGGAAAAACATAGGGGTAAAGATACCCGTCGTAAAGGAATGAATTTATGACTACATTTCGAATAGTGGTGAAAGGTATGGTTCAGGGGGTCGGTTTTCGCGCTTTTGTATACGATTTAGCGAAGAGGATGAACATTAGGGGAGAGGTATGGAATCGAAAAGACGGTGGAGTGGAAATTCTCGCGCAACACGAAAGCAGAGAGGAACTCGAAGAGTTTATCGAAAATCTATATTTAGGACCGGGGAGAGTGGACGACGTCCGATTCGAGGAAGAGGAATCTAAGAAAACATTCGAAAATTTCAGAATTGTGTTTCGATAAAAATTAAAACTCACTTTCAATCAAAAATTTAAAAAAAATAGTGAGATCAATTGTGCCTATGCCGACCCTTCAACGGCTACACCTACGGGGTATAGGGTAAGCGACAGCACCGACGGCAGCAGAGACTTTCAGTTCCCGTTTTGCCTGCTATAGTTCCTGTCACAATGACTTCAGGTATTCGATCAAGCGAACAGACTAACTCCATCAGCGTTCGCAGAGGCGAAAGTCGAATGTTTTTTTATTCCTTCCCGAATAGTTTTCGCAATTCTTGTTTCGCTTGTTCGAGAACCTTTTTCCGTGAAGCGGATAGATTTTTCCCTGCCCGATTGATATAGAAATTCAGCATGGACATTGCGGATTGATAAGGTGTCTTCGCTTTTCTGCGCGTGCTCGCCTCTGCGGAACGTTTCAGCGATGTCGCTATCTTTTTAGGGTCATTCCAGGTAAAGACACCTGCTTCCAAATCCAGCGCATTGCTGCGCCGCGTAACTTCTGCTGACCATTTCCTAACGCCTGCCATCTCTTTTTTATTACGACCAAGTCGCGAGGGGCAACATCCGGAATGCTCGGCTCTCTGCCTCAGATAAGCGAGCAAGAAGTGCCGTACATAACGATAAGAAATTAGGAGCACAAACCTTTTGCTTGGAGTATTAAAAAACGAAGGAGGATCTTATGAGCGCAACAGGACTCCAAGTATTCGATACCACGCTACAAAAAACGAACAAATGGTTAGACGAAATTATGGAGGAAATGGGGATCAAGACCCGCCAGCAGGCTTACGACGCCTTGCGCGGGTGCCTTCATGCGCTTCGTGAGCGATTAACCATCGAAGAGGCCGCTCATTTAGCCGCGCAAATGCCACTTCTCATAAAAGGAATCTTCTACGACGGATGGAAACCCAACAACAGGCAACCCTTCGCTACGAGAGACAGAACTTTAGAGGGCTTTTACGAAGATATCTTAAGGGCGCATGGAGGAAAACCATACACGACTCCGGAGACAATGGCAAAAGCGGTCTTCAAAGTAATGAGCCGCCACATCACTTCCGGAGAAATCGAAGAGGTGAAAAAGTCTCTTCCGGAAAAGATACGGGCGCTTTGGCCCTGAAGCTTTAAAACGAACAAATCCATCAAAGTAACTCCGCGCGCGGCTAAATGAGCGTGCCGGTATACGCTTCTCGAGTGGGACATAATCGACTCCAAGTGACAAAAAACACTCGCTTCCCTGATAAGTTCTCGAGCTTTAGCGTTGGAGACATCGAGTTCGAGCTTCACGCTAACACTGCTGAACGACTCGACTTTTTCCCTCCCCATCGTCAACGTGGTAGTTGATTTTTGATGGGGTGATAGTGTAACAGAGCCGAACCGACGTCAGTATGGAAGACCAAAAAGATGCGATGACGACCATGTTCATGCCTGACCGGTTACTACGAGGACTTTTCCTTTGGACATCGTTTACCACGGTCGTGTTCTGGCTTCCGGCTGTTCGCGGCGCATTCGACGGAGCTTCTTATCAATGGGAGTTGTTCGGATTCGGTGGTCGCGGCACTGATGGCGATTACTGGTTTCCCGTTGTTTCGGCATTTGCCACATTATTCGTTCTCGCGGCGGTCTGGCGACGCGCGACATGGCCATTACTCGGGGTTATTACGCTGTGGCATCTCGGTCTCTTTGCGGGAACTTTGTGGCTCGCGTTTTTTGTTCCCGATGCTTTTCGATTCAAAGGCGACACTTTTGGGATAGACATATCATTGGTTTGGCTCGGTCCGGCTCTATTCGGGCTCGGAGCTGTTGCGGCTATGAGAGGCTTTTGGCGCGCCTACCATAAAAGACATCTATCCCCCCCTGCTTGGAACTGCCGTAATCAGCGATGGCTTCTGGTACTGCTCGCATGTTTTCCAATCCAGTTCGCCTTATTGCGATTCGGTCCACCGGATAGCGTAGCCGATCAATTGGGTGTCTTATTGACCATCGCGCAGTGGCTGTTGGTTGGCCAAGCGTTTCGACCTTATTCCATGAATGATGAATAGTAACTCACATGACAGCAGAGACAAGATTATTGTGCGTGTTTGTCAGCTGCCTGCTTTTGTAATGCAATCCTATCCTATCAGCGCGTAGGATGCAAGCCCCCCCCTATCACACTGCCTGCATCGTCGTGGGTGTTTCTTTCTTAGTCTCTTCTTCTTTTTCTAAAACAGCTTGCAACGCGACGAGGGCGACTTGGATTTGGTCTTCTCTCGGTTCACGTGTCGTGAGATATTGCGTCATCAAGCCGGGGAAAAAAACGGCACGTATCCAACGATTGTTGCGATGCTTGCCAGCGAAGCGTATCGCTTCGTACGCTATTCCTGCGATAAGCGGAAGCAACGCAAGTTGAAGGATCGTTCTAAGGAATAAGTTGACTACAATACTCCCCTCGATAAGCATTCGAGGAACGAGAGTAAATCCAATAATAGAAATGAGCAACACTACAATCATAAAACTCGTTCCGCATCTCGGATGCAGACGCGTTTGTTTGCGCGCATTCTCGAGCGTGAGCGGTTCGTCGGCTTCCAAGGTGTTTATCGCCTTATGTTCCGCGCCGTGATATTTGAAAACTTCATGAATATCTTTCAAAAACCCTATCAATAAAACATAAAGCAAAAAGATTACAGCCTTGAGAAGACCTTCCACTAAATTGAGCGCAAGCCCCCCCTCGATGCCGAAATAGGTAAAAACTTGCGCAAGCCAAATCGGAGTTACTTTGAACAATCCTATTCCCAACGCAAGCCCCACAATCATCGAACCGACCACTGCCGCTTTCATCCACCCCTCCATTTGCGGGCTCGCAGTGATGACTTCGTTCGTTCGAAGTTCACCGTCTTTCGATTCTGCCATTTCTTTCGGGTTCGTCCACTCCGTTTGGATTTTCGCAGAGAAATTCAACGCTTTGATTCCCAACATGAGCGCATCCAAGAGCGCGAAAGTCCCGCGCAAAAAAGGAATCTTTAGCAGTCCGGCTCGTTTGATCCAACTTTGCGAAATGGATTCGGTGTGCAAAACAATTTTTCCATTAGGTGCTCGGCATGCGACAGCGTAAAAACGCGGAGAGCGCATCATCACCCCTTCGATGACCGCTTGTCCACCGTACTGCATCTCTTCGTTTTGCGGCATTGGGATGAAAAGTATAGCCTTTTTCCGGTACTCTATACCTACTTATCGGTTTTTTGTAATGTCCATTTTTGGGGGTTGTGAAATGACAGTCAAAATCGTTGACCATATTACAGGGCAGGAACTGCTGCTCGAACACGAGTGGCATGAGCAGATTCCCCATGTGGGAGATATCCTCGAACTACACTGCGGAAAGCCAGAACGATGGAAAGTCACGGAGGTGGATTGGGTTTTCATGGACACCCCGCCGGAAAAGCACGAAGACGTTCCTGTGCAATACGCATTGGTTAAAGTCTCTCCTGCCGATGAAGTCGAACATAAAGAAAAGAAGCAAAGAATATGCCTTTGTGGGCATCCCGAAGATTGGCATTCTGCTTGGAGATGTATAGGCGCTGCAGGTACGTGTCCCTGCAAAGGATTCAAAGAAAAAAAAGAAATTTCGATTTAGTTTTGTACCGAACAAGGCATCACTTCAATGAATTAATTTTGGATAACCGAAAATGCCCCCCCTTCGCTCGATCGAGTGGCTTAGATACGGGTTTCGAAGGTTCTCCCCAAATTCTCTGCATCATCTCGTATCCTTTGGGGTCGTATTCTTTTAGTTCATCTCGAGTAAAAGGATAATAGTCGTTTTTTCCGAAATACGCCTCTGTAAGTTCGGCAAAATATTCGATGGGATTTCTGGTAGCGTAAGCCTGCAACTTCTGACCGCGATGATAAGGAACAGAGCGATAAAGGTCGTGCGTCATCGCATTTCGATAGCAACTCTCGATGTATTTATCTTCGTAACCGAGAACGATGTCGTGATAGCCGTGCGCAAGTTCGTGAAGAATCATCATCGGTTGGTCTTCCGTCATCCATTTGACGAAATTCGTCGGGTTGCAAATCTCCACAGAGTTTTCCTTATCCACGTTGTAACCATTTTGCTCTAGCCACTTTCTTTCGGGATGATAACAACAGCAAGGAAAATCGGGATTGTTCCACTCCACCCAAATCGGAATTTTCTGCAATACTGAAAGCGGTTCGGGGGGGACGATTTCGGTGATTTCTTTGAGTTTCGTTTTCAATAGCCCGAGAGCGGCATAAAGTTCGTGGGCTTTCGCACGCGCTGCTCGGCTTATTCGAACCGTGAATCCGTGGTAAATCTTGGTCTCGTAGGCGGAGGTGGGCTCGTGAACGAAATTGTCTACAGGAGCATGCCCCAATAAACCCGCAGCGATTCCGAGTAAAACGACTGGTTGCATTTTTTATATTGTATCCCTATTCGAGTTGCATTGCGCGATGAAAGGAACAAGAATAAAAGATGTACGTGCCCAAACAGAGTTTGGGCACGAGGATAAAGATGTATCGAAATTGTCGCGTCTTACGACGCTCCTATGGTGACAATGCGGTGTCGAAGTCTGCAATGAGGTCTTCCACTGCCTCGAGCCCAACGGAAACGCGAATCAAGCCTTCGCGGATCCCCAATTCTTCCCTTTCATTCACATCCAATGCAGAATGCGATGTCTTCGCTGGCAATATCACCAACGTTTCGACCCCCCCTAAACTCGGCGCCACGAGAGGAATGCGTACCTTTTCCATAAACTTCTTCGCCGCATCAGCCCCCCCTTTCAGTTCGAAACTCAGCATGCCTCCGAAGCCTTCGAAAAGTTTTTTCGCATGAGGATAGCTCGCACTGCTTTGCAAGCCTGGGTAATTCACGCGGGCGACTTGTGGACGACTTTCCAAAAACTCTGCGATACGTAACGCACTTTCGTTTTGATACCTAACCCGCACCGCGAGCGTTTTCAATCCGCGATGAAGAAGGAAACAGGCATGAGGGTCGAGCGTTCCTCCGAAGTGATTGAGTTTCTGACGAATTCGTTCGATGAGCTCCGCTCTTCCCGCACCGGCTCCTGCAACGATGTCACTGTGACCGTTCAGGTATTTCGTCGCACTATGAAGCACTAAATCGAAACCGTGTTCCAACGGTCGAAAATTAATAGGGGTTGCAAAAGTGTTATCAATCATGGAAACGAGACCGTGTTCTTTAGCAAACTTCGCGACCCCCCCTAAATCCCCCACCTCCATCAAGGGATTGGTGATGCTTTCGCAATAAAACACTTTCGTGTTCGGACGCAAATGTTCCTTCCAACGACTCTCCTCCTCGATGCTCACGAAAGTGTATTCGATTCCTAAAGCGGGAAGGTCTTTCACGATGAAATCATGCGTACCTCCATAAAGACCTTTTTGCGCTAAGAGATGGTCACCTGTTTTGAGAACGGTTAAAAGCGCTGTCGTGATGATTGCCATGCCGCTCGACGCCACGAGACCTGCTTCACTGTTTTCGAGCGCGGCGATTTTCGCATGAAGCACTTCATGATTGGGCGAATTGTTCAACCGAAGATAGTGAATGTCGTGGTATTCGCTTTCCTTCGTGAACAAGTAAGTGGAAGACTGGAAAATCGGAGTGACTACGGCGTCTCGAATCCTCGGTTCAGGCTCTCCGGCATGAATGAGTCTGGTTTCCATTCGAGGGGATGGAACTGACATAAGCATTTCTCCTCGTTGATAGGCTGGTTTAGAGTCTACCGAAGTCGTAGGAGCGCCGTAAGGCGCGATTTTCCGACATTTCTTTTTATCTATTTCCTCGCAAGAACGCTACCCATTCAAGAATTCGTTGCGAATCTTTCATCAAAAACCGGTTCCCCTTGCGCAAGCAGGGGAACCATACGGAGGGGGTCAAAAAGCCTCAACAGCGGGAGCTGTTGAGGCATAAAAAAATTCTTACTTCCACTCCGCAAGCAAAATAAAGACTGTTTTGAAAGATTTTCACCCCCTCCTTAAAGTTTCCCCTCTTCGCTACGCTCGAAGGAAAACCGGATGGTTGATTTTTGTAATTGCAGGAGCGCCGTAAGGCGCGATTATTCCCTTCAATTTATCTATCTCGACCCCAAGTTATTGCCGACAGCGGGCAACAACGGAGTGTTAAACTCTAATAGCCCAAACAAAAAGTGAAAACGCAGACAGATATAGGTGCGAAACTCGCAAGGCTTCCCGATAAACCGGGATGCTACATTTTCAAAGACTCCGAAGGAAAAGTTCTTTATGTCGGAAAAGCGCTCAGCCTTCGGGGGCGCGTTCGTTCGTATTTCCAAAGGTCCTCGACGCTCAGCCTTCGCATCGCAAAAATGGTCGAGAAGGTCTGCGATGTGGAATGGATTGTTACCGATGGCGAACTCGAGGCGTTGATTCTCGAATGTAATCTAATCAAGGAACACCGCCCACCCTATAACGTGCGCTTGCGGGACGACAAGAGTTATCCCTACATCGTGATTACAAAGGAAAAATTTCCGCGAGTGCTATTCACGAGGCGTCTCTTGCGCGACGGTTCGCGATATTTCGGGCCATACAGCAGCGCATTCGCGGTCAGAGACACACTGCAACTTCTGCATAAGGTTTTCAAACTCATTCCCTGTGGGAAAAGTTGGTCCGGTGAGCCCGTTCAAAGACCTTGCCTTTACTATCACATGGGAAGATGCATGGCGCCGTGTGCTGGTCTTGCCAATCCCGAAGAGTATCGCAAAGAACTCACTAACGTCACGCTGTTTTTGGAAGGACGCTCCGACCGCTTGCTTACGGAATTGAAAAAGGAAATGGCGGAGGCTTCGGAGAAACTCGATTTCGAGCGCGCGGCGCATCTTCGCGACACGATCGAGAGCATCGAACGGGTGATGGAGCGCCAAAAGGTCATCGCAGGCGAACAAAAAGACCAAGACGTGATTGCGTTAGTGAAAGACGAAAGAGGTGCAGCCGTTCAGATGTTCTATATTCGGGGGGGGAAACTCATCGGGCAAAGGCATTTTTATTTGGATGGCGCTGTGGAGAGTAGTCCCAGTGAATCCGTGCAGGAATTCGTCAAGCGATATTACACCGATGCTCCGGAAGTTCCGAAAGAAGTTTTGCTTCCCGTGGAAATCGAAGAAAAGCACATCGTAGAAACTTGGCTACGCCAAAAGCGCGGAAACACCGTTAAAGTGATGATTCCAAAAGGGGGGGAAAAATTGAAACTTATCGAAATGGCGGCGAATAACGCGGAACTCGCTTTGGCACACATGGCAGAAGAACAAGAAGCGAGGGAAACTTGGGCTGCACAGGCTGCAGCAGAATTGCAAGAAACCTTTGCGCTTCCCACTCCTGTTTGGCGCATCGAAGGTTTCGATATTTCGAACGTGCAAGGCACAGCCCCGGTCGCTTCCATGGTCGTGTTCGAGGGGGGGCAGCCCGTGAAAAGCGAATATCGAAGATTCAATATTCGATACAATCCAGGAGAACCGGATGACTTCGCAATGATGAGAGAAACGATACTACGGCGGTTTCGAAGATACAAAGAGGGGGATACGAAATTCTCGAAACTGCCGGATTTAATCGTCATCGATGGCGGAAAAGGACAACTCAACGCCGCCCTCAAAGCGCTTGAGGAATTGGGAATGGTGTTGCCCATCGTAGGTCTCGCTAAAAAACTCGAACTGCTTTATGTTCCCGACAAGCATGAACCTATCGAACTGCCGTTGAATTCTCCTGCTCTGGTTCTTTTGCGACGTTTGCGAGACGAAGCGCATCGCTTCGCACTTACCTTCCATCGAAAATTGCGAAATAAACAGTTATTCCGTTCCCCTTTGGACGAAATTCCCGGAGTGGGACCTCGAAGGAAACGGATGCTGTTGCGGAGTTTCGGCTCTGTGGAAGCGATTCGCAAAGCAAGCATAGAGGAAATCAGCGCTGTCCCTACGATGACTCGACGCCTCGCCCTTGTGGTAAAGGAAAGTTTAGGGGATTGACTATTTCCTCATTAAAAGTATTAGACTCCGTGCTAATTATTTTTTTCGTTCTCAAACCTTGTTTGGGAACGTTCTTATGAATTGACTAAGACCCCCTCCGTAAGTTCTCCCTAATTACGCGATGTTTAAGAAGAAGATTCCTCAATGGAGCGGTGCTTCTTACTACCCCGCAAAAAATATGGTTTTTCTCTTTATAGCCTAAAAAAAGCACTTCCCCGAACCGAGAATCCAATTAGCCCCGGTATTTCGAGGATGCGAAAACCTCGAGTGGATTATAAGACATGAGTGCGGTCAAGAGTGATTGCCCCGTTGCCCGAGAGAGGTTGATTCCTTATCTGAGCGGAAAACTGGATGGGACGCCCGAGGGAGAAGAATTCGAAGCCCACGTGAGCAACTGTCCCATTTGCAAAGTTGTCGCCTCGGACAGAAGAAAGACCTTACAGGCATTGATTGCCGCGCTCGACCCCGCCGTTGAAAACAGGTCTATCGGGAACGAGCGCAAAAAGACAAAGGACAAATCAGCCAAGATGCTCCTTCTTGCAGGCGTCTGTGCTTTGTTGCTCATCGGGATGAGCTACGTTTCTGGTCCTGTTTCAGCCATCTTGGGAGACAAAATGGCGACGGGGGATGAATCGGTAACGTTGAGTTCTAAGGAGAATCCTCCGATTTCTCAACACGCACAAGAGAATGCATCTCTACACGAGGAAAGCAAGAAATCCATAGCGACAGCGAGTTCCACAAATTCTCCGGGGGGGCAACAAGAAATAAAGGAGTCGAAGAAGGCACAGAACGTTTCGAAAGCGAAAACTTCGAACGATACTCCGGTTCAATCCGTGAATCGTTCTTCGCCTAAAAAGCAACGTTCGAAAGCCGCTCGATCGTCCCCCCCTATGAATCGTATCGAGATTTTCGACGAATCCGGGAAAAAAATCGGCGTAGCCATTACGCCTCAAGGGAGGTAATCCATGCAAAATAAAACTCTGCTCTGCTTCATTCTCGCCATTTCGGCGACGGCGACGGGTTTCGCTCAAAATCAGCAAGTCGAAACAGCCAATGAGCCGCAACCTATCGCCATAGACATCAAAACCAAAAACGTCTCGATTTCCTCGAGGGGGAACGACGTCCGTACTGTTCTCTATGACCTTTTCACACAAACGGGAAAGAATTTCATCATCGAGGTGGGGATTCCCTACAGTTTGCATCTGCATTTGCAGAATGTCCCATTCGATTCAGCCATTGATTTGATTTGCCAATGTGCCGGTCTCACCTATAGGATTCAAGATGGAACCTACATCTTTTCGAAAGCACAATCCAGCAGACCCATTGCTAAAACGGTCGAGATGGTTTCCGGTGAAACGCTCGATACGAAAATGCTTACACGAAAAGTGAACATCAAACTGGAGAAAGTGGACCTGCGCGCCGCATGCGATGAGATGACTCGGCAAACCGGTGTACCTATCGAGATTGCGCAGAATGTCGGCACTTTTCGCATCAATGCATTTCTGACGGATACTCCTTTGAAATCCGCTTTGCAAGCGATCACAGAACCGGCGAATTTGAAATATTCCGTGACGAATCACGGCACGATTCTCATTTCGAAAAAAATAGAAACAAAGGCGAGCACGACTAATTCCCAGCAAAACGTGAGACTCATCATTCGTTGCGATCAATGCAACACCAACCTCGAGAAAGGTTGGAAATACTGTCCGACTTGCGGAAACTACGTCAAGAACATCACCTCCTTGTGACAGCACCCCTCACGTGCACCACGGCGGGCTGACCTTCGCGTCAGCCTCGCCGTTTTTAAAGCCTTTTTTAAAATAGCAAAAAATGGATTTGTGTGCTTTTTGTTTGAAGAACGAAAGATATTAGTTTTTCCCAAAAACTAATCCCCCCTTGCGAACTTGCGGTGTAGGGGGGTCGAAAATCGCGTGCACGTGACTTTTTTAAGGAATCAAAAATCGCACCTTACGGCGCTCTTACAGAGGGTCGACAATCGCACAACACGGCACTCCTAATTTTTCCTGCTTCCATCCGGATTTTTTCCTCTTTCTCGTCTTTTTTCCTCCTTCTCATCCAGGCGTCTAACCCGTCTTTTGAATAACAGTGTTTTCAAAAAGGGATTAAAAAAACTAATAAAATTGCGAGGAATATGCTGGTTCGAAATAGAAGTAAAATCCATCTGGAAACCCTTAAAGATCATAAAACGTTTCAAGAAATGAAAAGAATGAAAACTCTAAAATCAGCACCGAAAGCGCAGACCACAGACCTGAACGCCCTTCGCAAAAGGGCGCGCTGGCTCCGGAAGCAAGCCACTTTTGCTGGGGTGGATGTCCGGCGCATCCTTCCACCGCTCTATGCCAGCAAGCAATGGCAAAACGAAGCACAGTGGCTACGCGCCGCGATAAAAGCCCTCAAAGATGCCATCGAAGAGAAAGAATCGAAAAACGGGGCGCGCTGACCCTAAAGACAGCACCTTTTTCAGGTAATATTTCATAAGGAAATAAAGCATGGTGAACAAAAGCGACATTCAAACCTCCCCGATTACGCTCACGGAACGTGCGGCAACCGAAATAAAGGCTCTTTTGGCAGAACAAGAAAAGCCGGAGGCCGCTTTACGCGTTTGGGTAGCCGGTGGTGGCTGCTCCGGGCTCACCTACGGAATGGCGCTGGATGACGGAGAGCCCGAAGAGACCGACGAGGTTTTCTATCATTCGGACGTAAAGATTTTCGTTGACCAACTCAGCCTGAAATACATGGCCGGTTCGCAAGTCGATTTCGTGGAAGACTCTTTAGGTGGTGGGTTCAAGATAGAAAATCCCAACGCCATTAAAACCTGCGGTTGCGGTTCATCCTTTGCGCCGGGAGAAGAAACTCTGGAAGGTTTGGATACTCCTACCGGCGGCTGTGGCGGCTGCGGCGGTTTTTAACTTTTCGCAGAACCGTTTCCTAGCAATACGAAAAGATTTCCTAACGCGCTTTTATAATGCGATAGCCCTGCAAAAAAACTAATTTTTTTTGTAGAAAAAAATTTTTTAACGTTTGGGTACGAAGACGAAATCTCCCATCCATTCCCCCTGCAAGGTGGCGTATCCCATAGCCCCTTCCGGGCATTTTTCCCATACTATACGATTCGTTTCGACTTCGATTTTTCGCCCGTCTTGCAAAATTAGTTTGCAAAGATAACGAGTAGTTTCCGTGTCCTCCTCTATGCTGTGCATCATGCGGCCATGGTCTTCACGCCATTTGTTTTCTACGAATACGAGCAGGCATTGCCTTCCGAACATGGGATGTCCCCCCCTTTTGAGGTTTAAGTAGAATGTCGTAAGAGCGATGCCAACGATAAAGAAAACGAATGCGAAAAGGGGAACACCTAATTGGAAAGAAATAAAACAAAGGATGAAGAAAAATACAATACCGATTTCAAGAAATCGTTTCATGAGAACCCATTAAAGGGAAATGACAGAAATAACTTCTTCCCCCTTCCTGTGTAATCGGGGGGTCTATCGTTTCACAAGGTGTTCCTTTGCGTGGACATCTCGTTTTGAAGCGACAACCCTCGATTCGTTCACGCGGGTCGGGAATTTCTCCATGCAAAACAGCAGGAAGTTTTCCTAAACGTGCTAATGTCGGTGCAGAATCCAATAACGCGCGTGTATATGGATGTCGCGGTTGCTCGAAAACTTCTTCCGTTTCACCCATCTCTACGATACGTCCCAAATACATTACAGCGACTCTATCGGCTATGAAACGCACGGTCGTCAGGTCGTGGGAAATATATAGATAAGCGCAATGCAATTTCGCTTGCAACTCCTTCAATAGATTCAATATCTGCGCGCGAATCGAAAGGTCTAATGCAGCAGTCGGTTCATCGCACAAGACTAAGGGGGGGTTGAGAACTAAAGCCCTCGCAATGGCAACGCGCTGCCTTTGTCCTCCGGAAAGTTGGTGAGGATAACGAGATTTCAAAGCGGGATCTAAGCCCACTTGAAGCATAATTTCATTTACTCGATGCTCGATGAATTCGCCGCTTCCTTTACCTTCCTTCTCGAGCAATTCTTTTCGATGCAAGATCAATGGTTCTGCAATCGAGCGACCGATTCGCCAACGCGGGTCGAGACTCGCATAAGGGTCTTGCCAAACGATTCCCACCCGCATCGCGAGGCCTTGCAAATCATCCGTGACTTTCTCGTCTAAAACCTTTATTTGACCGGAAGCGATAGGTTCTAAACCCAGAATGGCTTTTGCCAACGTGGTCTTTCCGCAACCGGATTCACCGACGACGGCAAGAGTTTCGCCAGCCTGCAATTCAAAAGAAACGCCGTCTACCGCACGAATAACCCCCCCAGGAACATGGTATTCCACGACAGCATCTTTAACTTCCAAAATAATCTTCTCCATGGAATCGCTATTTGGATGCAATTTTTTCCGTAGCGGCAGTTGGGTCTAATAACCAGCATGCAGCACGATGCAGACTATCTTGCGGGATTAAATCCGGTTCTATGTCGCAAGGCGAAAAACGATAAGAACAGCGTGGTGCAAAACTGCATCCTTTTCCCAAATTCGCCATATCGGGGGGCTGACCCGGAATCGAAGCGAGTCGTTCTTTTCCGCTCGGAAGCGAACCCAATAATCCTTGCGTGTATGGATGTTTCGGAAATCGTAGAACGTTTTCCGCAGAACCCATTTCTACGATTTTTCCAGCATAGTAAACGGCGATGCGATTAGCGACCGTGCCCACTACGCCGATATCGTGCGAAATCAAAATCACCGCTGTTCCGTATTTTTCTTGAAGTTCTTTTAATAAAGTAAGAATTTGTGCTTGTAATGTAACGTCTAAAGCGGTGGTCGGCTCGTCTGCAACGAGGATTTTCGGACGACACGCAAAAGCAATGGCAATCATCACTCTTTGTCGCTGTCCACCGCTGAGTTGGTGCGGATATTTATTCGCCGTGCTTTCCGGTGCGGGGACTTTCACAGCGCGAAGTTCTTCTACTGCTTGTTTTCTTGCCTCTCGCCAAGTTTTATCTTGATGAAGAACAATCGCCTCAGCGATTTGGTCGCCTACTCGCATGGCTGGGTTTAGGCTCGTAAAAGGGTCTTGGAAAACCATCGCGATATCTCCCCCACGAATTTTCCGCATTTCGTGTTCTGGGAGGGTGGTCAGTTCTTTGCCTTCGAAAAGCACGCTTCCTGCGGTGATTCTCCCGTTGGGAGGGAGTAAGCGCATGATGGCAAGGCCCGTTACGGTCTTTCCGCAACCTGATTCTCCTACGATTCCGAGAGTTTCGCCCTTTTCGAGAGAAAAGGAGACGCCTCGGACGACTTCAACATTTCCGAAAGCGATATGGAGATTCGAGACTTGTAAAACACTCACGAAGAACTTTTTCTTTCGAAAATTCTCTCAAGTTTCGTGATAGTTTTGCATATTCGATAAGATTGTTGCATACTTAATGAGTCGGATTTAAAAAGACAAAAGGAGGATCACAATGGCACGTTCATACGACTATCTTCTCTTAGGGGGAGGGACGAGTTGCGGATATGCCGCTGGCTCTATAAGAGAACTCGATAAAGAATCCTCGATGGGAATCGTCAGCGCAGATAAATTTCCACCCTATGACCGTCCGCCTTTTTCGAAAGGATTTCTAACGAATGACGAGATGAAACCAGAGGATGCGAGCGCGAAAGAGGATTCTTTTTACAAAGACAACAATATTGATTTGATTTTGAACACCAAAGCGGTGGCATTAGACCGCGAAAACCACCGCGTTGCATTGGAAACAGGTGAAGAAATCATATACAACAAACTTCTTTATGCGTTGGGTTCTTCTCCGAAGCCGATTCCTGTAGAAGGCTCAGAAAGGATCATGCTTTTGCGAACTGCATCGGACAGTGAAAAAATTCGAGAGGCATCGAAATCGGCAAAGGTCGCAGTAATTATAGGAGGTGGATACATTGGAGCAGAAGTCGCGGCATCTTTACGAAAACGCGGACTGGAAGTTACCATCGTCGAAGCAGGACCGATGCTTTGGGCTCGATTTCCATCGAAGAATATCGCTGCTGCGATACAGAAGTATTTACAAGAGATTGGCTGTGAAGTTATCACACAGGATACAGTTTCACGCGTAAAGGATGGGGCAGTGGAAACCAAATCCGGACGGTTGATGAATGCGGATATGATTATCGCTGGTATCGGTATCGAAAAAAACCTCGACATCGCGAAGCGAGCGGGGCTTCCGACGGATGAAAAAGGTGTATTGGCTGATTCGACCTTAAGAACGAGCGATGCAGACATATGGGTCGCAGGTGATGTCGCGTATTTCGATGACGTTATTTGCAAAGGGACATACAGCGCAGAACATCATCTTCATGCAAAATGGACCGGCGAGCATGCAGGACGTTGTATGGCTGGAGAAACGAACGACTATAAAATGGTCCCTTATTTCTTCAGCGATGTCGGAGAACTTTCGATGATATTGCGAGGATATCCAGAGAGAGCAGCAAAATCTTATTTATTCGGGGATGCGAATGCATCCGTTTTAACAGAAGTGTTCCTTTTCGGAGATGGAAAAATTGACGGAGTTATAGATTTACGAAAAGATTACAAAGAACAAGAACCGCTGAGCGAACTCTTCGAACGACTCGTGCTCCAAGGTGCATACGCAACTCCTCTGGAACAAGAATTGGAAAAGAGAGAGTTCGATATCACCAAGTTCGAATCCTTACTTACCTAACTAAACAGAGGTGCAGAAATGAAAAGCAAATCCAGTCAAAGTAGTATCCAAAATCTTGTGGTCTCGACTACATGGTTTTCTCGTTTCGCGAAATGGGCTTCGCGCTGGACGGGGCATCCGTTCGCTTTTTTAATAGCCTTAGCAATTATTTTAATTTGGTTAATTACAGGACCTATGTTCAGATTTAGTGACACTTGGCAGTTGGTCATTAATACCGCGACCACAATCATCACGTTTCTCATGGTGTTTATCATTCAGAACACCCAAATGCGGGACACCGCAGCGATGCAAATTAAACTGGATGAGCTCCTTCGTGCTACGAAAGGAGCGCACAACTCTCTCCTCGATTTAGAAGAATTGGACATGAACATTTTAGAAAAATTCCAACAACTGTACGAAGAATTAGCTCGCAAAGCGAGAGAGGAGATTAAATCGGGGAAAGCGGATATAGGTACACCAGAAATTTAAAAGCTTACGCCTTGCGAAGGAATAATTCGGGATACTTCGAACGCGCAATTTCTGTGACGGGACTGAAAGGAAAATGTTTCTCCAGTTCGGATGCATAATGGCGGGCGGATGTCGGGTCGGATTTTGCAACGATGTCCAACATCATCGCAAGAGCATGGACGGTTGTCGCATCTCGACTTTCTCGCAGTATGCTCTGCAGAATATGTTCTGCCACTTCGGGCTGAGAAGGTAACAATTGCTCCGCAATTCGAAGCCTGCGAACTGAGGGAATTCTTTCCCATCCCCGAAGTTCGCTGATTTTTTTCACAGCGAAAGCATTTTCGTAAAGCGGATCTTTATCCAACATTTTTTCGAGCGCTTTCAGCGCTTCCTCATGGTCGTTTTGCGCAAGGAACCCTTCAGCGAGTGCTTTAAGAGCAAAGAGGGAGTCGGGGTTTTGAGTTAAAATTTCCTTTGCTGCGTTGATTAATGCCTGCGGTGAGCGGGTGCGTGCTTCTTCCAGCACTGGCGCATAACTTTCTTCTAACGCTGCTTTTCTTGCGCCGAAGAGTATCGCCAGAGAAAACCCAATCAAGAACCCCCCCAAATGCGACCAATAGGAATTTTCTGAACCGAGTTGGATATTCGACCAAAATCCACCAGCGACTTGTAAAATAACCCATACGATTGCAATTACGAAAACTGGCACTTTCCATCCCGGAGCGACGGGAACGCGAAAACGGTAAAAACGTAACCACGAATAGCCGATGAGACCCACTGTCGCCGCACTACTTCCTATCAACGGTTCGGATGCGATATTGGGTTGCGCGGCTAAAACCATCATCGAATGAACGAAAACACCGAAGATACCGGAAAGAAGATAAACGACACCGAATCGAATTGCGCCAGCCGCGGATTCGACAACGGGTCCGACTGCCGCTAAAAACAATAAATTGCCCAATAAATGAATAGGGTCAACATGGACGAATAAAGAAGTGAATATCGTAACCGTTCGTTCGAGAAATCCCTCTTTCGGAATAAAACCCCATGAATATGCGGCATCGGAGTCTCCTAAAGTAAATGCAGCGACAGCGAGCTGCGCAAGAATCAAAGTAAAGGTAACCCAAGGAAGGGGTCTCATTCGTGTGCGAATGATTTTATTCTAAATCGTCCGGCAATTCGGCATTGGTATAGGTATCTTGTACGTCTTCCAGTTCCTCTAAACTCTCTAAAAGACGTAGCACTTTTTGCGCATCCTCACGACTTAACTCGACTTTTTGAATCGGATTCATTGCCAAATCGGCGGATTCGATTTCGTAGTTTTGCTTTTCCAAAGCGTCTCGAACTTTATGAAATGCCTCTACCGGTGTGATAATCGTGTAGTAGCCATTATCCTTAATGACGTCTTCCGCGCCAGCCTCCAAAGCCGCGAGCGTAAGCGCTTCTTCGTCAGCGCTTTGAACAGGCACCATGATTTCCCCTTGCTGTTTGAATTGCCAACTCACCGAGCCGTTCGGCACCAAACTTCCCCCCCCCTTTGTAAACGCATGGCGCAATTCGGGAAGGGTGCGATTTTTATTATCCGTGAGGACTTTGACGAGGATTGCTACTCCGCCCGGACCTTTCCCTTCGTACCATGCTTCTTCTAAGTTCGCTCCTTCCCCGCCTTTCGTGGCTTTTTCGATGGCGCGCTCGATGGATTCCTTCGGCATTCTGTTTTGGCGCGCTTTAGCAATAGCGACGCGAAGGCGTGGATTCGCTTCGGGGTCGGGACCACCCAATTTCGCTGCAACGGTGATTTCACGCGCCAATTTAGTAAACAGAATGCCTCGAAGCGCATCCTGTTTCGATTTGCGAATCCTAATGTTCGCCCATTTAGAATGACCAGCCATAAATCGTATTAATTTTATCTTTTTTCGATCAGAAAAATAAATAAGGAAAAGGCAGAAAAGAATAAGAACAGCATTAAACGCAGACTTTTGCCGAACGTGAGATCTGATTTTTCAGAAACTCTTTATTTAGTCGCGAAACCGCAATTACTGCTACTAAGAATTTAAGATAGAGTCGCTTTTTTCGGAACGAGCAGCGTGCCAGATTCGTCTTTCGCCTCGAGGGCATCTACGGGGCAAACGTCACATGCCTCGAGCAGTCTTTCTTCGTCTATCGCTTCCGGTTCGTTCACGAAAGTACAGAGATTTTTTTCGTCCAATTCGAAAACCTCCGGAGCGACCTTCACGCAATTCGCACTACCGATGCATACGCTCCTATTGATGCGTATCGTAAGGTTTCCGATTTTACGAATTTGAATATCCTCGTTCATTCCATTCAGGACGTTTGTTTGACAACCGAAACTTCCCCGTCTTCCGCTTCTATTTCATCGAAGGGGAGCGACGTCTGCTTCGTGGTAACCGTTGCGAATGCCCCGACTTTCGGTCGTTCGAAAACGTCTTTTCGCACTTCTTCCGGAACAGGAATCGGATAATCTCCATTGAAGCAAGCGAGACAAAAACGATTCTTTTTCCGCCCCACAGCCTTTACGACCCCGTCAATGCTCAGATATCCCAAAGAGGTGGCACCAATTCGTTCTCTGATTTCTTCTTCGGTCCACTTCGCGGCGGCGAGTTCTCCGCGCGATGCCATGTCGATTCCGTAGTAGCAAGGAAACTTGATAGGGGGGGCTGTTATCCTCACATGCACTTCCTTCGCACCGCTTTCGAAGAGCATCCGCACGATTTGCTTCGTCGTCGTCGCGCGAACGATGGAATCGTCTACCAAAACCAGTCTTTTTCCACGAATTGCTTCATCTAAAGGATGGAGTTTCATGCGAACCCCCATCTCGCGCATCCGCTGGTCCGGCTGAATAAACGTCCTGTGGATATAGCGGCTCTTGATCAGTCCCTCTCCGAATGGAATCCCGCTCACACGACTGTAACCGATAGCACCAGGGTAACCCGTATCGGGGACGGGTATGACGAGGTCTGCTTCCACAGGATGCTCTCGCGCAAGTTGTTCTCCCATTCGTTCCCGTGCAACATAAAGGCGTGTATCGTACATGACGCTGTCGGGTCGAGCAAAGTAGATGAACTCGAACATACAAAGCGCAGGACGAACGATCGGAAGACCTTGAACGATTCGAGGACCATTCGCATCCACAACAGCGATTTCTCCAGGACGAATTTCACGTAAAAGTTTTGCCTTTACGGGATTAAACGCGCAGGTCTCGCTCGCCACACAATATCCCCCCCCTTCCAACTCGCCTAAAACCAAAGGGCGTACTCCGTATGGATCTCGGAATGCCGCGATTCTGTCTATCGTGAGAACGGCAACGCTATATGCACCTTGCAAGCGAGCCATCACATTAGCTATGGCTTTAGCGAAATCCGTTTCGGTTTCTCGCGCTAAAAGTTTCGCGATAACTTCGCTATCGTTCGTGGTGTTGAATTTTTCGCCTTTCGCTTCCAGTTCTTCACGCAGTTCTTTGGCATTAATCAAATTTCCGTTGTGAGCAACTGCCAAATCACCGGTATAAACCGTGCGACTGAGAATCGGTTGAGCATTCCTTACGACACTCGAACCCGTCGTCGAATAGCGCGTGTGACCTATAGCCATGTGCCCGGGAAGAGTTTTGAGAATTTCTTCGTTGAAAACTTGGCTCACGAGCCCCATGTCTTTATGCATGCGAACTCGTCTGCCATCGGAGACGGCAATCCCGCAAGATTCCTGTCCACGATGCTGCAAAGAAAAAAGACCGAAGAAGGTTAAACGCGCTGCTTCGAGGTTAGGTGCATAAACACCGAAAATCCCGCACTCTTCCTTAGGTCTATCATCCTCAGGGTAAAGGACGGAAAGAGGAACCACGATACTTTATTATTTTACTTCGTAAAGGCTTCTGCTTTCAGGATTTCGAGGGAATAAATCGAATAGAACGAAGAATTCTTTCTGATGCCTCTTGGGCTTTTAGGTCTGAAGTCGCATAACCCAGGTTGACCTGCCAAAGTTTCTGACCTTCGACGATATAAACACCCGAAAACCCCATAGGGGTCGTCCCTTTGCGATATCTTGCCTTCACTTGAACCGCTCGTTTTCCTGAAATCGACAGTTCCTTGTATTCCACCGTGAAATCCGTCAAGCCCGCTTGTGCCCGGACATTCGCCATAGCACCTTGCGCCGCTTTTTTTGCATCCGTCACCACACCTTCTTTATATTCTAAAAAAGACATCATTACGAATAAGCCCGATGATGAAACCTGATAGGTTTCTATGGTTTTTACTTTCGCACTCATATCTTCCGAAAGTTTGAGATTCGTTTTCTCGGAGGGAGTGGGCAGTTCGATACTTAGCGATGGACTCCCGAATGCGTAGCGTTTCCAAGTCCAATTCTGAATACTCGAAAAACTCGAGGTTGTGAAAACAAGTACTAAAATCAATAGATTCAATGTCATTTCGCTCTTCTATAGTTCACTTATAAGACGACTGAAAGGATAGCCCGGAACGTTCTAAAGATTTATTTGGTTTCAAAGAGGGTAAAACCCCTTAGAAATGTCGGATAAATCTTCTACCGATAAACCCTTGACCTACGAAAGCGCGGGTGTAGACATAAGGGAGGCGGAGCGCGCGATACGAGGATTCCAAGATGCCGTCCGAAGCACATATACACCGCAGGTGTTGAGCGATGTAGGGTCATTCGGAGGGATGTTTTCTGGCATTTTTACAGGGTTCGAAACTCCTGTTCTCGCAAGCAGTATAGATGGCATCGGGACGAAAACGAAAATAGCCGCTATGGTGGGCTATTTCCGGGGTTTGGGTCGAGATATCGTCAGCCATTGCGTGAACGATATTCTTTGCGTGGGTGCAAAACCCTTGTTTTTCTTGGATTACTATGCGAGTTCGAAATTATCAGCGGAGCAAGTGGTGGAAATCGTGCAGGGGATGGCAGAGGCGTGTCGTGAAGTGGAGTGCGCACTTTTGGGGGGGGAACTCGCGGAAATGCCGAGTGTGTACTGCGAAGGCGAATTCGACATCGTAGGAGCAATTGTTGGAGTGGTAGACAAAAACAAAATCTATCCGAGGGAAAATATTTTCAACGGCGATTTAATCATCGGAATTGCGAGCGATGGTCTTCACACGAACGGCTATTCTTTAGCACGCTGCGCACTTTTCGAGAAAAAAGGAAGAGCGGTAACAGATGTGATTCCAGAATTAGGACGGACTTTAGGAGAAGAACTTCTTCGCCCGCATAGGTGCTATTTCAGTTCGGTTTATCCCATTTTGCAAGAAGAAGGTTTAATCAAGGCGGTCGCCCATATCACAGGGGGGGGATTCCAAGGGAATATCCCACGCGTGCTTCCCAAAGACGCAAGAGCGGTCATCGAGCGACGCTCGTGGACTGTCCCTCCGATTTTCGAGATGATTCAATCGGACGGAGAAATAACCATAGAAGAGATGTTCAAAACATTCAATATGGGCATCGGAATGGTATTAATCTGCGCGAGTGAAACGGCGAGTGCCGTCGTACAGCGCTTGAACGATGCGGGCGAAAGCGCTTACGTAATCGGAGAAATTACGAAAGGACTGCGCGGGGTAAATATCGTTTAATATCTTTATCATTCGCCCTGTATATAAAAACAGTCGGACACCTCGCAGTAAAAGCACTTTCTGGTATACTCTCAAGACTTTATGAAGTTGCTCGAAGGGAAAAAAGGGCTCGTATTCGGAGTTGCGAATCAATTCAGCATCGCCTGGGCGATTGCGCAGGCTGCGAGAGAACACGGTGCCGAAGTGGCAATCGGAGTGCAAAACGAAAGAATGAAAGAAAGTGCCCAGCGACTTTTCGAAAATCAAGAACCGTATCCCACCGTCATAGCGGATTTGAACGACGATGCGCAAATCGAATCGATGCGAGAAGAGTTGAGAGAAAGATTGGGGGGGCTCGATTTTACCGTGCATTCCGTCGCTTACGCTTTACGCGAAGAACTCGCAGGCCGTTTTTTGGACACGAGCCGAGAGGGATTTCGCATCGCTCTCGAAACCTCCGCCTATTCTTTTCTTGCCATGACGAAGGGATTGGAGGAACTTTTGCACGACAATGCCAGCCTCCTTACGATGACCTATTTAGGCAGTCAACGCGTTATCCCGTTTTACAACGTCATGGGGGTGGCAAAGGCTGCTTTGGAGGCAATCACACGCCATTTGGCTTACGAAATGGGGGGGCGAGGAATACGCGTAAATGCGATTTCTCCCGGTCCGATAAGCACGGTTTCGGCAAGAGGCATCAAAGGTTTCGCACAAATGCAACCTGTTTTGGTGGAAAAAGCGCCTCTGAAACGACCGGCAGAACAAAAAGAAGTGGCTTCGACTGCCGTCTATCTCATGAGCGATTTGAGCAGAGGGGTAACGGGTCAAGTGATTTACGTAGATAGCGGCTATCACTTCATGGGACTTTAGAAATTCTTTGAAATTCTCCGAATCCAGTACAAAAGGGGGGGATGCGTTTCAAACCCATGTTATTATTCGCACTTTTCTTGCCGAAATTTTTCGATTCGGAACGTAAACCTACGAAATTTCATTTCCCATCCGTTATAATTCTATCTTAGTGAACTTTCTTTGCGTGGCGAACTGGTCTATCGGTCCGAAAGACGCCGTGAGAATCGCCGTCGAAGAATGTAAATCGCTCCCTCTGCAATGGCACTATGCGAAAGGCGACCCTGACCATGCCCGCACGGTCACGGCTTTTTCAGGAAATGCAGAAATCGTTATCCAAGGGGTTCTCACTCTCGCGCACTCCCTTCTGGTGCATATAGATTTGCGCAAACATCATGGTGTTCACCCTCGTATGGGCGCGTTGGACGTTTGCCCTTTCGTTCTTCTCGGCGATGGCTCTGAAAACGAAGCGAATCAACTGATCGAAAAACTCTGTAAAGAGTTCGCCGGGCGATATTCTATTCCGGTCTTTCTGTACGAAAAAAGCGCTAAGGGGGGGCACGCGCAAGATTTACCTTCCCTACGCAAAGGAGAATTCGAAGGATTACAAGGAAAGAAACTTCCTTCCGATTGCGGGCCCGATTATGCGCATCCACAATGGGGGGCTACAGTCATGGGTTTGCGCGATTGGCTCATTGCCGCTAACGTGAATCTCGACCAACCGGACGCGACATTCGCCAAAAACATCGCGAAAGAAATTCGCACATTGCGAGAAACCGACCCACGATTTATCGGTGTGCGTGCGTTAGGTTTCCCTCTGCCTTCACGAGGAATGAGCCAAGTTTCCATGAACCTCACGAAACCAGACGAAATGAGTTTCGACGCAATCTTTTCCTGGATCGAAGAAAAATGCGCTTCGGAGAAAGTGAAAATCGTCTCCACGGAACTCGTCGGCGTCATTCGCAAACGCGACTTACCCAAATCCACGAAACTCCAATGCGAACCCGAACAGATTTTGGATGCATAATTTTTTAATCCGAGGCATACTCTTTCTGTGTTTCGAATCATCGCCTATATCCGCCCGCATAAATTAGAAGAAGTGAAAACCGCCCTCGCTGAAAAAGGGGTGACTGGTTTGACCGTTACGGATGCTCGAGGTTGCGGAAGTTCGCCTGAGCCCACAGAATGGTTCCTGGGCGAATCCTATGTAGTTTCGCTTCCGGCGAGAATAAAACTCGAAGCGGTCGTGCCGGATTCTATGCGGGAAACCGCGGTCGAGACGATTCTGCGTACCGCGCATACAGGACGCTCTGGGGACGGGAAAATCGTCGTTCTCCGAGAACTGGACGCAGTCCGGGTCAGAACGGGGGAGCGCGGCGAGCAGGCTCTCTAATGAACCCTTTTGCCGGGTGTAAGCGTCGAATCTTCAGTCCCGAAGCGGGCAATATTTTCACCTCTTCGAATAAAATTGGAAACGAGAAATAGACATGAAAACCCCTAAACTTCTTTGCTCTCTTTTTGCGGCTTTTCTCGCCGCAACTGCTTTTGCAGACATCAAGATTAACTCCTCTGTAAAGAATGGCGACAAACTCACGGGAGTCGTCGAAATTCGCGTTACCGTTGTTTCGGATTCCCCAATCAACCAAGTCGAGTTTTATGTCAATGACGAACTTCGTAGCACCGATACGAGCACTCCGTATACCTTTACGATTGACACGGTGTTGGAAAAAGAAGGTCCACTTACTCTCGAAATCGCCGCATTTGCAGCGAACGGTGAGAGTAAACGACTCAAACTCAACTTATTGGTGGACAATGAAGTCGGAAAAGGCGCGAAATATCATACGGACAACGCAATAAAGTTCTTACAAGCATCCAAATTCGACGAGGCGATTCGTGCTTGTCGCATCGCACTGAAAGCAGACGAGAATTACGTTCCTGCAAAAATTACGATGGCACGTGCATTTCTGGGCAAAGGCATTTTGGATGAAGCAGAAAAATGGGCGGAAGACGCATACCTTTCCGAAGAGAGTGTAGACACAGCGGAACTTCTAAGCGGAATTCATGTCGAAAGAGCCTTTCGTACGATTTCGATAAGCGGCGAAAAAGGCGATGCGCTCAAAACGATTGCGACGAGTTTGAAAAACGCAGTGATTTATAAACGCAAAGCGAATGAACTGCGATTGAAGGCGCTCGGAAAACTCACGGATGAAAACCGCCTCGCGATAGTGGATTTATACATCGCGAACAACGAATACAGTGCCGCGCGAAGACTTTTGAGGGAAAAGTGGAACGACATCAAACCAGATAACGCGATTGGCAATCGTTTGGTCTTCGTAGAGATGCGTTCGGGTCGCATGAAAGAGGCTTGGGATGTTCTCAAAGCGATAGAAACTCGCGGCACTCCGGACGAAGTAACTTATGCTTTGCTCGCTGCGGGTTATGCATATTATCGTAATTACGACAAAGCCTCGGAAGCGATTCGAAATGCGATCTTAGCGGGAACAGAATCGCCTATCGTCACGACTGCGGCAGCATATTTGGCGGTGAGAAAAGGAGATTTGAACGCCATCAGCAGTCAGATTAATGACATGCTGCGAAAGAACATTACCGACCCAGAAGTATATTTCTATCTATCCGTGTTGCAATATTACAACGGGAATTATGCAGAGTCACGGGAGAACTTCAAGAAAACAGTCATGCAAAATCCCTTGCTTTTCGATGCGTATATTCAGCGCGGTTATGAAGCGCTCGCCAGTGCTTTGGCAAAAGGTGTAGACCCGAAAGATAAAGAAATATTGCTCGAACAAGCGCGAGTTTATATGGAAGTCGCTCTGGAAGCGAAACCCGACGCAGCGGAAGCACTCAATGGCCTCGCCATCATGAATATGTTTTTAAATAAGAACGAAGAGGCATTGCGTTACGCGGAAGCCGCCACGCGAGCGGGGGGGCAATACCCCTGGACATGGTTCACATACAGCGCCGCTCTCGATTTGAACAAAAGATCCGTCGAGGCGCAAAAAGCCGTAGATAAAGCAGGCGAACTGGATTTCGTGGTACTGAAAGGTCGCGCGATACCCTCGAAAGAAGAAGCCTGGATTTATACCTTCCGCAACGGTAGGATTCCTACATTGATCGCACCGAAATAAGAATCTCTTCCTCGTTCATAGGACTTCAGCACGCAGAAGATTAAATAAGATCGTCCATTTTTCTATGTTTCCCTTGCAAAGCAGGGAGATCCCCTCGGAGTGGTCAGAAAACCTACGTCTTACAAGGCTCGTAAAAAAGACAAAAAATGAAAGAAAAATTTTACATTTTTTGTGTTACAAATTAACTAAGTTACGAATCGCATACGAAATGCTCAGAAAAGGAGAAGAATGATGAAGAAGATCATGAAACATTTCTCCATAAAAGCGCTTTTGGTGCTAGGCATTGAGCTTGGCACGTGGATGAGTGGCAATGCACAGAAGTTGACCTGGCTGGGTACGCTTGGCGGTTCTTTCAGCGATGCATGGGGCGTTTCTTCTGACCCGGTCGTGGTTGGCGAGTCGTACACTGCCACTGGTGCTACACACGCCTTTCGTTGGACGTCGTCAGCCGGGATGCAGGATTTGGGTACGTTAGGCAACGCATATAGCTCAGCGAAAGATGTTTCCCCCAAAGGCTCAGTCGTAGTCGGCGACTCAACCACACCTTACGACAATGTCATTACTCATGCCTTTCGTTGGACGTCGATGGGAGGGATGGTGGACTTGGGGACGCTGGGTGGCGATTATAGCAATGCGTATGGTGTATCTAATGATGGCAATGTCATAGTTGGTGGGTCAACTACCGCTAGCGGTAGCGCTCACGCCTTTCGTTGGACGTCGGTGTCCGGGATGCAAGACTTGGGCACGCTGGGCGGCGATTACAGTTTTGCCTATGACGTTTCTGCCGACGGCTCTGTGGTCGTCGGTTTATCCTACATAGCAGGCGACTCCAATACCTGGCACGCTTTTCGTTGGACGCCCTCAGGCGGGATGCAGGACTTGGGTACCTTGGGCGGCCTCACCAGCCAAGCATTAGGCGTATCTTCAGATGGATCTGTCATAGTCGGCGCTTCGTACACTCCCAGCAACAGCAATACTCACGCTTTTCTTTGGACGCCTGGGGGCGGCATGCAAGATTTGGGCACCTTGGGCGGCTCGCACAGTGTTGCGTATAAAGTTTCTGCCGATGGCTCTGTCGTAGTCGGTTATGCATTCCTTCCTGGAGATAGTTTTTTTCACGCCTTTATTTGGACGCCTGGGAGTGGGATGCAGGACTTGGGCACCTTAGGTTGCTCTCATAGCGAAGCACATGGCGTTTCTGCTGACGGCTCTGTCGTGGTTGGTAGGGCGTGGCTCGCCGGGAATACTACTGCTCATGCCTTCCGTTGGACAACGGTGGGCGGAATGGAGGACCTGAATGTGACGTACGCAAATCTTCTTTCTGACGGGTCAGTGCTCAATCTAGCCTCCTCAGCCTCTGCCGACGGACGCTACATTGTCGGGTATGGCTACAACGCGACGACAGGTCGTAATGAGGGGTTTTTGTTGCGTACAGTCGTTCCGAATAAACCTCCCAGAAAATAGGTTGGGTAATCGAGCGGAAAAGATAACGATAGAATGTCCTAACTGCTATGGCGTAGGATTCCCCTACGCCATCTTTTGTCTTCAAGGACCACTTTCGGTCCGCCATGAAATGTTGAATTTTAGCCACAATGTCATTTTAGCGTTGCGACAGGCGTTCGTTCTGCTAAACGTGGAGGCGCTGAACTGGCTTTCATTCCTTTACAATGTCATTTTAGCGTTGCGACATTTCAAAAAGGCTTCTTTCGTTGGATACTTTTGGACTTCTTTCATTCCTTTACAATGTCATTTTAGCGTTGCGACCAGGAGCAAAAACAAGGATGGCGATGTTTGAGGAATCTTTCATTCCTTTACAATGTCATTTTAGCGTTGCGACATGGAAAATGACCTTATATGATATAGCACAGAAATTCAAGGACATCTTTCATTCCTTTACAATGTCATTTTAGCGTTGCGACTTGTATTCCCCATGCTTTTTGCCGAAGCAGGTATGCCTCTCTTTCATTCCTTTACAATGTCATTTTAGCGTTGCGACTCTCTCACTTTAGGTATAGGTACCCTTGAACCCTTGACAGCTTTCATTCCTTTACAATGTCATTTTAGCGTTGCGACTACCGTCTTGTCTACATGTAGTACCGTGAACCCTTGTCAACTTTCATTCCTTTACAATGTCATTTTAGCGTTGCGACGCTTTCTTTTGTCTTTTCATCGCTTTTTCAAGACGCTTTCTTTCATTCCTTTACAATGTCATTTTAGCGTTGCGACGGAATCTTGTTGCAGGGCTTCATGAAAAAGAAGTATTCTTTCATTCCTTTACAATGTCATTTTAGCGTTGCGACAATCTCTTTTTCCATTCGAGGGATGTTCCTTGACCCATTTATCGCTTTCATTCCTTTACAATGTCATTTTAGCGTTGCGACACTCCAAATTTGGAGATGGAAATTATTTGCCCAAAGGACTTTCATTCCTTTACAATGTCATTTTAGCGTTGCGACATTTCAAAAAGGCTTCTTTCGTTGGATACTTTTGGACTTCTTTCATTCCTTTACAATGTCATTTTAGCGTTGCGACATGGAAAATGACCTTATATGATATAGCACAGAAATTCAAGGACATCTTTCATTCCTTTACAATGTCATTTTAGCGTTGCGACGTCTCCCCCTACCACATTTTTTTGACCCCGACCCTGAAGCTTTCATTCCTTTACAATGTCATTTTAGCGTTGCGACATCATTCGTTCGAGTCCGCTCGCTTCTCGTTCCCCGCTCTTTCATTCCTTTACAATGTCATTTTAGCGTTGCGACTCTCATTCTTGCTATTCACGGTAGAGGCCCTTCTATGCTTTCATTCCTTTACAATGTCATTTTAGCGTTGCGACAAAGGTGATCCCCACGAACTCCGGCGGGATGACGGCTTTCATTCCTTTACAATGTCATTTTAGCGTTGCGACTCGCACTCATCCGATACGCAATGCCGGAGATGCGCAAGCTAACTTTCATTCCTTTACAATGTCATTTTAGCGTTGCGACTAGCTTGTCACATGCCTCTCTGAGCTCTTCTATCGTTTTGCTTTCATTCCTTTACAATGTCATTTTAGCGTTGCGACTTTCGGGGGGAAGGATAGACGGTCGGTAGTTTATTCCCTTTCATTCCTTTACAATGTCATTTTAGCGTTGCGACTCTTTCTACTCCTTCGGAGCCTTACGCTCCACCGAGTATTTTTCACTTTCATTCCTTTACAATGTCATTTTAGCGTTGCGACAGCAGCAATAGATGAAGAAAAAAGTCTTGCGAAGAAGTGCTTTCATTCCTTTACAATGTCATTTTAGCGTTGCGACTTTCTGCCGACACCGTGGGTTCGGATTACACTCACCAGTCGTCTTTCATTCCTTTACAATGTCATTTTAGCGTTGCGACGCGAGTATCCTCCGCGGTCGCTCGTGCAGGTGTTCAACTTTCATTCCTTTACAATGTCATTTTAGCGTTGCGACGAACGAAGAACTTTTAGACGAAGTGCTTCGTTTCCCGCACTTTCATTCCTTTACAATGTCATTTTAGCGTTGCGACGTTCGGCTTCACGATTCTAAAGACGAATTATAGCAATAACTCTTTCATTCCTTTACAATGTCATTTTAGCGTTGCGACGATTTCGCCGCTCTCGGGCTCGCCATCATGATCATCGCTTTCATTCCTTTACAATGTCATTTTAGCGTTGCGACCCTCCGTCGATGCAGCTATCATCGTCATCTGCTTCTGCACTTTCATTCCTTTACAATGTCATTTTAGCGTTGCGACCATAAGCAGCATTGAAAGCAGCAACAGGGTCAAGATGACTTTCATTCCTTTACAATGTCATTTTAGCGTTGCGACCGCAATGAGAAGATACGGGACGCATTCCCGGTGTCTTTCATTCCTTTACAATGTCATTTTAGCGTTGCGACCGGAATTGAGCGCGGCGTTCTCGCTCCTTATGGGATCTTTCATTCCTTTACAATGTCATTTTAGCGTTGCGACGTCACTCATCCTTCCCACGCACTTGCGGATAGCTTCGCTTTCATTCCTTTACAATGTCATTTTAGCGTTGCGACGAAGGAAGTCGGTGGGTTGAGAGGGACTGGATGGAGATTGCCTTTCATTCCTTTACAATGTCATTTTAGCGTTGCGACTGTATACTCTTATTTTCGTCATCTTTCTACTCCTTCCCTTTCATTCCTTTACAATGTCATTTTAGCGTTGCGACTAGATTTTCTGCCTATAGCCCCTTCTATGGATTTAACCCTCACTTTCATTCCTTTACAATGTCATTTTAGCGTTGCGACAAAGCCGTAAGAGACAAGGGGGCAGAACGGGTCTTCGGAGCTTTCATTCCTTTACAATGTCATTTTAGCGTTGCGACGAATCATGAGAATCAGCTATGCCGACCATTCGGCATAGAAGCTTTCATTCCTTTACAATGTCATTTTAGCGTTGCGACAGGCAATGCACATCGTGAGGAGGGTTCGCCTCGAATAGGCCTTTCATTCCTTTACAATGTCATTTTAGCGTTGCGACACCCGCTCCTCCTCCCACCAAAATCGCCAGCGTCGACTATAACTTTCATTCCTTTACAATGTCATTTTAGCGTTGCGACCCGAAGGTCTCGACACGAAATCGGGCTGGCTCGCACACTTTCATTCCTTTACAATGTCATTTTAGCGTTGCGACTTATAAGGTTCTGACTCCGGTTCCGATTGTTTTAATTCCTTTCATTCCTTTACAATGTCATTTTAGCGTTGCGACCGTTCACATTGTCGTCCGCAAAGTGGTTGAAAGGCCTCTTTTTGCCATTTTACCCTCTATAATGCCTCCAAATTCGCCTTTTTTAGGGAATGGGTGGCATTTTGAGCCAAAAAAAGGTATTTCGAAGATTGTC
Source organism: Fimbriimonadales bacterium (assembly GCA_035559795.1). Taxonomy (NCBI): domain Bacteria; kingdom Bacillati; phylum Armatimonadota; class Fimbriimonadia; order Fimbriimonadales; species Fimbriimonadales bacterium. The sequence continues at coordinate 25,640 of DATMAR010000013.1, read as the reverse complement.
AGATGCCACGAAAAGGGGCTCGATCTTCGAAAAATCCCACTTTAACGAACCTAAAATCTCGAAGGAAAGGACTTTCCCAAAAGCCAACTGTCAAAAAAAGCCTTGAGGAAACAAGAAGCATAAGTACAAACTTAGGTAGTTTTCGAAGATTGACCGCATATCCTATCCAAGAAATCAATCTTCGAAAACTACCAGATATCGTTGCAAAAGCGTTTGAATTCGCAAGACATGCATTTTGCCCTATTGGGGGTCGGTTCTGGCATGGTTGCCTCTCTTAAAGCCTTAATGATTTGATCACGTAGTCTAAGCACCTTCCTACATATCTTTGCATCGAATATGACGCTTTCTACTCGCATGGAAGGAAGAGAAACCAACAAACCAAAATCGCATTGTCCTTCTGCCTCTCGCAAAAGCATGCCATAACCTGCGAGTTGCACTCTATGTCGCGAATCTAATTTCTCAGAGGTCGCTTTCCATTCGATAGGAATTATACGATTGGTGTTATCCTGCCATAATTCAAGCACCATATCGCATACACCAACGAGTTTCAATGTTTTAGAAAAAAGATAGACATTGTAGAATTTCCGCCCGGGTATTCCAACGATTTCGCTGCGCCTTTTCTCCCTTGACCTGCGTTCTTCCTCAAGAGATTTTCCATCCTCCATCGAGGCTGTCGTTGGTCTTTGGCATCCTAAAACTCTTTGATGCCATACAACGCGAGGGCAATAGAGCCATTGTCGTAATTCAGAAATGTTCACCCAGTCGTCGAACTGCATTAAACCTCTATGGAAATTTGTCCGGAGAGGTCTTTCTCACAAATAGGTACTAACCGTATTTTTCCTGGATTATCACCGAGTTTTTTCTTACATTTGCTTGCGAGTTCTTTCGCTAATGCTCGCGTCATATCTCCGAGAAAGCAACTGTATTGAATTCGCTCTAATCCTTTATCGAGACAATAATCACTAATTTTACTTCGGATTTGGTCGTCTTCGATATCATACACTACTATCCATTTCATTGCTACCATCCTTGAACAAAAGGTTTATAAGTTTCCTTACCGAGGAAATGCATAGCAGCGGAGCGCGCCTGGAGTTGCATGATATTCCTTAGAGAGTGTTGTTTATCTTTGTAAAGTTCTTTTTTGTCCATTTTTTCAGCTATGGTATCCAAAAGTCTACGCTTGCAATCTATAGTAAGCCAATGATGATCATCGAGTTCGATTTTCCATTTTTTTGAAATCAACGAGAAAACTATTCTATCGAATATCGGTCTAAACTCTTCCATTAAATCGAGCACAAAGCTCAACCTTCCTGGACGGTCTGCATGAAGAAATCCTGCGTAAGGTTCTAATCCTGCAAGAATCGTTGCTCGCCAAATCTCCGCTGCTAAAACGCCATACGCATAATTCAATGCCGCATTTACTGGATTTTTCGTGCCTCGTTGTTCCCTCTCTGGAAAAGTTTCTTTCCCGAAGATAATGCTCAATACAAACCAATATTCGCGAGCAGCGGCAGCCTCCATACTCATCACAGCTTCACGACAAGATTCCATGTCTTTGAAAACTCCTAATGCGCTTATCGAGTCACATATAGTTTGTATTCGGAGCGAGGCCTCTTTTGAACATTTCACTAATTCCTTCTTCTGGACTCGGCTTTTCGTAAAGTACTTCAAATTTAGCATTTGATTTTTCAGTTTACCAATAACCACTGATATTGCAAAGGATTGTCCCGATGGCTTAGAATATGCTGAGATTTGGGCACGGCGAGTACGACATGTACCATGCAAAGCAGGAGCAAAGAATTTCCCGATTGGTATTCCACGTTTATTGACAATCGTGAGGTCAACGCCCCTTTCACAGCATAAGGCTATCGCATCAGAGGAGACGGTTATTCCGTGTTCTCCCAAAAGGAGATGGTCGAGGTGAAGGACAGGAACGTGAATCTTGTCGGAACGGGGATAGGGGTTTCTAAGGGTTGCACGTTTTTTATTCTTTATGAGCCGTAGTGATGCTTCGAGTTGTTCTTCAAGGGACGCTTCATGTCGAGCAGGGTTTTTAGGGCGGCAAAGTATTAACCGTTCTGAGTGCTTATAAACGATGCTTCCTGGCTCTTCGACGAGCTCGAATCTCATTTCTTCCCCTTTCTCTACTCGATTTGGTTTAGAGGCTCCCCGAGATCGAGGAGCCTCCATCGCTAAAATGACTTTGTAAAGACCTTACCCCCTGAAAGAGGGTTGTCGTGCGGAACCCTTTCGGGTGGTGCTGTTCACGTTCGTCATATAGACCATCGGACCAGGAACCGACCGCACCCGAGGTAAGGACTTATATTATACCACGAAAATTCTCATTTTTTGGGCGTAAAGAAACTTTTCTCAAAGCTCCACGGGGGTCTCCGTCTACTTCCACGAACTCGTAAGCAGTGACTTCACAATCGAACTTTACGGTGGGGTTCAGTTTTTGGTGCGCTTCGACGACTTCTCTTTTTCCAAAACCTTTACCTTTACCGTCTTTTATAACAGGACGCAATGCTATGTTGAAAGCCCCCACGAAATCAGCGTCTAAAACAATTCCATGAGGGAAGTCAACATCTGCAAAATGTTTTACCGTGGGGTCCCAAAAGAGTTCTTGTCCAAAGAGTCTCCATCGTTGCCCTTTAGAATCTCTTTCCGTTCCTTTCACCCATGGAACCGGTTTCCTTCCACCGCTCGACGGTGGGGCATACTTCACTTTGTGGTACAAGCCTCGTTCATCTGGTTCGCAACAGAAGTGAAAACCTATTTTTCTTCCTATATATTGCGTTTTGTCTTTCGCTAACATGCTCTCTACGATTTCTTTCGATGCATACCAACCTGATGGCGAAATCTGACTCGTGGCATATGCCCATTCTTCTCGAAGTCCATCTACAACATTCGGATTGTTTTTTCTTTCCGTGAATTTATACCCGTGTTTTCTCATTTGATTGAAAAGTGCATCGTGAATAGCAGCCAGATATTTGACCCTATTGTTCCTTTTCAAATTCATATCTCTTAAGTCTTCGATTACAAAACAATACTCCCCTGCGCCAAGTTCTCTTTCCGTCCAAGAGACCAAGTTTGCAATGGATTCTACGGTTTTTATTTTGTTTAGCCCTCTTTCTTTTCTTCTCAATCTTCTTATTTGCTTAATTTCTCGTTCAATCGCAGTAGGCGAACCCCCTGCGTTCCGCAAAGTATCTCTCCGACTTTGGTGATAAGCGAGAGCATCTCGCAATCGTTTCCACTCATCTTTTCCGCCACGGATGAACACGTCGGCTACTACCGTATTCGATTCTGTGTCGAAAACTACGGCTCTGTACGGATAGTTAATCCCTCTGTCTATACCTATTAGATAACGACACTGGGGTTTCTTATAAAAGCTATGGGTATCTACTACCTCGATATCGTTTTCGTCAAGGAATTTGAACACCGGTCGTATAAAGATTTGAGCGGGTCTCTTTCCTTCAGAGGGAATCAAAACATATTGCGTACAGAAATTCGCGCATCGGCGATGCAACGGTGCATTCGGGTTATGATTTTCTACGTGCTTTTCGTACCATCGTAAAAAGTCGTGTTTCGGTTTTAGCGGCAAGATTAGACAAGACTTTTCCGTCAGTTGGTTATCCGAGTGCAGAGATTTTCCATCAGTATAAACGTATCTTTCTTCGTCTATTCTAGGTTCCCCATCGACGGGGATTGCGAATACGAATCTGTTCTCTTGTTTATCCCACAATAGCGCTCCTTCTCGTCGTCTGCTCGTGATCGCTTTATAGTAAGTTCTGCCAGCCCATGGCTGTCCTTTTTCCGTTGCTCGCCAATGTTTTAGTCTTTTGAGCCTTCCGAGGTCTTGTTGTAATAGAGTCAAATACCCTCTCTTTTTAGGGTCGTCAGGATGCGATTTGAAACGCTCCTCCAATGGCAGACCGAACCATTCTTCGAGCGCAGCGTTCAAATCCGGCACATCAGCATCGTCTTCTGCCAAATATGGAAATTGCGGATTAGTATGTTTGCCACGATTAGCAGCAGCATGAAAACTCGATAAATGCGCTTTAAGTCTTCCTTCGAGGTGATCTTTTGCAACACCTTTAGGTGCTGTTTGTTTTATTTCATCTGCTGTCGCTTTCACCCATTCAACTTCATGCCATTTCCGTGCGATATTTCGCGCGCTTTTGTCCGCAAGTAAATCATCATCGGAAATGCTATCGAATTTACTTCCCGATTTCGAACGCTTTATAAGCGCACGCCACACGGCTGCATTTTCAGGAAGAGTGGCTTGTAGTTTTAAACTTTCTTTCGCATTTTTAATAGAACCGAATTTATCTATTGCCCACTTGCGGACTATTTCCTCGTCATGCTTGTTGCTTATCTTTTCGAGTTTCCCGAATATTTTATCTTCTTTTCCTAACGGAATCTCTAATTCAACGAACGCAGCACAACACCAATCGCGACCTGTTCCTCTCTCTAAACCTTTATCACGTTCCGGAGGCAAAGGTTGTGGCTCTTTGATGATGTGAGTTTGCGGTCCTGGCTGCGGACCCATTCGTTTTAATGGTTCAGGAATAAAAGGGAGTTCAATTTTTCGCTTCTCCTTCACCTTTTTGGGTTTTGGAACCCACTCTTCGTCCTCTTCTAGATTACGTTTGATGTCGTTATACTGCACCAATACTCTATGCAACAGATAATGCCACGCTTGTAAGTCTTCAGGTTTTTTCTCGAGATGGTTACGAATATGTTCAGCCTTTTTATCGAGGCGTTCGAGTCTTTTTTGTGCCACTTCACGTAATCGCTCATTCCTTGTCATTTCTCTGACCTCTCGGAAATTTTAGGTGTATTCTTTTCCAGAACTTCCCCCAAGGGAAGACCTTAGAGCCCTCTTTAGTTTAACTTAAACCACAACATAGCGAACCCCGGATTCGCAAAGAGACGTACTTTATAGGGTAAAAACAGCTTTCCTGAAGCCAAGAGACGGATGTATGTCCCCTCACAAAAGGAGATATGAATGAAAAGAAACACTATCGGAAAAGCCATTACTGTATTATCCCTGGCAGCGCTAGGTTCGCTCGTGCCTGGGTTGTTGCGACCCGCCGCTACAGGTAAAAAGCCACCCGAGCGGAGCCCCCGCATATTGAAGACCCAGTTTTCTTATACCGCCGAGGTTTCTGAAATTCCTGCAGGCATAAACGTCTTGGACGTCTGGCTGCCGATTCCCTCGGACACCGCCATGCAGAAAATTACAGGGCTCAAGGTGGATTCCTCCCAACCTTATCGGATTACGCAAGAGAAAAAACACGGAAACCGCATGGTTTATTTCCGTATCGAAAATCCGAAGAAATCCTTTTCGAGCGTCGTAACATTCACCATCGAGCGGTTCAAGCCTGAGAACTCTTCCGAGAACCATAACGGTGTCCACCCCGAAGGATATTTGAAAGCTGATTCGAGAGTTCCCGTGGGGGGGCGTTTCCTTTCGCTCGCGCAAGAAATTATTAAAGACAAAACCGACCCCATGGAGAAAATGCGCGCAATATTCGACAACACGGTCGCTACGATGCAATACGACTATAACAAGGAGTCTCCGCGTTTGGGAGAGGGCGATGTGGCTTTCGTCTGCGATTACCGAAAAGGAAACTGCTCCGACTTGCATAGTTATTTGATTTCTCTCGCGCGAAGCGTTGGCATTCCTGCATTTTTGGAATACGGATTTCCGATTGTCGGGATTCCTTTTTCCGACACTATCCCCACCGAAGGAAAAATCGCAGGTTATCACTGCTGGACGTGGTTTTACATTTCCGGAAAAGGATGGATTCCTCTCGACGCTTCGGATTCGAGGCGATGGCTCGATGCGAAGAAGGCGGATATCGCGGAAAAACTCTTCGGTGATTTGGTTTTGGAAAGAACCGCAGTCGCTTTTTCGAAAGGAAGAGACATCATCCTCGAACCCCCCCAGAAGAACGCGCCATTGAATTATTTCATTTATCCTTATGCGGAAGCGGATGGAAAATCCGTGAAGGCATCTTGGGAACTATCGTATAAGATACTATCGAACGGAAAACACTGATTATATAGGAATCCTTTATCGCGCCTTACGGCGCTCCTACTTGCATGCGAGTAGATGCTTATAAAGCATCCGCAAAGATTTCTTTTATCGCGCCTTACGGCGCTCCTACTTATATGTGAGTAGATGCTTATAAAGCATCCGCAGATTTCTTTTATCGCGCCTTACGGCGCTCCTACATCTCGTCTATATTTATATCGGCCTTACGGCGCTCCTATCTTTTGCAACTTTCTTACATGCGCAATCAAGATAGCGATGTCCGTAGGTCGAATTCCAGGGATTCTCGATGCCTGCGCGATCGTTTCAGGTCGAACGCGTGAAAACTTCTCTCGCGATTCATAACTCAATCCCTTCACCGAATCGAAGTCGAAATCGAGAGGAATTCGCAAAGATTCCAAACGCCGCAACTGCTCGATTTGGTCTGTTTGCCGTTTCAAAAAGCCTTCGTATTTCGCATAGAGTTCGACTTGTTCTTCCGCTTCGAGTTCTAAACGACTCGCCGGTTCCGAATATCCATTGCCGTTATCCGTGGGAAGATAGCCGGCTACTTCAGACAACTTAATGACATCCCGATAACGCATGTTAGGACGCTTCAGCAATTCGAATCCTGTCGTCTTCGTTTTCACGGGGGGGAAGCCGAACGATTCGAACAAGTTTTCGTCGCGCACACTGAAAGCGATAGATTCGATGAGAAACTTCTTCGAGTGAATGAGGCGTTGTTTTTCGCAAAATCTTTTCCAACGTTCGTCGTCCACCAGCCCGACTTCTCTGCCGATGGGGGTCAATCTTTCGTCCGCGTTATCGTGACGAATTTGCAAGCGATATTCGCTTCTCGCCGTAAGCATTCGGTAAGGGTCGTCCACGCCTTTCGTCACCAAATCATCAATCAAAACACCGATGAAAGAACTATCGCGCGTGAAAATCACTTCCGGTTCGTTCTTCGCGAATCGCGCGGCATTGATTCCTGCGACGATTCCTTGCGCTGCGGCTTCTTCGTAACCGCTCGTTCCATTGATTTGTCCTGCTAAAAACAAACCTTTGCATAGCTTGCTTTCTAAGGTGGGGCGAAGTTGCAGTGGGTCTGCCATGTCGTATTCCACAGCATAACCTGGACGCAGCATTTCGACGTTTTCCAAACCCGGAATCGTTTTCAAAAATGCCATCTGTACTTCTGCAGGAAAACTCGTGCTCGTTCCTTGAACGTAAACCGATTCCCCGTCCCACTCCTCGATTTCTAAAAATACAGGATGGGATTCCTTATCGGGGAAACGCACGATTTTGTCTTCGATGCTCGGACAATATCTCGGACCTATCCCTTCGATTTGCTTACCGTAAACTGCACTGAGATGCAAATTTTCTAAAATCACATCGCGAGTGTGCTCGTTCGTGCGCGTTTCGTAGCAGTCGTACATTTCTTTGAGCGGCATCACTTTGTCGTGCAAAAAACTGAAAGGACTGGCATCCGGTTCGCATGGCTGAATATTCACGCGTGAAAAATCAATGCTTCCCAAGCGAATGCGGGGCGTCGTTCCCGTTTTGAATCGTTTCACACGAACTCCGATAGATTTCAAGAATTCGCTGAGACCTACGACTGCCTGGTCACCATAACGCGCCGCACGAGTTTTGCGATGACCTTCATGACATAACCCATTCAAAAATGTACCGGTCGTGAGTACGACTGCGTTGGCTTCGACTTCACCCCCCCCTGAAAGACGGACACCTACGACGCGACCTCCATCCGTCAGCACCGTTTGCGCTTCGTCCTGTATGAGGGTAAGATTTTTTTGTTCCTCAATTACTTTCCGCATGATTTGCGGATAAAGCGCTTTGCATGCATGCGCCCGAAGCGTCTGCACCGCAGGACCTTTCCCTGTCCCTACCACTCGAATGTGGGTGAGCGCGTAATCCGTAGTTACGCCCATTTGTCCTCCGAGTGCGTCCACCTCCCGCGCCAAAGTGCCCTTCGCCGAGCCGCCGATAGAGCAATTGCAGGGCATATGACCGATTCGGTCTAAGCGCAGGGTAACGCATGCGGTTTTCACACCCATGCGAGCGCAAGCGAGGGCTGCTTCGATTCCCGCATGCCCCGCGCCAATCACGATGACATCGTAACGCGTCATAGAGGAAAATGTAAGTTTACCGAAATAAGATAAATTTAGTTTACGTCTTGCCGAACGTCTTGCCGAGATCCATAAGCAGGAACTCTTTCAAGAATTCCGAAACGTTATAAACTATGTAGAATCTTTCCTCGAATGAACTACCGGAGCAAGTATCTAAAGGACATCCTCGAAATGACGCCTCCCGTGGAGGTCGAGGCATACGGCTGGGTGAAAACACGGCGTGATAGCAAAGGTGTCCATTTCGTGCAAATCAACGATGGGAGTTGTTTCGACGATCTACAAGTCGTGATTCCCGCCGATGTATTCGATGAACAAACTCTCAAGCACATCACGATAGGTGCTTGCGTTCGATTCAGTGGGACACTCGTCGAGTCACCTGCTCCGGGGCAACGTGTCGAACTTCAAGCCAAAGCAGTAGAAATTTTCGGGGAAGCGGACGCTGCGACTTACCCAATTCAAAAAAAGGGCGCTTCTTTCGAGTTTCTGCGAGAAGTTGCACATTTAAGACCGCGCACGAACACCTTCGGAGCGGTCTTCCGCGTTCGAAACGAACTCTCTTGGGCGATTCATAAATTTTTTCACGAGCGCGGCTTTTTGTACATTCACACTCCTATCATCACAAGCAACGACTGCGAAGGCGCAGGTTCTTTATTCCGCGTTACGACGCTCGATTTAGAAAATCCGCCGAAAATACAAGGACAAATCGATTGGTCGGAAGATTTTTTCGGCAGACCGACTTATCTCACGGTATCCGGACAATTAAACGTAGAAGCATTCGCTCTCGCATTGACGAATGTATACACCTTCGGACCGACATTTCGCGCCGAAAATAGCAACACCCCCCGTCATTTAGCGGAATTCTGGATGATCGAGCCGGAGATGGCATTTTGCGACATCGAAGGCAATATGAATCTCGCTGAAGAGTTTTTGAAATATCTCATTCGTCACGTTCTCGAAAATTGTCAAAAGGATTTAGCCTTTTTCAATCAACGAATCGAACCTTCTTTGCTCGAAACGTTGGAACATGTGGTGAATAGCGCCTTCGAGCGCATTTCCTATACCGAAGCGATTCGATTGCTCAAAGAAAGCGGAGAAACTTTCGAGTTTCCCGTTTTTTGGGGAAGCGACTTGCAAAGCGAACACGAACGCTATCTTACGGAAAAGAAAATCGGACGACCGGTAATCGTTACGGATTATCCGAAAGAGATCAAGGCTTTTTATATGCGTTTGAACGACGATGAAAAAACCGTGCGAGCGATGGATGTCTTGGTGCCTCGAATAGGTGAAATTATCGGCGGATCTCAACGCGAAGAACGCTATGATGTTTTATTGCGCAGAATTCGCGAATGCGGTCTCGACGAGAAAGATTATTGGTGGTATCTGCAACTTCGCCAATACGGCTCTGCTCCTCATTCCGGTTTCGGTCTCGGGTTGGAGCGAATGATGATGTACGTCACTGGTATGAAAAACATTCGCGATGTCATTCCATTCTTCCGCGCACCCGGGCAAGCGGAGTTTTGAAAGAAATTATTCTGTTTTATTTTTCGATATAACTCGCTAAAAACTTATGCAACCAATCGCTGATACCATCGTAATGGTCACTCCCGACCATTTCGGATTCAATCCGCAAACTTCCGAAACGAATGTTTTCCAAAACCAACCACGAGCAGGTGAAACTCCGTTTCATATCCGCGAGGATGCATATCGCGAATTCACGAAAATGGTGGAGCGTTTGCAAGAAAACGGGATTCGTATCGTCTTGCTTTCGAGCCCGAAAGTTTCAACGCCGGATGCAGTTTTCCCCAACAATTGGTTCACCACTTATGGTGGGAAACTCGTTTTGTATCCCATGCATTCACCGAATCGCAGCGCGGAACGTCAGCCCGAAACCTTAATCGAAGCACTGAAGAGCATCGGTTTCGACTACACGAATCATGTAATCGACTTGACGCATTGGGAAAAAGAAAATTGTGCATTGGAAGGTACAGGCAGCCTCGTATTTGCCGCTGACGATACTGTTAGCGTTTTTGTGGCGCTCTCTCCACGAAGCAGTCTGAAGGTAATCGAGGAATTAAAGCGACATTTCCCATACGATTTTCACACTTTCACAACCGTGTCGATAAAAGGTCTTCCCATTTATCACACGAATATGCTTATGAGCGTAGGCGAGCGTTATGCGGTGGTTTGTTTCGATGCGATTTCCGAGGAATATCGTAAAAACATACGCGATGAATTAGAAAAATTGAATAAAGAAATCCTCGAGGTTTCGATGGAGCAAATGCTTACGTTTTGTTGCAACATCAGCGAGTTGCAAAACATCAAAGGCGAGCGAATGCTCGTTATGTCGAAACGCGCGTGGAACGGTTTCACGGACGAACAAATCGAGCGACTAGAACGTTATGGGACTATCATTCCGATAGACGTGGAGACAATCGAAAGAATAGGAGGGGGGAGTGTTCGCTGTATGATTGCCGAAGTTTTCCCTCCACTGAAAGCGCGTGTTGATAAGACATGATTAGACCTCAAAGCCTCAACTGCAGGAGCAGTTGAGGCAAGAAAAAGGCATGAAGAAGTTGAGGCATGACTATGTATTCTTTAAGGCTTTTTCGACAACGAGTTGCAATGTTGTTTCTAAATTATCTCCCTTCTTCAAATATTCTTGCCAGTGCGTTTCGACGAGCTCAGAAATCTTGCCCATCTTCGAATAATATCCGCTTGTTTCACCATAAGGTCGATGCTTTCTATTAACATATTTTCGTATTGCTTCAGCGGAATGAACAAACATAAGAGTGTGAGGCAAGTTTCGATAAATCGCGTCTTCACGCCCGACCCCATTACGCAATAACATTTCTCTCAACATACTCAACGCATTGTCGCTCGATGCAAAAGTCGCATCGAAAGCGTGAATAGATTCATGTACAATAGCCTCGTAAAAGGTCGACCCAGAAAATTGCGACATACCGATAATACAAACTGCACCATTATTAGAAGAACGAACGGTCAACCCCCCCGGATGCGGCGCGAATGCGACCAAAATAATTGGTACACGAAGTGTTTCCTTCGGGAAACGAAGACCTCGAATCATAAAATCGACCACGTCTTGTTCATGGGGCGAAAAACCTTTTTCGATATCCTGTAACTTCTTTTGAAACTGTTCTTTATGTTTTTGCTTCAAATTCTTTTCATATAAAGGGCGTGATAGTCTCATTGCTTTCGCAATGCTCTCTAATGGTACACGAAGTAGGCTTCCACGAGAAGATTTCTCCGGTGCTTTCATTGCATAATTTTCCAGTTTTTCGTAATCTTCGAATCCAGTGACGATGCCATCTATGAGAGCAAATCCGAAAGGCTCGGAGAGCAACGATTGCGCTTTTTGAAATTCTTTCAAAGCTTCCTCCCACCCTTTCGGTGGGTTTTTAGACGCTATGGAAAAACGAAGGAAAAAATAATGGTCGAGCAATGGAGTCCAACAATATTCGAAGGTACCGCTCCGCGTCTTGTCCTGCAGAGTATCCAGTGAGATTCGTGCGAAAAAGAAAGATGCCCCAAATGAGCTCACGGATTTTATGAAATCTCTTCGCGAGATTCGAAACTCCTTATCTGAGCGCACCGCGAAACTATACCACGCTGTTTACCAAGATTCTTTCACACGCGGTCAAATAGAGCGCGTGTGAAACGGAAAATAACTAGGAGCATCTCCAAATGATACGATAAAAAATATTTCCTCCAGAGAAAGCCTCAACTGCAGGAGCAGTTGAGGCATAATAATAAAGAAGTTGAAGCATAAAATTTTTTAGCACGCCTCGAACAGAAAGGTGCGTTTCCAAACGGAGTTTGGAAACGAGGATAACGAGGAAACAAGGAAAATCCTTAAGGAGCGCCGTGAGTCGCGAACGGAGTTCGGAAACGAGGAAAGAAATTCGTGGGAGCGCCGAAAGGCGCGATTTTTAAAGGCACATCAACAGCGGAAGATGTTGAGGAATGGATGCGTGGTCTTTAAGACTCTCCCGATAAGGTATTCTTCGTACACGTCCAAACGGACAGTATGAAAAATCTCGACATAGGAGAAAAGCAATGAAAAACATGAGCCCATTTTTGATTGTTCTTTTTGCGTTTTCTGCCTTTGCTCAAATAATAGAAAACCCGCACGTACCTGAGGAATTGAAAAAAATCGAGTTCCTCCTCGGTAATTGGAATACGAAAGAAAAATACTACGGTAGCAGTCCAGAACCTTACGAAGGGACTATGGAGATTTCCTTTCAAAAAGCCCTATCCGGGACTTTCCTTCAAGGGAATTACAAAGGTTCTATGAAAAGAATGGGAAAGCACGAAGATATTTCTTTCATCACGTACTTCGAAGGCATGTTGCTCATTACCTATGACAATCAATCAAAGAAGTATCGAGCCTGGTGGTTCGATGTCAGATGGTCCGATACCCCGTCTATGCAACCAATAGAATTGGAAGGCATCCTGGAAGGCAACCGTTTAGTGTTCACGAGTAAGCCTTACTCAATGCCTGGAATGGGAGATGCCATCATCCGCATTACCTACGAAAAGAAAAACCAAAATGAGGTCAATTTCCTCCTACAGACGAAAGGTAGAGGTGACTTTGTAAAACAAATAGAAAGCGTCTACACGCGCGGGAAAACCAACTTAAGTGTATCTTCGCAGTGATACGACGCAGCGATACGATAAGAAATAATTGTTTTTAAGTCGAAAGCCTCAATTGCGGGAGCAGATGAGGCTTTTATACATTATATAAACATGCATGTTATAAGGAGCCTTATGCGAGATATAGGTATAGGACTTATATCAATTTTATTTCATGCTGGAGTTTGCTTCCGCCATTCTCGATAATAAAAATACACGTAGCCTCTTTATCCATCGGATAACCGAGTAAATAACCTTGTGCGTACTCGCATTCGGCTTTACGAAGTGCTTCGAGTTGTTCCGGTGTTTCCACGCCTTCTGCAACTACACTTAAACCGAGAGCGTGGGCGAGTTGAATCATCGCATACACCACTTGACGCCCCTGATTCTCTTCCACCATAACCGTAACGAACGACCGGTCTATTTTCACACCGTCAATCGGAAAACGATGTAGATAACTCAACGACGAAAAACCGATTCCGAAATCATCGAGCAATATTTTAATTCCCATTTCTCGCAATCTTCGAATCGTTTCTGCAACTTCTTCGTGTTTCTCCATGAAACTTCTCTCTGTTATTTCGAGTTGGATGTCTTCTCCTTTCAATTCCGTCTCTTGCAGAATCTCCTCGATCTCATTCACGAATTCTCTTTGAGAAAACAATCGCGGAGAGAGATTTACGCTGACGGGAAAAGCCCGAGCGTCGGGATGAAATTTCCGCCAATCTCGGATTTGCTTGCAGGTTTCGCGCAAAACCCAACGGTCGAGACTCCAAATTGTTCCGCAATCTTCCGCCAAATGAATGAATTGCGCGGGCAAAAGTAATCCTTGTAGGGGATGATTCCATCGAATGAGCGCTTCGAAACTCCGCAACTCGCCCGATTCCAATGAATAAATAGGCTGATAATAAATCATCATCTCCTTGCGTTCCAAGGCTCGGCGCAAATCTGTCTCCATTTGAAGAGTATCCATCGGGTAATCGCATTGTTCGCTATCGAAAATAACATGCCGATTGCGACCGAGCCTTTTCGCTCGATACATCGAGGCATCGGCATCCCGCAAAATCTCCTCGGGACGTTGATACGTATCATTGCCGAGAACGATTCCGACACTCACGCTGATAAACACCTCTTGACCGAAAAGAAGAAACGGTTCTTTGAGAGCCATCTGAATCCTTTCTGCGATGCTTTCGGCATCGGACGCCTTTCGAATACCTCTCAAAAGTATTGCGAACTCATCTCCGGAAATTCTCGAAAATGTATCTCCTGGACGCAGCACCCCAATGATTCTTCTCCCGATTTCGATAAGCAAGGCATCACCTGCTCCGTGTCCGAGTGAATCATTAATCAATTTGAGCCGATCCACATCGAAAAAGAGCACTGCAAAGGTGGGTTCGTCATTTTGATGATTTTTCAAACATTGTTCGAGTTGGTCCAAAAAGAGCAAACGATTCGAAAGACCGGTCAACGGGTCGAGAATTGCCTCACGTCGCAATTGTTCCTCGAACTGTTTCCGTTCGGTGATATCTATACAAGTTCCCACATATCCCACGAATTCCCCATTCGGTAGAAATCGCGGCACACCGGAGTTGAGAACCCAACGATAAGAGCCGTCTTTGTGGCGCAAACGGTAATCCATCGCGAAACTTTCTCGTTTCTCGAAAGCGGTGAGATATCTTTCGATGAAGTTATCTACGTCTTCAGGGTGAACGCTATTCGTCCAGCCGATTCCCGTGGTTTCATGGGTGCTCGTTCCGGTGAAATCAAGCCAAGTTTTATTCAAAAAGGTATATAAGCCTTCTTCGTTAGAAACCCATATCATAGCGGGAGAACTGTTTGCCAAACTCTCGAAACGCTCTGCACTTTCACGTATGGCGTTTTCAGCCTGTCGTTGGCTATATATTGCCGTAGAAAGTAGCATTGCCATAACGGAAGCGACTGCGACAAAAATTTGACTGATAACCAAGGCGACGTTCAATCCTAAGCCTTCGACCAAAGCACCCCCCCCTGATAATGTACCGAGCAAGGCTACCCACCCGAGTAAAAGTACAGCGAAGGAAGTCGCCTTACGTGAAAAACGAAATGCGATCCATAACAAAGGAGGAATGGTAAGAAAAGGTTGCATGTATTCTTGAGTCTTCGAAAGCACCCCCCCAAAAACGAACACAGCGGAAACGGAAAGCAGGGTCATCGCCACGCTCGCTTCAATGATCCGTGCATTGTTTTGGAACTCCCAATCGATTTTAGGGTTTGCTCCCCAAAGAATTAGTAAGGGTGATACAATTATAATTCCCGACAAATCTCCCAGCCACCACGTCAGCCATATTCCCCAGTAATTCCCCCATTCCGCCAATCCTCCCAAAGCTAAACTCGTTACCCCGATTGTAGGGCTTATCATGCTGCTGAATAAAGCAGCAAGAGCGAATGTAAGAACACGTTCGGGTTTTTCGAAGACATGGATGCCACCTGCAAAGCGATTGATTAAAAGAGCACCCGTCAGCGCTTCGAGCGTGTTCCCACAAGCAATACCCAGCGAAGTCGGAATATCACCACTCGTGGTCGCATTTACGAGAAAAGCGCCGAGAAAAACGCCCGGAAAGACCCTGTACCCGAAAGACAGGAGAACAGAGAGCGCGAGTCCAGCGGCGGGCCAAACCGGGGAAGCGCTGGCGTGAAAATACGCAAAAGCCAGCCCTAATTTGCCTACCCCGAAATATAGAGCCGCTACTATGACAATAAGAAAGACTGTGGCTGCTGGCTTCCCTGTTTTTCTCATCAAAACCCCAACACCCAAGAAAACCGTTCTGAGGTGCCTCTTCATTTTTACTTAACTTCGCTAAATTTTGATGGAAAATTGGGAAAAAAGTACTCTATCCCTCCTTGCTCTTTAGAGAGACGAGGAAAGGGTGAAGAGCACTCGGCAGGAATATGCCGCATTTTTCCCTCATAAACCGATATCTTATTCGTATCTGCGGGGGGGATTAGCACTTAGGAGTACAGCCCGCTCGCCCAATATCTCCCTCTCTCGTATATTCATCGAAGAAGAAAATATATACTATCAGCAATGAATCTTCACGTCGGTCTCTCCGGATACTCTTACAAAGAGTGGCAGGGCGAGGGGAAATTCTATCCGAAAAACCTAAAGCAGAATCAATTTTTAGAATACTACGCAACGCAATTCGATGCAGTAGAACTCGACGGAACATGGTATCGAATGCCTTCGGAAAAAATGGTGTCGGAATGGAACCGCGCGACACCGGAAGGTTTTCAATTTTGCCCCAAAGCGCATCGCGACATCACGCACATCATGCGCTTGCATCCCGAATCCATTCGTTCGTTACAATTCATGCTTTCCCGTTTAGAACCGTTGAAGAAAGCGCACAAATTAGGTCCGATTCTCATTCAACTCCCCCCCAACCTAAAAAGAAAGGAGGGTCTGCTCGAAAATTTCCTGAAAGACATACCGGAAGGGGTTTGGGCTATAGAATTTCGACACGATTCTTGGAACATCCCTGAAGTAGAAAATTTATTGCGTTCGTACGAAATAGCATGGGCAATGGTGGAAACCGATGAGAAAGAAGCAATGTATAAAGACACGGCGCGGTTCGTATACGTGCGTCTTAGAAAAAGTGATTATAGTGATAAGGAACTGAAAGATTGGGCAAAAAGATTGAAATCTATCGGAAAAGATTGTTACGTATTTTGTAAGCACGAAGAAGAAGTTACTCGCCCATGGGAATGGGGAAAGAAGTTATTGAAGTATTTTGCTCGATTATAACCAGAAAGCGAGAAGACCCCCCCATCATTTTTTACTCTTTAAATTCTTTCAGCTTGAAATCCACTTCATATAAATAAACTTCCACATCGTTTAATTTCCTCAACGCATATTTAAGACGTTCATCGAATTGGCCTGCTATAATTACCCCTTTGGTAGCTATTTGTTTATTTTCCTCAATCCAACCCATATACCGAGTTAGCTGTCCAACAGTATCATCGCTGCTTTGATTTCTTTTCAGTTCGATTACCACGAGTTCACCAGTTTTTTTATCTTTAGCCAATATATCGATTTTTCCTATGCCTGTCTTGTATTGCTGACTCACTAATTCGCCATTTTCTTCAATTAGTTCATATTTCTTTCCAAGCTCAGTTTTGTCCCAGTTTTCAATAAGAAAGTCTTCTAATTGTCTTTCCATATAAAATAACCCGGCGAGGTTTTCTTGCTCGTCAAATGATTCAGGAAGGGGCTCATCTTCTTCTAGTTCTGTAGGTTTCCATAAGGTTTTAAACTCTGGCCAATAAAAAAACCGATCAATTGTTCTCGCGGAATAATTAATGCCGTAATCTCTAAACAAATTAATAAGTTTCTGATTGGATAATGTAATTTTTCTGCCGACACTGTCTGTCGAAAAATTTATTTCTTTATCGAGACCAAAGTAGTTACAAAGGCTCTCTCTATCTTTTAATGTCACCACGGAAAGGTTCTGAAAAGGATCAAAAGCCGCCAACATGGTACAGATAGCCGCACCTTTATCACCTGTCAAGCTTCGTATATGCTTTTTCCCATTTCGCTTATATTCCTCATTCAATTTATATAACTCATCTATTTTTTCCGCTTTCTTGTCAATGTCGTTCTCCAAAAAAATGCTATTGAGCGTTTTTGAAAATTCTGGTCGTTTTTTTATTTCTTTGAACATTCTTCGCCATTCACCTATTGCAATCCCCACCCTTGCGATTGCTTCACTAATTTCTGTATTTCCTTTTCCTGCCCTATCTAAAATCCGTATTATTTGGTCTAGTTCTATATCATTCAGCTCACTGCTAGGAGAAAGGATTTTATCGTTCCAGAATTGTCTGAATCTATCGCGTTGCTCTGCCCAAACTGCATCTTTTTTCGCGAAATCGTATGTGTTCAAAAAAGAGTTGAAAAGTTGTTGCAACCTCACCTTATCCATCTAAATCTCCTGTCTGGTGGAGGCGGGGGGAATCGAACCCCCTTCCAAAGTCGGTGCACTTCCGGTCGCTACGAGCGTAGTCTGCGCTTTTCTTTCGCCGAGAGATTCTCCGGCAGACAGGCTACCTCTCGGCTATCCCGTTTCTTTTCGCGTGAGTCGCCTCGGGAAGCGGCTTCCCACACTATCCGGATTTGGCGACGCCCGTTTCGAACCTACCGGCTCGGTTCTCACGGACGGCTGTTTTTAAGCAGCGTATGCGTATTGATTCGCAGTTACTTTTTTGCCGCTTTTTTACGAGGCTCGCGGCACCTCGGCTCGCTACCGTGAAGCCGACCAGCTCTGTCGAAACCGGTCGCCCCCATAGGGTATTCCATATTATAGAACGCTGCCAGCATCCTGCAGTATCCCTCGTTTTCGGTATTTTTAGGTAATTGACGCTTAGACCCCTACTGGAAAAAAGATAAGAACCTATCTGACCCATAAACGACGCACATCGATAAAAGCTATCCCACCCCTCTCCGAGGGGGCGATTTTCCAGGTGGGGGGCGAAATTTTAACGCTTTTTCGTGTATAATCCCCCCCATGAGAAAAACTACCGCTAAGAAGGGGGGCTCGGTGAAGTCTCGGGCAGCCCTCGCAAAACTCATATCCTATTTCCGAAGAAACGGCTACCTGCGATTGCCGGACAAGCGGAAGACCGCACGCTCCAAATACGCCTACAAAAAGGGGTACGAAGTACGCTTCGTCGCCTTCAATAACAAAGAACTGAACGAGATTCGGAATGCTTTGCGGGAAGCCGGCTTTCCGGTACGTAAGCCTTTCGGGAAACAAAGCCAAATGATTCAACCCCTCTACGGAAAAGAATACGCAGAGATGTTTCTGAAACTCGGCGGCAAAAGGAAGGCGAGCAAGAAAAAAGCAACGAAACGCAAGAAATAACGAAGCCCTCGAATCAGTAAACCAACTAAAAACTCGACTGAAACGAGTCGAGAAACTCGCGTTTATCTATTCTTTGCTTTCTTAACAGCCAACCTCTCGTTTCGCGAGCCTGTGCTATGGGACAGACAAAAGAGATATGATGACGAGCGAAGCAAGTGAGCTTTCACTATTCTCGAATCAACCCCCCCGAGCAAAAAAGAGGAAAACAAAAGTTCGATTCCCTTGATAAACAAGGGAAATCATACTTATGAAGTCAAATTAGGGTGCTTTACTTTCTTCCGGGAACCCGAATACGGACGTAGTAGACATCCTGCTCGAGATTAAACGTCGCCGTAAAGGCAACGTGCACATCGTTGTAATCCGATTGTATGTCTATATAATCACCCATCTTTTGGTTCCCCCCCGGGTATCCGAGGGTATGGTCGAAAGGCTCGGTGATGGCTTGAGCAGGAGCCCAATTCATCCCACCGTTGAAGGAAAAAGAATAGTAGAGTTGCGATTTTTTGTTCGTCGGGTCGTTTTGTGTGTCATACCAAACGACGTCTATCCTTCCATTCGGTGCGACATCCATCGCCGCAAGCCACTGATAACCGGTTCGCACGGAGTTCACTCGTACGGGACTACTCCACGAACTTCCATTATCCAAACTGCGAATGATATGCACATCGCAAGGGTCGCTATCGGGGGGGTTTACGGAGCAGAGCACATAAATCGGCTTTGGGCCAGGTGTAGGAGTCCGGTCGCACGAAATATTCACTTGCCCCATCAAACCAATCGGATTCACGTTCGACCCGTATTCGAGTGTCCCCCCCATATTTAGATTCTTGAGAAGGTCGAATGTCGGTGTTTGATCTTTGTATTTGGCATTGCTGGAACGCGCGTATCGAAAAGAACTGCTCGAATATGCAGGGCTTGCGAGACCTGCAAGATGCAAAGTGCCATCGCGAGAGACATCGAGTTGCCCCCAAACGCAACCGTTAGGAATCGCGATAGGACTCATCCAACTATCGGCATCGGTCGTCGAACGCGTAAAATTTTCTCCTTCGAGCGTGCTATACGACATATAAATGTTTCCGTAGCCGATGCTATTGGGCCAATTGTCTACGGTAAACCACTGTTTGTCCGAACCATATGCATAAATCGGATTGCTCCAATTGAGTCCGATTTCAGAAGCCTTGAAGAAATGAACGTTGTAATTTCCTCCAGAAACGTTGAGACTGCAGTACAACCATAATCCAGCCTTTTCGCTTCTCCGCATTACGGGGTCACTGCGGAATTTTCCGTTATCGAGTGTCGTCATCGTCCAGGTTTCGCCCCCGTCGGTCGTAATTCCCAGCCCTGCTTCGCGGAAATCGGAGGTAATGCTATCGAATTGCCTCCAATTGACAGCGACTTCGTTCGGCGCAAGGGGATTGAAAGTGAGAGAGGGCTCATTTGCGGCATCCCCAATGATGTTCAGCCCTGAAGAGTCCACATTGACCTGGGAAATGCTCCTTCCTCTATATGTATGGCTCCCAGAAGTGGACAGAATCCGCAAGCCGGGTTCGACATGTCCGCGGGTAGGCGGTGTCTCCAGGATAATTCTGCCTTGAGGACTTG
This sequence comes from Fimbriimonadales bacterium, assembly GCA_035559795.1. Taxonomy (NCBI): domain Bacteria; kingdom Bacillati; phylum Armatimonadota; class Fimbriimonadia; order Fimbriimonadales; species Fimbriimonadales bacterium. Next base: position 5,319 of record DATMAR010000013.1, on the reverse strand, counting down.
TCCCTGCGTTCAAAGGCAGGAGAGAGAAACTAAGTAAAAGAGGTAACAAAATAAGAATCTTCTTCATGAAAACATTTCTCCTTTTTGGCTAAGCCAGCCAAGATAGCCATGTTTTTGTCGGAAGAAACGAGGAATTAAGTTCGCGCGCCTCCTACTTCGAGCGGGATAAAAGTATGCACGAGCGTAAAATAATCGAAAAATACGCGAAATACGCACAGCGGTTGACATTTTTAGTAGATTTGTGTGGTAAAGTGAAAAATATGCTTTTGGGCGTTCGTCCCTGCTTCAGTGGGGGAGGATAATTCGACACCAAAGGAACTTAGAGTTTAGGAGAATCAAAGAGCCTCGTATTTCTAACAGCACCTGGCTGAATCGAATTATTAAGGAGAAGATTATGAAGTTCATATCGAGCATCTTTTGCGCTGTTTGTTTATCTTTTTTGTTGAATTTTTTAGTTTTCGAAAGAGCCGAACCTTCAAATTCACATGATGTCGCATTATTCGGAAAAATCACTGACAAGACTATTCCTGATGGGGAAATCTCGCTCGCCTTCAATTTTTATGATAAACAATCGAAGGAATTCATTTATCGTGCTGTTTCGAAGGCACGTATCGAAGACAACACGTATTCCACGCAGCTTCGAAACGTATCTTTGCCTCGGGGAGAAGAATATTATTTGTATCTAACCCCCCCTGAAATAGCGGCTCCTGGTGTTCTCCAAGATCAAACCCCAAAACCAATAGGGGTAGTCATGCTGCAAGACGAAACACCAGGAATCCAACAAATTGGACATGCGAACATCAGCGGCACTCTGCTTGCTGGGAAAATAGGGATCGGCAAAAACAATCCTATCTACCCCCTTGAAATAGTCACATCGGCTTCGATTGCTTTAACAACATCTACGACCGACACATCTGGCATGGGTCTCCTCGCAAAAACCGATGGAAGTGGGGGTGCCGCTATCAGGGGCCATGCTACTGCAGATAGTGGCAACACCTTTGGTGTCCAAGGCTTCGTTGATAGTCCGAACGGTTATGCTGGATACTTCCTTGGACAAGGATACTTTAGCGGCTTCCTAGGAGTTGGCAGAACCTCAAAGGTAACTTCAGCAGAAGTGTTTGGAATCGGAAGTTCGAATGCATCGGGCTTCGCTGGTATGTATGCACTTACTGGTGATACAGGGAGACCATTTTACGGATACTCTACCGCGGGAGTTGTCGATGCCTACCATTACTATGATGGCGCAGACAACACCTGGAAGCTTTATTGCGGTGGCGATAGAATAACCGTGCGTAAGTCGGACGGATTTACGAATTTTCCCTCCTCGGTTAAGATAGCCAATCTTGGGATAAATGCAGACCCTATAAACCCTTACCATCTCACGGTAGATGGGGAAGCGTTTTTCAGCTATATTAGTCCAGCCGGAATTCGAATCAATTCCTTTGAATCTAGTATAAGGCAAGTTGGAAGCAACTCCGCTTCTATTTGGACTCTTCGTGGTAATTTTGATGGAACAAATTACGAAGGCGACCTCAGAATTAGCACATATGGGGGAGTACCCGTGGCTCAGGTGTATTCCAGCCAGCAAACAGGTTATATATACGCAGATGTCAAGAATTTCAGAGAGGTTAATCCAAACAATCCAGAAACCGACATTTGGTACGCTTGCATCGAAGGACCCGAGGCTGCTATGTATGTTCGGGGAACTGCTACCCTTGTAAATGGCAAAGCAGAAGTCATATTGCCTGAGCACTTTTCCGCACTCGCTTCGGAAAAGGAAATAACAGTCATGCTGACACCTCTTTCGGAAGATTCCCTTGGTTTAGCAGTTACTAACAAGTCCACTCAAGAATTTACGGTAAAAGAACTTCACAAAGGCAACGGAACTTACGACTTCGATTGGGAAGTAAAGGCGGTAAGGAAAGGGTACGAGGACTACAAAGTCGTGCGCAGTTGGCTGGAACACGGCAGAGGTGATGAGAATTCAGAATCCCTCTGGCGCCACCGAATGAAGAGATTGGAACGCTTGAAAAAATAGACAGCGGATTATGCCGTTTTAAGCGATTCTATAAACCATAAACCTGAAGGGTCTGCCATATTTTATAGAATCACTCCATCGAAACTTTAGAGACTTTGCAACGAGTTCGTCCATTCTTAGACATCGGCACGAAATTCCTCGAATCCGGAATTGATATATTCACATACGACAAAGATGAACAAATACGCGATTTTTCCCGCTTTCGAGATTTACTTCATATAAATTTCCAGCGTATCTGTTTCGCTGTGCTCTCATCGAAGCGCTCGGCTTGCCCTCCTCAGCGCATCAAACCCATTAAAAAATGTACAATCTCTTCACGAAGCTTACCAATTTCCTGAGCGTACTCGAACTCTCCTAAGGAGGACAACTTGTTTAAAACGGAAACTGCATGCAATTCTATAGGAAGTAAATCATAACTTTTATCTATTATCTTTGTAGCTGCACTCGTCATTTCTGGATGATGATACGAAATTTTACAAAGGACACATAACAAATATTTTATTCTTACATGTACAGGTGCATGGAATGGAATAAAATCGACTATCTGCCTGAGTTCGCCAATCAAGTCGAAGGATGCAAAATCTATAGGAGCAACGATTACGATGTGCCCGAGCCGATTTTGAACGTCTTCTCGTAGTTTCGTAGATGCCAGTAAATATGTTGCCCACAACCAGTCGAGTTCCTTATACGTTGCAAAGTAACCATTAGAATATCCTGTATCTGCCCAAGCCGACAAAAGAGTTTCGATAATCCACTTGTCGATTCTGCTCATTTCCCTTTCGGAACGAGAGATTTTTTTTAAACTCCAGTAAACTTCCTCCAGCTCTGCACATCCGTGGAGCAACAACTCTAAACCTTTTCGGACAGGTGATTCTTCCATCATATTTCATCAGAAACAATTGGAGCAGTCATTGGACGATTCTCATCATCCCAAAAAGGGAAGGCGAATGGAATAAAAGTATTCCTTGACCGAGTCCACCAATGAGACTTTTGAATAACGTTGTCGAGTAATTAAGACTTTCATTTTATTCCCTTTCGGAATAATCTCGACGGAATCATGATTATAAAAGCAGATAATATGAAAACGAGAACGAAGATAAAAATACATAACATTAGCAAGAATTGAATAATATTCCACACTGGTCGAGGATATCCTTTCGAACGCCAATCCTCTACTGCTTCTTTCCATCCGAAGATATCCCATAATTGACGAAGAAATCCCTTCGAGCGCCATTCCACCTCTGACTCTTCTATTCCCTTTTTATACTCAGATTGAACGTATTCCCATTCACTGAAATCGCCGCTCAAAAAATCATGAGCATAATTCTTCACCATTCGCGCATATTCTCGGAGGATTAGAGGCTGATCTTTCTGACTGATAAATGCGTCAACCTTTGGTCCATTATATCTTCCACCGCGTAGTTCGGCAATAGTTTCTATCGGAACAATGTATACATCAGATTGTTCTGTAATCGCTCCGAATGGTATGATAATTTGACCATCTACGAGTTTACATATCCATACATTGAGCCCTTCGTAATCCTGCTTATCGATTAATATAGCGGCTGCTTTGTTTTTTAGTTCTATACTGACACCCATTGCGTCTTCATTTCTTATAGTTGGCTCTGACATTGAAAATGATTGTATTACGTCAGCAAACGCGTCTTTAATGTCAATCAAAAATTTTTCGTTTTCTTTTCGCATGTCGACCTGTTGTCAATATTAGTACGTTGGAATTGACTCTCTGTTACGTCCTATGCTATCTTCTCCATTCTCGAACCGCATAAAAAAGCTCGATTATTATTCCCGCAATGCAACTTTCCTGAAACGTCGAAACTGCCCGTTCGTAGACATCGGCACGAAATTCCTTCTATTCCAATCTACATGTATATTTTATCACCGAATTTTATCACCGAGCGATAAACAAAAACCGGTTCCCTTGCGCAACAGGGGGAACCTTCGAGGAGGAGGTCGAAAATCCCGCTTCAAGTCCGCATGATAAAAGCGGGAAACTTGCGTCGCCATATTCCGCTCCGAAAGACCCGGGGTGTAACTCGTCGTCGTCCCCCCCTTCGTGACCGTAAGAACAGGAGAAACCACATCCGTCCACGAGATTTTCTTTTTCATATCAAACCTAAGATTATCGCTAGCATTCACATATGACAACTTCTATTGCACATGATAAAAAGAACAAAAATAACTACACCTATCACCAAACACGGCACAGAAAGACGAGGCTTATTAGGAGTATGCGCTTCTTCATGCAACGCTGCCATCCTTTTTTTATACTCGGATAGAACGTATTCCCATTCACTGAAATCGCCGCTCAAAAAATCATGAGCATAATTCTTCACCATTCGCGCATATTCTCGGAGGATTAGAGGCTGGTCTTTATGAATGCTAAATGCGTCAATTTTTGGTCCTTTGTATCTTCCGCCGCGTAGTTCGGCAATAGTTTCTATCGGAACAATGTATACATCAGATTGTTCTGTAATCGCTCCGAATGGTATGATAATTTGACCATCTACGAGTTTACAAATAAATACACCAAACCCTTCAAACTCCTGCTTCCCGATTAAAATTCCTGATGTTTGGTTCTTTAATTCTACACTGACACCCATTTCATCCTCAAACCTTATAATTGGGTCTGACATAGAAAAGGATTCTATGACATCAGCAAACGCGTCTTTAATGTCAATCAAAAATTTTTCGTTTTCTTTTCTCATGTCGACCTGTTGTCAATGTTTTAGTACGTTGGGATTGACTCTCTGTTACGTCCTATGCTATCTTCTCCATTCTCGAACCGCATTAAAAAGCTCGATTATTATTCCCGCAATGCAACTTTCCTGAAACGTCGAAACTGCCCGTTCGTAGACATCGGTACGAAATTCCTTCTATCCCAATCTGGAATATGGATATTTTATCACCGAATTTTATCACCGAGCGATAAACAAAAACCGGTTCCCTTGCGAAGCAGGGGGAACCTTCGAGGAGGAGGTCGAAAAATTCTTCGTATCCGCATGATAAAAGCGGAAGCACCCGTTCTTTCTGAACTATAACTAACTTCCTCTTCCGCAATGAATCCGGTTTCCAACGTTGAAAACATTTCATCTAACCAAACTCAAAATCCAATTTCCAACCATGACGCAAACAAAAGGAATAAATACACCAATGATAAGTTTATCCCACGTTAATGTACTCATCAATGTAGTGCTTATAATTAGTGCACCACCTAGTGGAACTCCCAAAGGCGCATAAGGCATTCCCCACCAGAATAACGA
>DATMAR010000012.1:300000-563844 GCA_035559795.1 Fimbriimonadales bacterium | reverse complement strand
TCGTTATTCTGGTGGGGAATGCCTTATGCGCCTTTGGGAGTTCCACTAGGTGGTGCACTAATTATAAGCACTACATTGATGAGTACATTAACGTGGGATAAACTTATCATTGGTGTATTTATTCCTTTTGTTTGCGTCATGATTGGAAATTGGGTTTTGAGCTCGGTAAGATAAAATGATTTCTACGGGGGAACCTGGATTCATGTCAGAAAGAACGGATGTTCCACTTAAATAAGGTTTGAAAATGAAACACTCAAACTCGTATATAATCTCTACAATTTTGTTATGTGTTTGCATTTCTTGTGCAAGCCAACAAAAAGAGCAGGTAGTTCTCTCCGACGAGGATATGCGTGCTCTTCGAATTGCCTATCTTACAACAACTTCAAAATTTCCGATTTCGTTGGATAGGATTACAACGCCCGAAGAAGCAAAAAGATTTATGAAAAATATCGAAAATCCTGTTGATGTAATTGCTTTTAACTATTGGGCGGCTTTGCGTTTCGGGTATGCAGATTTCATTGATGGTGTTGCAAAGGCTTCGAAGATGGAGATGGGATTGACTAGGGAAGAAGACGTGAAAACCCCGCTTCCATTCGCTCTGGAAAAGATTTTTCTACAAACTGGCTCTGAACGTGCAATAAAGCATATTGTAAATCTCAGGTTAGATGGGCATCCTGCAGAAATGTTAAGCACAGTACGCACGCGTATCCTATTTTTGGCAGGTTTTCACGTTGCAAGGGTTTTAGAAGAAATCTGCGAAGGGGATATTGCGCGTTTGTTCGATGGGAATAATGGTTTTACTTCTGACCTTGTGTTTTACGGACGTGACAAGGAGGACCGAAAAAGATTAGAACTTTTTTTAAACATTCTTATAGGGCTTCAAGATCGAGAAGCGCTCGAAGGATTTGAATGTAAAGAAGTGACATTTCTTGTGAATTATTTGGACAAGGTTTTTCAAGAGATCGAAAAGAAAGAATATGGTAATTCATGATGTGTACTTCGGGGCGACGAATTACACTCCCATGGCTTTCGGTGCGGAATTTTACGGCGCAAATTAGCAGGATTTCGACCCCCTCCTCGAAGGTTCCCCCTGCTTCGCAAGGGGAACCGGTTTTTTTGTTTATCGCTCGGTGATAAAATTCGGTGATAAAATATCCATATTCCAGATTCGAGGGATTTCGTGCCGATGTCTACGAACGGACGGCTTCTTTGCAAAGTCTCGCAAAGCTTCGATGCGACGAAGGGATACGATGCTTTCGGGAACGTGGTATCCGAGACGGGAAGTTGGAGCGGACCTTTCGGATACGGGGGGCATTTTGGTTATCAATCGGATTCGGATTCCGGGTTGCTGCTGTTAGGTCATCGCTATTACGACCCGAGCATCGGGCGGTTTATAAGCCGTGACATCGCAAAAGATGGAAGAAATTGGTATGTGTATTGTGGGAATAAACCATTGATACTATGTGATGCAGATGGTTTGAAGCCAGGAGATAAATATAAAAGCGCCGACGCTGCCGCGAAGGCAGCCATTAGAGACATTTTAAAAAGAAGTATAAAAGAAGGAGTTGAGTATGCAGGCTGGATTTATGAGGATACTACTATAATATATGTACCATTTTTTTGCGTGGGCGAATTTCCTGATGGTACATATTCTTATACAACACCAAAGAGGGGTGGTGAGCATGCATCCAGTCCAGGACCGACTCCGAGAGGGAACCTAGCCGGTATATATCACACACACGGCGATGATGATATAGGCTATGATGACGAGAACTTTTCAGAGCCAGATAAAGCGTATGGAGATGTACTTGCCCTTCCTATTTACTTGGGAACTCCGAAAGGATTAATTAAGAAATACGAACCGCGCCTAAGAATGGTGAGTGTAATTGGTAAAATAAGAGTATGATACAGAAATATTTCTCAATTTTATTATCGTTCGCACTTTTCGTTTTCACTTATGATAGTATGTGTCCACAAGGAGAAGTAAGAGAGAAGTATATAAATGGAACACATTATGTAATCCCGAAAGATGGTTTTGTTCCGAATGCAGAAACTGCCATCAGGATTGCAGAAGCAGTGTGGATTCCCATTTACGGAAAGGATGAAATCGAAAAGCAAAAACCTTTCCGCACTACCATGAAGGACAAAGTTTGGACGGTAACAGGAACGCTAAGTGATAAGAATAACTCTGGTAACGTCTTGATAGCAAAGATTTCTAAAGTGAACGGAAAAATTATACTTGTCAGCCTCGGAAAAAATCCCTATGTTCCAAAAAGCGGCTTTGTTCCGGATGCAGCAACCGCTAAAAGGATTGCAGAGGCAGTATGGATTCCTATTTACGGAAAGAAACAAATCGAAAAGGAAAAGCCATTCCGATCCAGGTTAGAGAATAATGTGTGGATGGTTCTTGGAACCGCCCCTGAATATGTTCTTGCTGGAGAAGCAATCGCAGAAATTTCAAAGAATGACGGAAGGATTTTACACGTCAGCCATACGGAATGATTTTTTATAGTAGTAAAGATGGTCTGGGCGTTCATTTTTCAGACAGGAAACTTTGCATCTGAAAATACTTTCAGGGAATGGGACTATTTATTGCATGGATAGCAGGTTGATGGTGGATACACGACGCCTTATTGGCATGAATACATTTCCGTTTTCATAGTTTATGGCTTTATGGCAGCTGTACTTGTTCTTTTCTATGCTGAGGTTCGAGCATTGCTTCAAAGACGTCGACAATAGGAGCATGAAAGTAGTGAGTGTGATATTCTTTGTAAACGATTTAGAGAACAAGAGGATTCGGTTATGCAATGATTGGACTAGTGCGACTTTATCCGAACTGTGGGCTGATCGAAGAGGTTGCAGCTGGTGGAAGAGGAGGAAGTTGGAGTTGTAATGATGAAGTTACCTAACTTCATGCTATTATTAACATTAAGTCTTCTCGTAGTCTTTTTTACCTTTATTTTACCAATAATTATGATCTCGCTAATAATTTCTATGCCCTTTGTGTGCAAGCATGAGCAAATCATAAAGCTCGAAGAAAAAAAATGGAGATACGGAGAGCCAATGTACGGATATAGCGCAGGAGGCCATTTGATCGATTTCGAAAAAAATATTTTTTGGAAAGGATTCGATTTTTTCCCCTTCGCTTCAGATCGTCCTGGCCTTACGACAATCACGAGCACAATAAATAAACACGAGAAAAAGTACATTTTCAAAAATAGTGATGACGTACTCGTTCTTAATGTTCCTTCTAAGTTGACAGTCTTTAGCGCTATTGCTGTATCGTTTAAAAATAAATGTGCTATTATGCTTGGTAAAGAAGGCGATTACTACGTTAGTAACAATAAGACGTTTCGAATTAATGATGCAAAATATATTAGAAGTCCAGGATTAGCAAAAATGGCGCAAACGAGAGTTTCTAAAGACGGCACTATAATTGTTCCTTACGTATACTCCGATGGAGAGACGGAAAAAGGGACATGCTTTTTGTGGATTGGTAAAAATGGGACGATAACTAAAAAGTATTTTGAATACAGTATTATTGATCTATCGGGAGATGGAAATTATGGCTTATACAAACAAAAGGAAGGAAGTGTATACGTCGTCTTTAGTATAAAAACTTCGGAAAAAGTTTTTACTTTCATTTCGAAGGATTATGGTCCTTATTTTCTTGGGAAATCAGGAAATGAAGTTGTAAACAAAATGATTTTCGATGGAATAAAATCTGGAGGAGCAGTTGGTTTAAAAAGATATTTGCTTCAAAACGACGGCAAGGTTAAGATTTTGTATTATAAAGATGTCTTTTTTATACAAGGGTGGTACGATTCTTGGGCTCAGTGGACAAATTGATAGAGATTCGGAGGCCGTTCGGATACGATTCGTGTGGACGGATAAGATTTTCAACAATGCAATAGGAACGACGATTTTCGCATGAAGTAAGAAGATAGACTCGTCACTATCAACCACCTAAGGGGGTTCTTTCGCATAATGTTTCGGGGCGAGATTCTCGAAAACAGACGCATCGGGTTCATTCACTTTCCATCACGCTTGTTATGCTGCTTCGTCTTTCATTCTTTCTGATTGGAGAGCAAATTAGGTCATCGTTGGCAACGGCGATTTTCGAATTCCCACTAGAATAAAACAGGAAGTAACTGTTACGGAGTGGACGAAATCGCGTTAAGTCCTCGCTCGAGCGTGAAACCATGCTCGAGCTTCTTTATCGGCAGCAAGAATCGTTTCCAGGGTCGCGCTCGTGTTCGGAGCGATCGAAAGGGAGCCTTCCGCGAAACGTTGGATGTCTAAAAAAGAAATCTCACCTCGCAGAAAGGCGTTCGCTGCTTCTTCGTTCACCGCATTCAAGACCGTCGGAACTACGCCCCCCCTTCGGAACGCCTCGCGCGCCAAATTCGGACAGATGAAAACGCTCGAATCGAATTCTTCGAAGGTCAATTCCGGCGTATCCAAAGGGTTCCAATTTTTCGCAGGGGAGGGAAGTCGCTCCGGACCTAAAAGAGCGAACTGAATCGGAACCTTCATATCGGGATGACCCATCTGCGCTAATGCGCTACCGTCGAGAAATTTTACAATCGCGTGGATCACGCTTTGCGGATGAATGACGACTTCGATTTTTTCGGGCGTGCAATCATAGAGCCAACATGCTTCGATGATTTCGAGCCCTTTGTTCATCAATGTCGCAGAATCGATCGTGATTTTCCCCCCCATTCGCCATGTAGGATGTGCGAGGGCTTGCTCTACGGTTACGTTTTCGAGTTGCTTTAGTGTGTAGCCTCGAAAGGGTCCGCCGCTCGCCGTTAGGATGATTTTTTCGATTTGCGAAAGGCGTTCTTTCAAACGTTCATAAAAAGAAGTATCGTCTGCAGTCGGAAAAGGCACTCCTAAAGCGCCGACGAGGCATTGCAAAATGGCAGAATGCTCAGAATCTATGGGAAGAATCGGCACTTTATGCTCGCGAGCGAGCGGCACGACGATAGCCCCCCCTGCTACGAGCACCTCTTTGCTTGCCAAGGCAATCGCTTTCTTCGCGCGAATCGCCGCGAGGGTCGGCTCTAAACCTATCATCCCAGAAACGGCAACCACCACTACGTCCACTTCATCAGAGGTGGCTATTTCGATGAGCCCCCCCATCCCGGAAGCCACTTTTCGGTTCGTCTCCTTCGCCAGACAATCCGCAGCACTACTTTCGAACATCGCCAAATATTTCGGGTGAAACTTTCGCGCTTGTTCGGCGACTTTTTCATAGTTGGAGTGCGCGGCGAGCGCGGTAACTTGCAATCGTTCAGGATGTTTCTCGATAACTTGTAGAGTTTGCGTACCAATGCTTCCCGTAGAGCCGAGAATCGCGATTCGTTTCACGTGACGGCTCCGAATTTGCGCACGCGTGATTGATATTCTTTACACGCTTCGATGAGGTCGTCGAGTGAAAATTCAGGCCAAGGTTTTTGCACGACGACGATTTCGGAATATGCGGACTGCCATAGAAGAAAATTGCTCAACCGTTGTTCACCCGCGGTTCGAATTAAAAGGTCAGGGTCGGGGATGTCGGGATTATAAAGTCTTTCCGATATCGTTTTTTCCGTGATTTTTTCTGGGGGAATTTTTTCTTCTACGATTCGTTTCACGGCATCTACGATTTCGTCTCGCCCCCCGTAATTCACTGCGAGGACGAAGGTGATTCCGGTGTTGTTCTTCGTGGTTTCTACTCCTTTTATCAATGCATTTCGCAAAGATTCTGGAAGTTCTGCGATGTGTCCTGCGACTCGTACTTTGACATTATTTTGATGCATGACGCGCAGTTCGTCCGTTGCGGCTTGGGTAATCAGGTTCAGCAATCCTTCGACCTCTTGGGGGGGGCGTCGCCAGTTTTCTGTGCTGAAAACGTATACGGTGAGATAGCGAATCCCTAAATCGTTCGCCGCGAGCAAGACGGAGCGCAAAGTTTTATATCCCTCTCTGTGTCCGATGAGACGAGGCAAGTTTCTTTGTTCCGCCCATCTCCCGTTTCCATCCATGATGATGCCGATGTGCACGGGAAGACGGGATAAATCTACACCTCGAGCGATTGCAGCGGCTTGCGCTTCCGTCACACTTCCAATAACTCCGCGTCTTTCTTCTTTTGCAATTCGTGGATTTCTTCGATGTATTTGTCCGTAAGTTTTTGAATTTCCTGTTCGTATCGTTTGAGTTCGTCTTCGGAAATTTGTTTGTCCTTTTGCGCTTTTTTGAGGTGTTCGATGGCATCTCTTCGTATGTTACGAATGGCGATGCATCCTTCCTCTGCACGGTGATGGACTTGTTTGACGAGTTCTTTTCTTCGCTCTTCGGTCATCGCTGGAAATCTGAGTCGAATACCACCGGAGTCCGTAGTGGGATGAATTCCCAAGTCGCTTTTTAGAATCGCGCGCTCGATGCTCGGGATTAGGCTTTTGTCGTACGGTTGTATCAATAACTGTTGCGGTTCTGGAACGGTAATGCTCGCCAACTGAGGGAGTGGTGTTTCGACTCCGTAATAATCCACTAAAATACGGTTGAGGATTTGAGGATTCGCCCTTCCGGTGCGAATTGCGGCGAAATCTCTCGCTGTCGCCTCGACGGACATTTCCATTCGATGTTTTGCATCCTTGATGATTTCTTGAGCGTTCATTTTTTAACCACCTCCTACCAAGGTTCCCACGTTTTCTCCCAATGCTGCTGCTCGCAATGTTCCTTTTTGAAAGAGAGAAAGGACGACTACGGGCAGATTGTGTTCATGGCACATGGTGAAAGCGGTTTGGTCCATTACACCCAAACGCAAGCGAATTGCATCGGAAAACGTGATATATTCGAATTTACTGGCATCTTTGTAGATGTGCGGGTCTTTATCGTAAACACCATCCACTTTTGTCGCTTTTATCAAGACATCCGCTCCGAGTTCTAATGCGCGCAAAACTGCTGCGGTATCTGTCGTGAAGAAAGGATTCCCCGTGCCTGCAGCGAGAATTACGATTCTTCCCTTTTCGAGGTGACGAATCGCTCGGCGGCGGATGAACGGTTCGCAAACCTGTTGAATCGAGATTGCGCTCATTACGCGCGTAGGAACGCCTAATTTTTCAATCGCCTCTTGCAGTGCGAGCGCATTCATAATCGTGCTCACCATTCCCATGGTATCGGCTACGGATTGGTTGATTCCCGCTTCGCGGCTGAACTCCTCCCCTCGCAAAAAATTCCCCCCTCCAACTACGATCGCCGATTGAATCCCCGCATCGTGCACGGAAACGATTTCCTCGGCGATGTAATGGACGGTTTTAGGGTCGAGACCGAATGCCTCCTCCCCGGCGAACGCTTCGCCGCTGAGTTTCAACAGGACGCGTGATGGTTTAGGTCGTTCCAACACTGCATTCGACCGGGTCTTTTCCGATTTCTAAACGAACGAATTGTTTGACTTTCAGTGATGCGTTTGCCTCCTTGAGCACATCACCTACTTTGCGGTTGAGTTGCGCATACCAAGGTTGTTCCGAAAGGACGATTTGCTGAAGGAGTTCTTTATTGACTTTTCCTTCTGCAATTTTCTGTGCGATTTCCGGTTTTTTTCCTTCTTCTATCGCCCTTTGTTTCTCGATTTCGATTTCTTTTTCGATTCGCGCTTGGTCTACTTGAGATTTTTCTATGTATTCTGGCGAGAGTGCGACGATTTGAATGCCGAGTTTGTTGGCGATTTCTTGCGCCGCTCCATCCCCCCCTTCGAGAACGACGAGTGCGGCTTTCGCTTTATCGTGATGCAAATAAGCACCTACCGTGTCTCCGGTCAACCGTTTCACTGCTCCGAGGCGGATGTTTTCACGAATCTTTCCTACGGCCTCTTCGAGGAGTTGGCGAACCGTAGTTCCGTTTATGTTCGCATCCAAAGGTTCTTGCGGAACTTCGTGGGATGCGAAATAATCAGCGATTTTTTGTGCTAATTGAATGAATTGTTCGTTGCGAGCTACGAAATCTGTTTCGCAAAGCAGAACGACAGCGGCAACAGCGTTATTGGAACGGGCGATAGCAATCGTTCCATTGCTCGTTACTCTATCGGCGCGTTTTACTGCGGCGGCTTTCCCTGCCTCTCGCAAAATTTCTCGCGCACGCGTCAATACTTTTTCTTCATCATCACCGATTTCTTGTGCTGCTTGGTCTAAAGCGTGTTTGCAATCCATCATGGGCGCGTCGGTTTGATCGCGAAGTTTTTTAATCAGTTGTGGGGTTACCTTCATTCTTCTTCATCCTCGTCCTTGACCGGAATTCGACTTCGAGTTTGTATAGGTTGACCAGGAATCAACCCTTCTTCCATTTGTTCCTCTAAAGAATATTTGCGAAGCAGTTCTAATTCGACTTCGCCTAACGGCACACTCGGCTCTTCTTCGGTTACTTCGGGAACCGCTTCCGCGATTTCTCCGACTGGGCGGATCGAAGCAATTAAATCCGCAACTTTTCCAGCGATCAGACGCACTGCTCGTATGGCATCATCGTTTCCCGGAATAACGTAATCGGCTTCGTCAGGGTCGCAATTCGTATCCACGATGGCGACCACAGGGATTTTCATTTTGCGCGCTTCTTTGACGGCGATTTCTTCTTTTTTCATATCCACCACGAAGAGCAAATCGGGTGGACCTTGCAAGTCTTTTATGCCATCGAAATAGCGATGAAGACGTTGGCGTTCTTTTTCGCGGAGCATCGCTTCTTTTTTCGTGAGTCTTTTGAAGAAACCTTCTTCGGCGAGTCTGTCTAATTCGCGCATGCGTTGGATGCGTTGCTGCATCGTTTTCCAGTTCGTGAGAAGCCCCCCCATCCATCTCTCGGTGATGTAGGGCATTCCGCAGCGCATGGCGGCTTCTTTTATCGTGCCTTGGATTTGTTTTTTCGTGCCGACGAAAATTACCGTTCCGCCGTTTTCCACTACATCTCGAATTTTCGCCATCGCGGCTTCGAAGAGGGTGATGGTTTGATGAAGGTCGATGATGTAAATCCCGTTTCGGGCACCATAAATATAGCGTTTCATTTTCGGGTTCCACCGTCTGGTGGCATGCCCGAAATGTACGCCTGCTTCGAGCAGTTCGCGCATAGTAAGTGGCGTCATGTTCACTCCTTGGGTTATTCCTCCGGAACTCCTACTGCCACCCGCCTCATCCCGATTCTATCGGGACACCCAAGCGGATCGGGGTATCCGTGTGTGATGTTTATGGAACGAGTATACCGCCCAAAACGGGCAAAGCTTCGAAGAGGGGCTACTCCTCCACTTTATACACCACGTCGTGCTCGCGAACGTGGTCGAGAACCTTTATGGCGACGCTCTCTCCGGGTTTAGCCTCTTGCACGTCTCTATGCTCTACCTGCATGGACTCTACGCGTTGAGTGAGGTCGGTCGTGTGCCCTTTGATGTGGATGACATCTCCGACCCTTAGGGGCTCGGTTATGTCGAGGGCGGCGACGCTGATTTTGCCGAAATAGTGCGTTACCTTTCCGATTTCTCTTTCAATCATAGTTGTTCACCTTCTCATCTATGTAATACGAAAACTTAGTCTTGCATTGTTCTGGATCTGAATGCAAAAAGCATGGACATCGTGCATTTGTTATTCGGCACTAAAATTTTCAAAGTCACATTTTTTCGAATTGGAGAACGACGAGAACTAACCTGCTGTGGTTATTGAGCATTTCGGGATTATCTGTTGATAGTACCTACCATTTCACGGCGGGGCAGAGCGTCTTTACAACAGAATAGACAAATGAGCCACGCACTTCCGAGGAGAAGCCTTCTGTGGCATTTCGGGCTTTCGGCTTACTGGTTTTCGACGAGCCTGAAATGGTTCGTGCTCCTTTCCGTAATTTTGCCCGGTCAAGTAGAGCAGCTCGTTCCGGGTGGGGAGAAAGGGAAGTTTTGGGGAAGGGTTGTGATGCTCGGTGCTATTTGGGCGATGATAGGACCGAGTCTTTTCGGTTTTCTAAGCGACCGTGTAAGAACTCGTTTCGGAAGATGGAAACCTTTCGTCGCGATCGGTGCGGCGCTTACGGTCGTCGCTCTCATGATTTTAGCGAATCCGAAACAATATTTCGTAATCGTAATAGGATATTTGTTTCTGCAAGTTGCGGACGACATCGGGCAAGGACCGTACAGCAGTTTGATTCCTGCGTTAGTTTCCGAGGAGGAACGAGGTCGCGCGAGCGGAATTTTAGGGCTTTTGCGTCTATCGGCGCAAGTCACGGGGGGGATTATCGCGTTGGTTTTGCGGGATGTGTTCAAAATATATGTTGCGATAGCAATCGTCACGATTCTTTGCGCTTTGATTACTTTATTGAGCGTTCGCGAGGAGCCCGGATTCGAGAAACCGAAATCGAACAGTTTCTATAAGGCATGGATTCAGCCATGGAAGGATGCGGATTTTCGTTGGATGTGGTTTACCCGGTTTTTGAACGCACTGGGGTTTTATTTGATTTCGATTTATTTACTGTATTTTTTAATAGATAGGGTAAGGGATTACAAAATTCTCGGATGGACGATTGCAGACCCAGCGCATTTAGGCTCGAAAGAAGAGGCTGCGAAAATCACGATGTTCATGTTAGCGCTTTCCATTTCTTTCATGGGGGGGATAGGTGCGCTGATTGGCGGAAAACTCACGGACACGATTGGGCGTAAGCGAGTCATCATGATTTCGGGGCTGATTATGGCTGCGACGATTCCTCCTTTTATTTTCTATCCTCATTTCGGGCTGTTGGTTTCTTTGGCGGTTGTTTTCGGCGTGGCTTATGGCATGAATCAGTCCGCGGAATGGGCTTTAGCGTCGGACGTGATGCCGAATCGCGAGGAACTCGCAAAGGACATGGGTCTTTGGCAATCGAGCATCGCAACCCCTCAAGTGCTCACCGGAGTGTCGGGAATGCTTCTGGATTGGGGAAATCGCCTGGCGGATGGCTTCGGATATCAACTCATCTTTCTTTTATCGGCTTGCGCGTTTCTTTTAGGAACTGTTTTAGTTCGCAAGATACGAAGGTCTCGCTAACCGGGAATTCGGGGGAGGAGTTGATTCGTTCAGAATTTAACTCGTGCACAACTTATCAGACACTATCGTGGCGCCGATAACGGGACCTTTTCGGGCTCCGGTGGCGTGGATTCGAGTCTCCGGTCCTAAAGCATGGGAGATCGCAGAACGTATTTTCCGCTGCAAAGAAAGTCCTCCATGGAAACCGCGTCATTGCTATTTCGGCGACATCGTTTTCCGGAATGAAAAAATAGACGAAGGGTTTTTGATTCTTTTCGAAGAAGGGAAAAGTTACACCGAAGAATCGCTCTTCGAAATGAGTTGCCATGGAAGCCCGTTAATCGTAAGGCGTATCGTGAATGCTATCCAAGATTTGGGCGCTCGTTTTGCGCGCCCTGGAGAATTCACGGAGCGCGCTTTCATGAACGGTCGTATAGATCTCACCCAAGCAGAGGCGGTTGCAGAAACAGTTGCAGTGGCAACGCATGCGCAGGAAATCCGTGCGCGGCTTTTGCGCGAAGGAAAATTATCGGAAGCCATTTCCCGTCTCGAAGAAAGAATTGCGAATCAACTTGCGCTTGCTGAGGCGACAATAGACTTTTCGGAAGAAATTGGAGATTTGAATCGTAAGCAAGTTCATGACGAACTCATCGCAGTTCTTGAAGAAATGAACACTCTGCTCGAAAGCGCGAAACGAGCAAGACTCTTCCGTGAGGGAATTCGCATTGCGGTGGTAGGAAGACCGAATGTAGGGAAATCTTCTTTGATGAATGCATTATTAGGGATGGAGCGAGCAATCGTTACGGAGATTCCTGGAACCACACGAGACACCATCGAAGAAACGGTTTCCATCGAAGGTTTTCCCGTCGTGCTGACAGATACAGCAGGGATTCGGGAGACGAAAGACAAAGTAGAACAAATGGGAGTCGAGCGCTCGAAGCAAGCGATTCGAAACGCAGATTTAGTAATGTTCTTGTACGAAGCAAACGTCGGTTGGACGCGAGAAGACGAAGAACTTTATCATGAACTCGAACGCAAACCAGGTCTTTTTGTTGCGAATAAAATAGATTTGGGTATTGCGGAAACTGTTTCGAAAGAACATTCGTTGGTCAGCGCGCTTTCAGGAGAGGGTCTCGACGATTTGGGGAAAGAATTGATACGAGAGTTCGAAACGGGTGGCGAGATTCCGCTCGTAAACGAAAGACATATAAACGATTTGCAAGAGGCGAAAAAATCTTTGTTGCATGCCGCGGAGACACTTCTTTCGGATTTACCGACAGACTTAGTTTGCGTGGATTTACATGGAGCATTGCAAGCAATAGGCAGAATAACGGGACGCACGGCGACCGAGGAAATCATCGAGAAAGTGTTTCGAGATTTTTGCATCGGAAAGTAAAAAAGCCATCCACTTACGGAAATTACAGCGGATTGCGAAGAAAATGCATTGTAAAGAAAATGTTAAATGCTGTCGAAAGAATTGAAAATATGCAATGAGAGTTCGGTATCTTGTGCTTGTGCTGCAGAGCAGCGAAACTGAAGAGGAACCATGAACAAACACATATTCAAAATCTTGCCCATTATCGGAACCGCGCCTATATTTCTTTTTTTCGGCTGTCAACCTAAAATGGAAAGTCAAACGACTTCACTCACAGAAAACGCCCAGCAGTTATCCGGAACGATTAACATAGACGGCTCGAGCACGGTAGCCCCCGTCTCCTCGGCGGTTGCAGAAGAATTCGCTAACATCGCCCCTAATGTCAAAGTGGTCGTGAAGACCAGTGGAACAGGTGGAGGTTTCAAGAAATTCGTCGTCGGAGAAATTGACATAAGCGATGCTTCCCGCCCCATCGAGCCAGAGGAAATCGAGAAAGCCAAACAAAACGGCATAGAATTCATCGAAATTCCTATCGGATACGATGGATTGAGCGTCGTCGTAAATCCTAAAAATACTTTCGTAGATTATTTGACCGTCGAAGAGTTAAAACGTATTTGGGAGCCTGGAAGCAAAGTCAAAAAGTGGAGCGACGTTCGTCCTACTTTCCCGAATAAAGAAATCAAGTTATATGGTCCGGGAAGAGACTCTGGAACGTTCGATTATTTTTGCGAGGCGATTCTAAAAACAAAAAAAGAATCGCGTCAAGATTATCAAGCGAGCGAAGACGATAATTTCCTCGTCACCGGCGTAAGCGGCGACCCGAATGCATTGGGGTATTTCGGGTACGCATATTACGAGCAAAATAAAGACAAACTTCGCGTTGTGCCAATTGATAACGGCAAAGGTCCTGTCGCACCCTCACCGGAAACTGTGCAAAGTGGCGAGTATCAACCTCTCAGTAGGCCACTATTTATTTATGTAAGTAAAAAAGCAGCGGAAAGACCGGAAGTGAAAGCGTTTGTCGAGTTTTATCTGAGCGAAGAAGGAAGAGAACTAATTCGAGCGGAAGGATATATGCCATTGCCCGATGAAGTTTACGCTGCGGTTTTGGAACGTTTCCGAGCAGGAATGACCGGCTCTGTATTCGAGGGAATTCCCCATGTCGGTGCAGATCTCAGAAAACTCTATGCCCAAGGAGGATAAAGCAGTTCATCAACAAGATAAAGTTTTTCAGAACAATCTAACGAGTATATCTCTCCGAAAATGGCGCGAGCGTATTGCTCGTGCCCTAACGTTTCTGTGTGCGGGCATCAGTATTTTTACGACACTCGCAATCGTTTATGTTTTGATTTCGCAATCCTGGGGATTTTTTAAGAATGTGTCGCTTACCGAGTTTCTCACCGGAACGAATTGGCAGCCTCCACGGTCTTTCGGTGTGCTTCCTCTGGTAGCTGGAACCCTTCAGATTGCAGTGGGAGCAGGTTTACTCGCGATTCCCATAGGTTTGTTTTCTGCGGTGTATTTGAGTGAATATGCTTCCGCTCGGGCGAGAAACATCATAAAACCCGTTTTGGAACTGCTCGCAGGAATTCCCACGATTGTGTATGGTTTCTTCGCAGTATCGTTCGTAACTCCTCTTCTTCAGAAGACTTTGATTCCGGATTTGCCGATTTATAATGCTTTAAGCGCGAGCATCGTCGTCGGTATCATGATCTTGCCGATGGTAGCTTCGTTATCCGAAGAGGCTTTGCGCGCAGTTCCTCATGAATTGCGCGAGGGGGGGCTCGCTTTGGGTGCAACGAAGGGAGAGGTCGTTCGAGGAATCGTCATCCCCGGTGCGTTGTCGGGAGTGATGTCTGCATTTTTATTGGCGTTATCGAGAGCAGTCGGAGAAACCATGGCGGTTACGCTCGCAGCAGGTGCTCAGCCGAATCTCACACTCGACCCCCGTGAAAGTATCGAGACGATGTCCGCATATATCGTGCTCGTCAGTCAGGGAGAGGCTCCTTATGGAAGCCTCGAATACCAGACGATATTCGCGGTGGGGCTTTATCTATTTGCTATCACTTTAGTAATCAACCTCCTCGCATTGCGTTTGGTAACTAAATATCGTCAGAAGTACACATGAAAGAAAACACACTCTCTAAGCAGATTTTTCCTGTTCTGGGAAGAGCAGTCAAAGAGCAGTTGTTTTTGTTGATTTGTCTCGCGGCTACGATATTCGGAATGATTGCCCTTGCTGTGCTGCTATATCAAATAATTCGAGAAGGCGCGCCTCGTGTGGATTTGGAATTTTTGAAGCGCCCCCCCTCGAGAATCCCGGAGAAAGCAGGAATCTATCCAGCGGTTGTCGGAACATTGTGGCTTATGGCTCTTACTGCGGTGTTTACGATTCCGGTGGGGGTAAGTGCTGCAATCTATTTAGAGGAATTCGCTTCGAAAAATTGGTTTACGAGATTTGTCCAAGTCAACATCAGCAATTTGGCAGGTGTTCCGAGCATCGTTTATGGATTGCTCGGTCTCGCTATTTTCGTTCGTGCGTTTTCTCTTGGCGAGAGTATCCTCTCTGGCGCCCTTACGATGAGTTTGTTGCTGCTACCCCTCGTAATTACAGCGTCTCAAGAGGCGATTCGCGCCGTGCCTTCAAGTTATCGCGAAGGTGCTTTGGCTCTTGGCGCTACGCGATGGGAGGCGATTCGCGGAGTCGTTTTGCCGAGTGCTGCTTCGGGAATCATCACTGGCGTCATCCTCGCGCTTTCGCGTGCAATCGGGGAAGCAGCACCTCTCATTGCCATTGGCGCTGCTACATATATTCGCTTCGCACCCTCTTCACCCATGGACTCTTTTACCGTGTTGCCAGTTCAAATTTATTACTGGGCTCAAATGCCCCGAGAGGGGTTTCGCCAGAACGCAGCCGCCGCGATTTTGTTGCTTTTGGTAGTTTTGTTGCTTTTCAACTCGATTGCAATTTATTTACGTTATCGCGCTCGGTTAGATAAATCATAATCGTAGTTCAAAAAAATAATCTAACTTTTATCATGCGCATCCTCGGGGTTGATTACGGCACGAAACGGATTGGGCTTGCAATCGGTGAAATCGAAGTGAAAATGGCATTTGCGAAAAAGGTTATCCCTTCCACAGGAAACCCGCGAAAAGACGCGCAAAATGTAGCGCGGTATTGCAAAGAGGAAGAGTGTGATTCGATTGTCATCGGATTGCCGGTTTTCGCGCGGGGAGAAGAAGGTGAGCAGGCTCGCATTACACGGGAATTCGGAGAGGAGTTGAGAAAAATGGGTTTTACCGTCGAATACTGGAACGAACGCTACACCTCGCTCGCAGCAGAGGACAAGTTAGCCCATTTAAAACCGAAACGCCGAAAAGAGGTCGCGGATAGCGAGGCGGCAAGGATTATGTTAATGGATTATATGAGTTCTCTCGAGCAAGCATGACCCTAACAAAACGCCTCTGGATATTCGTTTTTTTCGCGCTTTTGCTCGCGTTTTCCCTTGCGCTCTTTTTTTATTCACGTGCTCTGGCTCCAGCAAGCGAAGAACGAAAAGGAATTTATATTCGTGTTTTACCGGGAGAAGGGATTGCTAATGTCCTTCGGCGACTGGAAGGAGCGAGGGTCTTGAAAAGCGCCACCGCAGCGAAAATGTATGCGAGTTTGTTTCATAGAAATTCTAAACTCGTCGAGGGGACCTACGAATTGAGCCCTTCGATGTCTGCCCCTGAAATTTTGAATGTTTTATTTTCGGGAAAACCCATTCGTCAATTTATAACGATTCGAGAAGGTCTTTGGATGGAACGGATAGCGAGTCTATTGGCGGAGCGTTCCGTCGCTTCGAGGGAGGAACTTTTAGAAGCGTTCCGACACCGCGAACATTGTCGAGAAATATTGGGTTTCGAAATACCTGCAAAAACCTTAGAAGGATATTTGTTTCCGGATACTTATGATTTCCCCCCCCTATGCGGAGCGGACACCGTCATTCGCAAAATGCTCACCGCTTTCCGTAAAAAAGTATACGAGCGTTTGAAAAAGCCATCTCCTGAAAAAATGCATAAGTGGTTGATTATCGCTTCGATGGTGGAATTAGAAGCCGTGAAAGACGAAGAACGCGCAAGAATTGCAGGGGTAATTTACAATCGTTTGGCACGAAAAATGAAACTTCAAATCGATGCTACGGTCGCTTATGCCAAAGGAGAATGGTCTCCCGTTACCCGAGCGGATTATCGGATAAAACATCCTTACAATACCTATGTCATTGACGGGCTTCCCCCCGGACCGATTTGTTCGCCAGGGCTGGCATCCATCCTCGCTGCCATCTCACCCGAGAAACACGAGTGGTTATACTATGTAGCGATGCCAGACCGTTCTCATCGTTTTGCAAAAACCTACGAAGAACACTTAAAAAATATAGAGAAAAGCCGAAAAGCATTCGAGAAAGCGCAATAGTTATGTTCGAGAAAGTCGTGAAATATCACCGTGAAAAAGCACCGAAATGGCTGCGCCGTTTCTGCCCGGATTATCACGCACTGAGAATCCATCACATCGAGCCGGATTCATTGAAAAAAGAAGGAATCAAAGCCGTGTTATTAGATGTGGATAACACTCTTTTGCCATGGAAGGGAATGCAAACTCCCAAAGAAACATTGGAATGGGTTAAAAAATGCCGTGAAATCGGATTGAAACTTTGCTTAGTGAGCAATACACGAAACCCTCGACGATTGAAAATTCTGAGCGAAGAGTGGGGAATTCCGTTCGTACGCGGCAGAAATAAACCTGCAAAAAGCGGTTTCCAAAAAGCTTTGGAATTGTTGGACGTAAAACCGGAGGAAACCGTTATGATCGGAGATCAGATATTCACGGATATATGGGGGGGGAATAGAGCAGGAATTCGCACGATTTTAGTTCGTCCTATGCACCCGCGAGAATTCATCGGTACGAAGGTAAGCCGCATTGCAGAGAAATGGCTGGTTAAGTTTCTTCCCAAAGCGGAGGGGGAATCGCCCTGAAAGATTTCATAAAAAGTGCGCGTCCTCGTCAATGGACGAAAAACTTGCTGGTCTTTGCCGGCTTGATTTTTGCCGGAAAGTTTACAGACCCGAATGCGATTCTGATTGCGACGCTCACTTTTTTTGCGTTTTGTTTCACGTCCAGCGCGGGTTACATTTTTAACGATATCCTCGACAAAGAAGCCGATAAACTTCATCCCGAAAAAAGGGAGCGACCGATTGCTTCGGGTCGCCTTCGCGTCGGGCATGCAGCGATTTTCGCCTTCTCCATCTTTATTTTAGGTTATGTCATCGCATGGCTGGCTCATCGAAATGCCGTGTTATCGCTCGGGCTTTACACGTTCAATCAACTTTTTTATTCGATTGTCGCGAGAAGAGTAGCGATTTTGGATGTTTTCATCATCGCCTTCGGTTTCTTAATTCGTGCTGCGGCGGGTGCTGTGGTTTTGGATGTGACGATTAGCAAGTGGCTTTTGCTTTGTACCTTGCTGTTGGCATTATTTTTAGGTTATGCAAAACGACGGCATGAATTGGAGTTCGCGATGGAATCGCGCAGTTCTCTCGGAGGATATACTCTTCCTTTGTTAGACCAACTGATAGCGATTTCTGCGGCTGCCTCAGTGATTTCGTATTGTCTGTATGCTATTTCTTCGCAAACTGCGTTTTCCCACCCGTTATTAGTTCTTACGATTCCCTTTCCCATATTCGGCGTCTTTCGATATATGGCTATCATTTACTATGATAAACTCAGCGGTAATCCCGATGTCGCGCTTTTGAAGGACCCGTGGCTTATCGGCACGGTTCTTCTTTTCTTAATCGTCAGTTTATATGCTATGTCGCAGGAAGGATGGGGGTTCTTGAGCCCATGGACAACGTAACTACTTGGAAAGATAACGTACATCTTCGACAATTCGTGAAATTTTGTATTGTCGGAGCGTTCAGCACCGTGCTCGACTGGGGAATTTGGTGGGTGCTTTATCACGGTTTTCATGATGCACTCACTCTTCCGCTGAACGAATGGTTTCGCACGACACTACCGAGAATCGCATCCCATCCTGACTTCGACGGTGCGTTTTCTGTTTTCAAAGCGATTTCTTTCGCTTTGGCGACCTTGAACGGATTCTTTTGGAATCGTAGATGGACGTTTCGAATCCGAGGCACGGAACAAAGGGTTCGTCAACTCGCGCGATTTTATCTCGTGAACATTATCGGATTGGGGATTAACACTCTCGTCGCAAGCCAAATTCATAAACCGGGGGCTGGAACTATCAACGAATTGCTCGCTCTTGCGACAGCGACACTCGTTACCGCATTTTGGAATTTTGCCGGACATAAACTTTTTACTTTTCGCGGACATCACAAGATACAGGATTCATCGTAGGATTTTAGAAAATAATTGAATGCATTGGAAAGATATTCGCCGTGACTCTGACGCAGGCTTGCGTTTAGGAATTCTCGGTAATCCCATCGAGCATTCCCTTTCACCGATAATGCACAATGCCGCTTTGCGCGCTCTCGGCATACATGGAAGTTATGAGGCTTTTGCCGTAGAGGAAAGCGAGTTTCAAAGTTGTGTTTATCATTTGCGGGATTGCGGTTTTATGGGCTTGAATGTAACTATCCCGCATAAGGAACTGGCTGCAAAAATTTCGTATGCAGACCATGATGTAGTAAAAATTTTAGGAGTCGCGAACACTTTGATGCTCACGTATCCGATTCGTGCACGAAACACGGACGTTGAAGGATTCTATGCACCACTGAAAAATATGCAACCCGGTCGAGCACTGGTGTTAGGCGCGGGGGGGGCGGCGAAAGCGGTGGTTTATGCTTTATTATCGCACGGATGGCAGGTCTCTTTGTACAATCGCACGAGAGAGAAGGCGAAAAATTTTGTTCGATTTTTTAATGCCGACATCGAGATACTGGAAAACCCCGATCCACGAAATTGCAATCTCGTAGTAAATGCAACACCGTTAGGATTGCATGACGAGATGCCGGAAATCCTCTGGGAAAATATCGGGGGGGATACATGTGTATATGATTTGGCATATCGCAAAGAGCCTACAGAGCTTTTGAAGTTCGCCGCCTCTAAAGGTTTGCGAATCATCGATGGACGAGAAATGCTCGTAGAACAAGGCGCTTTATCCTTGGAATGGTGGATAGGGGTGCGCGCTCAACGCGACGTGATGAGAAAGGCGGTCGGATTGGAAGTTTGAACGATGATTTGGTTCCGCCCCGATGGAGTTAACGACCCTCGTCTCGAAGAGGTGGCGAGGGCTATCCGAGATGGTGAAATCGTAGCCATACCCACAGAAACGGTGTATGGAATCGCAGCTGATGCATGGAATCCGCACGCTATTTTGAAAATTTTTCAAGCGAAGGGTCGCCCGGAAGAAAAGCCGATTAGTTTGTTGGTTGCAGACATTGCTCAGGCGCGTTCCTTGGCGAGGGAATGGAGCGCTTTAGCACAAAAACTTGCAGAGGAGTTTTGGCCTGGTCCGCTAACCATAGTCGTTCCGAAAAAGGAAAACGTTCCAGACATCGTTACGGGGGGGCGCGATACCGTAGGCTTGCGTGTGCCCAGGCATCCGATCACTATGCGTTTAATCGAGTTAGCACAAACTCCTTTGGCGGCTCCGAGCGCGAATCGAAGTGGAGAACCTCCACCGGACACAGCCGAAGACGTAGTGCGTCAGTTAGGAATCGCACCTGCGTTCGTGGTTGATTGCGGAAAATGCGCAATCGGAACGGCGTCGAGCGTTTTAGACTTGTCGGTGCACCCTCCTAAACTCCTGCGTGAAGGCGCGTTGAAGAGAGAAGTTTTAGAAAAAGTTTGTGAGATGAAATTATCGTAGTTCAGAATCTTGTTACCTTTATCCTCTTTACGGAAGACCTATTTCCTAACGCTCCCGCTCAGGCTCATTAATTCTCCATCTCATTTGATGCCTCAACATCTTCTTCATTTAAAGCCTATTTTGATGCCTCAACAGCTCCTGCTGTTGAGGCTTTCCTCATATAAATGGTTTTGTTGGTAAATCTATCATCGCCTGAATGTTGATGGGAAATGGAATTGAATTCACCGGTTCCCCTTGGGGGTCCTATGTTTATTTCGTACTCTCCCAAAGTTCATCCCATTCTTCGAAAGTCAGTTCGCGCAAAGGTTTTTTGGCTTTCTTTTCCATCGCCTTGAAGCGTTCCGTGAAACGATTGACCATCTGGGAGAGCGCTTCTTCCGAATCGATATCTAACCATCGAGCTAAATTAACCACAGCGAATAACAAATCTCCGAGTTCATGTTCCATCCTCGATTTGTCCCCCCCCTCGATTGCTTCCATCAATTCCTTTTCCTCTTCGTGAATCTTTTCGATCACCCCTTCGCGATTATTCCAATCGAACCCGGCGCGCGAGGCTCTTTTTCCGATTTCTTGGGCACGCATCAATGCGGGCATGCTTTTCGGCACTCCTTCTAAAATCGATTCCATCCCCTCTTTTTCTTCTTTTTTGATTTCATCCCATCGTTCGAGAACTTGTTCGGCATTCGCCAAACGCGCCTCTCCGAAAACGTGCGGATGTCGGCGAACCAGTTTTTCTGAAATCGTTTCTACGACGTCGTAAATATCGTAAAACCCTTTTTGTGCATCCATTTGCGCATGCATCACGACCTGCAAAAGCAAATCCCCTAATTCTTCTTTCAAGAGTTCGGGACGCTCCGCATCGATCGCCTCGGCGACTTCGTAAGCCTCTTCGATGAGATGATGTTTCAAGGATTTATGCGTTTGGGCTTTATCCCACGGGCAGCCTTCCGGACCCAAAAGAGTATCTACGATGCTCACGAGGCGCTCGAACGATTTTTTCTCCATCACCCCCCCGACATCATTTTATAGTCTCGCATGTACGCATCCCAGAGTTTTTGAAGACCGGGCGAAGCGATTTCGATTTTCGCCTTCGAGCGCATTTCCTCTAACATTTGTTTCACGTTGTTTCTTCTTTTTCCGATTTCCACCATGAGCATTCTGCGGATTCTTTCTTTGAGTTTGTCGTCGAGGAGAAGTTGCTTTGCTTCGGTTTTCTTTTCGACCCGATATTTCGAAAAAGCCCCTTCCGATTCGATCCAAGCCGTATCTTTTCCGGGAGCGGTGCGAGTAACCTCGTTCAAAACGTTTTGCGGGAGTTGAGCGATGGAAACTTCCGGCAAATCCCCCCCTGCGTATTTGGTGATGTCCGTAGACATTTCTTTCGCTACATCGGCAAATGGCTTCGATTTGAGCGCATTGTCCACTTTTTGCTTATCCGCTGCATTCTTTACGACGATTACTCGAAGTTTTACGGTCGCTGGCGTCGTGTAATACAGTTTATTCGTGTTATAGTGATCGGCGACTTGTTGGTCGGTGACGGTAACCCCTTTCGTCAACAACTTGAATTGCGCGATGTCTATCGCGATTTGCCGCTTCAATTCTTCGTCTCCGATGCCGAAATCCGCATAGGCTTTGTAAGTCTCATTGTCCTGTGCTTTGCGGTTGTTCAGTTCTTGGTTAATTTCGTTTTCTGTAGGGGCTACTCCTTGCTCTTTAGCGAGTTGCAGAATGAGTTGGTCTTGCACGATTTGCAATATCGTGAGAAAGGCTGGAGGACGCTCGACGAATTTACCGTTCGAGTAAACCCCGACTCCGGGCAACAACTCCATCCTTTTGTAGTACTCGGAAGCAAAGATTGGAACACCATTCACCCGAAGAATGACTTTAGAGTCTTGAATAGATGAAATCGAGTTGAGCAGAATGGCTAAAAAAGAGAATAGTTGGATTGTCATAATCTTATTCCTTTAGATTTCTTAAGAGTTAGACGATTGAACACAAAAATGGTCTCACAATAGCAATTTTCCAAAATAAGCATTTCCTTTTCAATGCATTTCTTTGTCCCCGTATAAAGTTTGAATATAGTTGATTTGCCCTGTGTGATAAACCAAATTCCAATAGTGAAAACCCATGATGTCTGCAATGGAACGGAGAAAACCTTCCTGAAAAGGAAAATGTACCATTACATCTAAATCCTCATCCGAAAAATTCTGAATCGTCTCGAAGAGTTTCTCGGTGTTTTCTCTTGCAGCCTCTTCGCATTTTTCGATGGTGTTCCATTTTTTTCGCTCTATAAGCGCTTGTTTCCATTTTTCTTCATCGAAGGGTGGACAAGCGCGTTCCTCCAAAACGGACCTAAACCATACGGGTGCTTGCGCACATTCTTGAAGTTGGTCGAGGACGCTTCTTCCTTCTTCGAGGGGTTTCCATTCGATTTTATCGGGAGGGACTGCTTTTGCAGTGCGGAAAAGATCATCGAGTGCCATTCGCGTCGAGCGGACAATTTGGTCTTGGTATTTCATAGGACAAACCTTTCTTGAAAAAAACTTTACCTCTCATTCCTCTTCGAAAAAGATTTAGAAAAGTTTAGAGGGTGTCCCTTCGGAAAGGGACACCCTCTGTCAGGAGGTGTCTATGCTGCCGTCCGGTTTCCCAGTTGAGCAGGTTCTTGACGATCCGTTCCTTTTGACCGTTCCTGACAAGCGTAAGCCGTATGAGCAATACCGAAAAGCAGGCTTTGCCAAAAACAAAAAACTGCACCGCGTCTAACGACTTTGGTACAGCCTTGTTTTTCTCGGTTTCGTTCGAACATTGGCTCTCGCTCTGTCGACGGGGTTAGCTGACGGGCTAGGGCCAAGAGTACCCTTCCCGATTTCTCGGGATACGCCCCAACGAGGTTGGTTCCCCCGCTTTCCCGGCCTTGGGAAATTAGACGCCGCCGGTTTACACCGGCTTATGTATTTTACTTCTTGTGATGCAGAAATGTTTCCAAAAAGTCGTTTTTTTCGAATATTTTCGATTTAATTTGCTATTTGTCTTCCTCGTCTCCTTGTTTCCAACTTCTTTCGAACAGCTCGCGCAGACGCCTTCGCTCCTCCTCTGCCGCTCTCCTTTTATCGGGGTCGAGACCTTCGTAGTCTTTTTCAAAAAAGACTCTTTTTTGTTTTCGCGGAAACTCTGGAAGTTTCAAGCGTCTCGTTGCATAGAGGTAGCAAAGCCCTAAAGGCAGCAGGGCAAAAATCGAAAAAAGTGGATGCCCCCATCCATATCCAATTCCTACACCTATGACCGTTAACCAACCTACCCATCTCGCCTCTATAGGGACTACCATAAATAAAAGAATCTTCGAATGGGGATGTCTCGCTGCCCAAGCAACCAAGCATCCAGCGACCGGAAGTCCCACGGTCATGAGCGGCACATCCCCTACCCCGAAGAGATAACCCAGCCAAAAGGAAATTGGGCAAATCAGCACCAAACCCGAAAATGCCAATGCGAATCTT
The DNA here is from genome assembly GCA_035559795.1 of Fimbriimonadales bacterium. NCBI lineage: Bacteria > Bacillati > Armatimonadota > Fimbriimonadia > Fimbriimonadales > Fimbriimonadales bacterium. Next base: position 540,092 of record DATMAR010000012.1, on the reverse strand, counting down.
TTTGTCCCATACTCTCGCTCGAGGGAAGAAGCGAAGAAATAAAGCCCGAGCCCTATAAAGAGTAATAATCCTAAGTCTGCCGTGAATATCCAGTAAGTGAAAATTGTCCAAGGTTTTCTGAGGAATTCGCTCGGAGTGAAAAAGGTGGATTTGACAAATGCATAGGTTTCAGGGTTCCCAGAGCCGAGCCAAAAAAGCAGGAAAGCCAGACAAACGACTCCCAAGACTATGTAGGTAAAAGGACTTCCACTGCGGTAAAGGAAATTATAAATTGCGTTGTTGACGAGCGGTCCTGGGGGTCTTTTTCCCATATAGTTATCTTACGGGTTTTCTCGTGAGATATGAACCTCTAAGAACCCTCAAAATGAGTATGAATGAAGATTTTGGGTGTATTTGGAGGCTTTTAAGGTTTCTCGTATAAGGGAACCCAGCTTCACATGGCTCGTTTATGAATATAAAGGATAATTCGCGGTTGAAACCGCTTGCTCAAGAATCGGATAAGCATTTGGTCGAGCTCGCGCAGGCGGGAAACCTCGATGCTTTCGAAACACTTTACCATCGCCATAAAGAGCGGCTCTATACTGTGGCGGTGGGGATTCTGGGAAATCATAGTGATGCACAGGACATTGTTCAGGAGGCTTACTTACGTTCCTTTTCTCGACTCGAAAAGTTGCGTAAGGAGACTAGCATTCTTGCCTACCTGTTGCGAATTGTCAGCAATGCGGCAATCGATATCCTACGATTTCGCAAAACGAGTCACACAGTCCCATTGGAAGGAGCTAATCAGGGGATAGATGAAATTCCGGACGCGCAACGGAATCCCGAGGTGGCAATGGAAGAGGCGAACCGTGTTTCAATCTTGCAAGAAGCCCTGCTCACTCTTCCTGCAGACCAACGAGTGGTCGTCGTGATGCATCATATCGAGGGTCTTCCTGTCCAAGATATCGCGGAGCAATTGAAGATTCCGGTAGGAACGGTAAAAAGCCGTTTGGGAAGAGCACGAGAAACGCTTCGAAGGAAGTTGCAAGGGAAACTGGAAGGATGAATCCGAAGTGACGAAATGATGAAATGTGAAGAGATACAACGCATAATTGCAGAATCCTCTGTCGAGGAATTGCGTGAAGGGTTCACCGAGGCAATAGAGATGCATATTATCGGCTGTGAGGCGTGTAGTAGTTATCGCAAAGAACTCCTCCAAATCTCGGAAGACTTAGGAAAGATCGTTTTACCCCCCCCTGTTTCTTTGGATGAAAAGGTTTTGGGAGGGATTCATACAAGGATTTATCACCATCCGAAAGTATTTCGTTTCGGTCGCGTTGCGTTGGTTGCTGCGGTGCTCGCTTTAGTGATGATTGTAATGGGTTTCATCTGGATTTATTCTCGCTATTCGCAACCGGAAGTGATTGATACCGAGCCCTGCAAACAGCCGCCAATTGCAAAGCCGAGAGACGTAAATCCGAAAACTAAAGGGGGGGCAAAGGAAGCAGTTATCCCTCAAATATAATATAAGATTCAGTAGGGAAGTGTCGTTACCGATTTTGCAATCAATGCGAGGGCAATAGAAATCATTGCAATGAGACCGCTCCCGCAACTGAATCCTGCAAGTAACACAGGCGCATACGACACCCACTTTTCCTCCCCATAGCGTTTCGCGAAATACTTCCTGCCTGCAATCGCTCCGAGAAATTGCGGAATCGTATTAGCAGGCCAAAGACCGATGCCCCCCGCGAAACCATAAAACACCAAAAGAGGAACTTTGAAAATCAAAAAGAACGAATACAACAGCAAGCCGCTTATCGTTCCCATAAGGATAAGAGGTGGCTTCAACGCCTGCATTGCTAAGTTTTGACTTCCGGGAGCGTTGACTTGTTTCCACACTGCTTCCGTCTGTGCATAAAAGGGCCATGCGAATTGAGCGAAAGGATATTGCCCTCCATCTAACGGCGACCCCCCCATGAAAAAGTTCCAAAATAAGAAACTTGCAATCATGATGAGAGGGAACATAAACAATTCTGCTTTGATGATGCTGGTGAACTTCGTTCCCGTGAGTTCCACTTCTCGAAATCTTTGCGCTGCCCATCCGTGGTCATGCAGTGGAATCGGGGCATACCAAATATCCACCTTCGGATATCGAGTTGCAACCACAGCAGCCTCTTTGAGATAAGGAAAACTCACCCCCCTCCCCGTAAGGCCAATCATTCGCGCTGAGATATAACTATTGAGAGGACTCCACAATAAACCGAAGAAAACCAAAAGGCCGATAGGAAATTCCGGAACGAGGCGATGGCATACGAAGATGAGAATGATCGTCGCGATTGCCCACACTGAAATTCCTAACGCAATAGGGAAGTCTCCTCGACCCGGCGGTGGCGCTAATGTAATTTGCATTTCTTTTCGCACCTTCTTTGCTGCCATAAGATGCTGAACAATTAGCAATATGCCCAATATCCCCACCGACAAGTTGATTCCTATTCCGATGCTCAACCAAAAATCCATGTCTACTGCGAGTTTCGTAGACCATGCCCCCCCGAGTTTCAAACTCGGAAACATTCCTAAATGATAAAGTATCGGATTGAGTACGATCTGACAAAGAACGGAGGCGATGCACGCACCCAAAACGATATGCCAAGGCAAAACGAAACCTAATAACACATTCCCCAAACTGAAACTCAACCCCACCAAGGCGGTCGGAAGCACGTTTTCTACAGCCTTCGTGTAATCCGCAAAGGGAATCGGAAATACCTCGAAACTTTCTCCCATCACGATGCCGGTAAAAATCGGAATTGCTAAATATACGAACCCGAAACACATTCCGACAACTGCTCCCGTGCTGAAAACGTTCCATCTCCAACTCTCTTCACCTCTCCCTGCTTCCGCGAGGGCTGTTGCACCACTCGCAGCGACTGGTGCATAAGGAAATGGCAGACGTTCTACATCGCTCGTAAAACGAAAAAGCACATAACCCATTCCAATCCAACTGGCGCGAACGCACATTTCGGTAAGAATCAGCAAGAGAATGGGAAGAGCCCAACCGATATTCCAAAACGAACGTTCCGCTAACGCTTCCGAACCAATAGGAGGCACTGCCCAACTCGGAACATCTTTTGCGAATCCTTCGAATGGTGGGGATTGCAAAGCATAGGAGCGCCAAACCAATTCACCGAACGGTCCTCCTGATATTCCTCTTTCTACCGCTAACACGGATGTCAACGATGCAGCGATATAAAAAAGAACATAGATTTCTTGTTTGCTTAGGGGTTGGAAACTTCTTCGAGCGACTTCTGCAAAGAGAACTATCGTCACCCATTCGGCGGCTTCTCCGATTCCTTGCCCTGCAACCAAACCCAAAAACAATCCGCCAGGAAGCATGACGAATGCTACGAACAGTGCGCCAATCATCGTGCGCACCGTAAAGCCTTCGCGAAACTCGACTACACCTTCCCGAGCCTGCGTTTCCGCAACCTCTCTTGCGTGCTCGATTTCCTTTATTTCCGTATCCGCCATAGAGAAGATTCGCCTTCGGTCTCTGCTTTTACCATGAAAAGTCAGACTTGTAAGACTTGTCGGACTTATCGTGCTTATTAGACTGTTCGGACTTGGGTAATTTCTACCACGATGGGGACGAATCCGCTTCTTCGAAAATTTTTGATCACGGGCTTCCTCATCGTAATAACTCTCATTCCTACTGCAAAATTTGTTTTTACAGATTCCGTTCCTGCCCCCATTGACCAAATCCACACACTCCCCCCATGGAATCGTCCAATGGAAAACGACAAGCCATGGGATGTGCTTTATGCCGACGCGGCATTGCAAGTCCTCCCATGGAGAGATCTCGTTCTCGATTCTATAAGAAAGGGAGAAGTTCCGTTATGGAATCCGTACACGTTGGGCGGAGTACCTTTTTTAGCAAATTCGCAATCAGCCCCCCTCTATCCTCTGCATTGGCTTTGGGCTTTGTTAGGTTTTTCTGCAGGGAGATTGCTTGCGTTTTCCTCATGGCTTCATCTTTTCATCGCCGCAATCGGCACATATCTTTTATGTCGAAGTCTTCGATGCTCGAGAATGGGGGCATTTTTCGCAGCATCTGCGTTTTCCCTTTCTGCTTTCATGGTTGCGTGGATTCCTCTTTCCAGCGTGATGATGACCGCGTCTTGGATCCCTTGGTCTATGTATGCTCTTCATCGCTTGTATGAAAAACGAAGGGGAAGAGACGTCGCTTTGCTTTCGATTTCAATCGGTTTGATGCTCTTGGCTGGGCATCTGCAAATTGCAGTGTATGGTTTACTTGCGACTTCGTTTTTCGCTTTATGGCTGTTGGCTTTCAAACGCACAGAAGAATCGGGTGAGAAAAAGCTCTTCCTCTTTCATGTATTGATTGGATTCGTTATCGGCTTTCTGGTTGCATCTCCGCAATTGTTGCCGGTACTCGAAAATGGCAGGATGGGACACAGGGCGTCCCCCCCCACAGAAGAAGGTTACCATGGTTATGCGTCCCAATCTCTCGATTTGCATCACCTCGCTGTTTTCATTGCACCGAATCTATTCGGAATGCCGGGAGAATGGTTCGTAAGTAAAGACGGAGATCGTCTTCCCGCTTATTGGCTTGCCTTGCAAGAACCCGGAAGGCATTATGCGGAACTTGCGTTTTATCTCGGTCCTTCTGTGCTGTTTTTCGGTCTTCTGGCATGTTTTCGATATTGGCGAAAAACAGAAATCTCTTTTTTCGTTTTTTTATTTTTATTTGCAATTGCGGCAGCCCTCGGAACGGTAATTACTCGAGCGATGTATTTTTGGATTCCGGGATGGTCTGCTACGGGTTCACCAGGGAGAATCGCTGTGTTGTGCGCGTTATCGCTTTCTGTCCTTGCAGGTTGTTGTTTTCGTGAAAGTACGCAATCTCATTCCTATCATCCAGACAAATCGTCGAAGATTGCCACTCTTTCTTCCGCTGCTATCGTTCTCTTTCTCTCGATTTTCGTAACGCTATGGGAGATTTCGCTCTATGAAGAAATTAATTTACATACTTTCTTTCAATCGCTAATTTTTTTCGAAATAACGGGATTTGCGGCAATCCTTTTCGCAGTCCTTTATTTCCTTCCCTACAGACGCTTCGTAAATTTCATCGCTCCGATAGCAATCGCTTTGAATGTTATCGTTATTTCTTATGCGCATCGCTCTTTATTGCCCGTTGCTTCAGAAACCTCCTTCAAAGAACCTTTCGAAGGCATGGAATTTTTGCAGTCTTTGCAAGCGAACCGAATCGCAGTCGTAAATGAACGTTGGACACTTTTCGGTCCCGGAAATAACGCTATGGCCATACCGAATAGTTTGCTTCCTTATCGAATTCATCAACTCGATGGATACGATTCGATTATTCCTCGTCAGCGAAAAATGCTTTTAGATTCGATAAACGGAAAAGACAGCGCCCCTCTGGCAAACGGCAACATGCTTTTTTTGAAGCCAGGCTTCGATGAAAAACTTTTAATGAATGCCGGAGTTACCTATGTCGTTTCGTCGATTCCGCTTCCGTATTTCGTCGAATTCCAGGGGAATGGCTGGGATGCCTATCGAGTTTCCGAAAACACCATGGCTCCCGAAGTCTTGCAAGAGAGAATGAATTCGAAACTCATCCGGCTCCCGTCCGAAAAACCTTCGACCTTGCTCGAGGCGGCGATCCCCGGTTGGTGGGCAAAATCTGGAAATTCTTGGGAATCCCTAACCCCTAAGAGTGAACTTCGCGGGACGGTCGAACTTCTTTACCTTCCTGGCTCGTATCGTTTAGGTTTTTTGGGGGGAATGCTTGGGATTTTCGCAATAGTTGCGTTATCATATAAGCGTTAAAAGAACAGGGTAGAAAGGATATGCGCACGAAACCCGTACCGGAAATCATCGAAGGTCATACCGGCTATCGTGGCAGGTATATGACCGTGATTTTTAATAACGAAACGAACACTTTCGAAGAGGTTATGGAAACGATTATCTATGCTACGGGGTGTTCTCTCGAAGAGGCGTATTGCGAAACCTGGGAAGCGCATACGTTCGGCTCGGCTACGGTTCATTTCGGCTCTCAGGAAGCGTGCAGCGCAGTAGCGTCCATCATTTCTCAAATCGGAGTGAAAACCGAAGTTCGACCAGAATGGGATGAATGACAAACACGGCTGACGTTTCGATAATTCCTTCTAAAGAAATCGAAGAAAAGGAGCGCATCGGCGGCGGACGCGGTGGGGGATGGATGGTTACGGTATATGATAACAACTACAACACTTGGGAAGAAGTGATGCATATTTTGCAAGTGGCGACGGGCTGCACTGCAGAAGAAGCCTATATAGAGACTTGGGAAATCCACAATCTCGGAAAAAGCATCGTACATCGCGCTGCAAAAGAAGAATGTGAAAAAGCCTCCGCTATCATCAGCACCATAGGCATTCGCGTCGAAGTTTCCAGAGAAGAATAGAAGCGTATAACGTAAGAATAGAGTTGCCATTCTGAATCTCTCCTTCCCCCTCCTATGTTCAAGCAAAATTGTTTTGAGGAGGAAAAATTGATTTGAGAACTCTGTTGCGGATTTACCTAAAATAATTACGGTTCCCCCTGCTTACGCAAGGGGAACCGATTTGTTGTGAATCTATCATCAATTTGAACGCTGGTAAATAAAAATAGCGTTGCTTGAATACTGTAAATAAAAAATCACGTTGCTAAAAAAAATTTTTAAATTCATCCGGTTCCCCTTCGAGCGGAGCGAAGAGGGGGAACCTTTAAGGAGGGGGTAAAAGAATTCTGCTTGTAAAAAATAGATGCTCCTAAAATTTTATTAAAACCCCCTCCGCAAGGGAACCAGTTTGTAAATGAGTCTATTCTTTCTATTTCCAAATTCGTTCTTCCTCGTTGTTTCGATTTGGAAGTGAAAAAAATATATTCATTAGATTCCGAAAAAATCCTTCGTGCTAACTTTTGCGTAGGAATGCCCTTTTCTTCGCAGTTCTGGGATTCCATATGAGCAGTTCGTCTTCCTTCGAATAGGGAATGCGAATACTTCCTTTTATGTGTGTAAATTCTTTTCCCGCTAATCCTTCTCTGAAATCGTAAAATACGATTTCTTCGTCTTCGATTTTATATTTCCCGATTTGTCGGATTGTTAGGGTTCTCGGTCGTACGGGCTTACCAGAAGAGGGAAATTCCATCTTGGTGGTTTTTACGAAGGTGCCACCTTTTCGCAATTCCAATCGCATTTCTTCTCCTCGACGCTCACTGACCCAAACGCCTGTCAAATCCTCTTCCCGCCTCGAACAACCCAGCAAAATCATGATGACTATGCAGGTAAAATAAATCCAAAATCCCCGGAGGGAAAGAAATGCCATCCCGCGCTGAGTTTAAAACGCAAAAGCATAAAAAATCTATCGTACGGCTCCATGCCAAGAAACTCTCGCCCAAAAAAGACGGCGAATTGCAGAAGAAACAAACAGAGCAAGTCACTCAAAGTTTGCTCGGTAAATTTCATAAAGCGTTCATAGAAAACCCGAAAAATATACTGGCTATGAACGCCGTTACCACAACTTCTGTCCACAATGTCGCAAAAAACCGCCAAGTCGTGAATGCGACGAATCACATCTTTTCGCATGTACTCAAAGCGGGTGAATCCACGAGCCAAAACTCGAGCGGAAGATGCTGGCTTTTTGCGGGTTTGAATCCTCTTCGGGCAGCATTGATGAAAAAACATAAACTCGACGATAAATTCGAACTTTCGCAAAATTATCTCATGTTTTACGACAAACTCGAAAAATCGAATTTCTTTTTGGAAAACATTCTCCGAACTCTCGATGAGCCCGTCGGAAGTCGTCTCTTGGATTGGCTCCTCATGTCTCCCATCCAAGACGGGGGGCAGTGGGACATGTTTTTGAACTTAGTAAGGAAATACGGCGTAGTTCCAAAAGCGTTCATGCCAGAGACCGATAGCAGTAGCAACACAGGTTTGATGAATGCTTTAGTCACTGCGAAATTGCGTGAATTTGCACACACTCTTAGGCGTTATGCGGAAAAAGGTGCGAAGATGAATGCTTTGCGAGAAGAAAAACTTCGCATGATGGAAACGATTTATAGAATGCTCGCAATTCATTTAGGTGAACCCCCCCAAAAATTCTATTGGCAGTGGAGAGATAAAGAGAATAAATTCCACCGAGAAGGATGGATGACTCCTCTGGAGTTTTACGAAAAATACATCGCTTCGGAGTTGGAGTCGAAGATTTGTCTCATTCATTGCCCCCAGAAAAGCAAAAAGTTCAACACGCTTTATACGATCGACTTTCTCGGAAATGTCGTGGGGGGGGATATCATTCGATATTTGAACGTCGAATTGCCGATTCTCAAACAGGCTGCCATCGAACAGATTCTCTCCGGAGAAGCCGTGTGGTTCGGATGCGATGTCGGGAAAATGCTCGATCGAGATTTAGGCATTTTGGACATGAAACTCTACGATTACGAATCCGTTTACGGCACGAAACCGAAACTCAACAAAGCGGAAAGATTGGATTACGGGCAAAGTGCGATGAATCACGCGATGGTTTTCGTAGGGGTAGATTTGGACGAAAAGAAAAGACCTCGAAAATGGCGCGTGGAAAACAGTTGGGGAGACAAAGGGGGGGATAAAGGGTTCCTCGTGATGAGCGACGATTGGTTCGATGAATACGTGTACGAAGTCGCGGTCAACAAAAAATTCTTGCCGAAAAAACTTTTGCCCATTTTAGAGACAGAGCCCGTTCGATTGCCTCCGTGGGATCCCATGGGTGCGCTTGCCATAGCACCTTGATTTCGTAATGTTCAAACCGTCTCCTGAGAAGTTTAAAGAAATTGCTAAGGGGGGGCGCCTCGTTCCTGTCTACGCGGAAATGCTCGCGGACCTCGAAACCCCCGTGAGCGCATATTGGAAGTTGGCTCACGATGCAAAACTCTCTTTCTTGCTCGAATCGGTAACAGGGGGGGAAAGGCTCGCTCGCTATAGTTTCTTGAGTGCGAATCCCAAAAAAATCCTTCGCACTAAAAATAACCTTGGCGAATGGATAGAAGACGGTAAAAGTCATTCCTTCGAAATCCCCAGCGGAGACTCACCCCTTTCTGCGATTCGCAAAGCAGTTTATGAAAGACCCTATGCATCCCTCGAGGGACTTCCTCGCTTCACGGGTGGGGCAGTCGGCATGCTCGCCTATGACCTCGTCCGTTTTTTCGAAAAAATCGAGAACCGAGTACCGGATGATTTGAATTGCGACGATGTCTGTATGCTGCTCTGCGATACCCTCGTAGCATTCGACCATGCGAAGAATCGCATGTTGGTCATCTCGCATGCAACGGAGGAGGACGGCTCTTACGAAAGTGCATGTCTTAGGATTCGCGCCATTGTCGATCGTTTGCGAGGTTCTCTCCCCCCCCTTCCGAAAAGCAAAGGTTTGCAGCCGAATTTTCAAACCAATATCAGCCGAGACCAGTTCGAAGAAGCCGTCCGCAAAACGATACAATATATCGAAGCGGGAGACGGGGTTCAAATGGTTTTGAGTCAGCGTTTTTCTTCGCCGGTTTCCGCTCATCCCATTTCGCTCTATCGCAGTTTGCGCTCGCTCAATCCTTCCCCTTATATGTATCTTTTGCGATTTGGAAATTGCGATGTCATCGGAGCCTCTCCGGAGGTTTTAGTCACCTTGGAAGATGGCATCGCTCGCGTTCGACCGATTGCAGGCACGCGTCATCGTGGACAAACCGAGGCGGAAGACGCACTGCTCGAAAAAGAACTTCTCGCCGATGAAAAAGAAAGGGCGGAACACATCATGCTCGTGGATTTGGGAAGAAACGACTTGGGAAGAATAGCCGAACCTGGAACTGTGAAGGTGAACGAGTTAATGGTCGTCGAAAAATACTCCCATGTCATGCATATCGTAAGCGATGTCACTGCAAAAGTTAAACCTGAATACGACGCTCTCGATGTTTTTCGCGCTTGTTTTCCCGCTGGAACGGTTACAGGTGCCCCGAAAGTTCGAGCAATGGAAATTATCGAAGAATTAGAACCGACGCGCAGAGGTTGCTATGCCGGAGCCGTCGGTTATTTCGGATTCAATGGAGATATGGATATGGCGATTGCTATACGAACGATTTTCTTAAAAGACGGAATCGCGCACATTCAAGCAGGAGCAGGTATCGTTTACGATAGCGTTCCCGAAAAAGAATGGCAAGAATGCTATAACAAAGCGAAAGCCGTAATGCAAGCAGTCGAAGAGGCGGAAAAGGAAGATTTTTTGAAATAAATAAATTAATGATAAAGATTCTGTGAACAAAATGGTTTTGCTGATCGATAATTACGACTCATTCACTTACAACATCGCGCAATATGCGTTGGAATGTGGTGAAGAAATTCTCGTGAAACGAAACGACGAAATCACGCTCGACGAGATTCGCTCTCTAAATCCGCGAGGAATTCTCATATCTCCTGGACCGTGTACACCGGATAAAGCGGGAATTACGGAAGACGTGATTCGAGAGTTCGCCGGAAAAATTCCGATTTTCGGAGTTTGTCTCGGGATGCAGGCGATTGGTGAGGTTTTCGGTGGAAAAATCGTCCGCGCGAAACGAATCATGCACGGGAAGGCTTCCTTCATAGAACATAAGGGAGAGGGAATTTTCGAAGGACTTCCTTCACCGATTCGCGCGATTCGCTATCATAGTTTGGTCGTAGATAAGGATTCGCTTCCCGATGAATTGCGAGTCCTCGCAACGAGCGACGACGGCGAAATCATGGCTCTCCAGCATAAATCTTACGATGTGCAAGGCGTTCAATTCCATCCCGAAAGCGTCCTAACGGAGCATGGGCACCGCATCGTCGAAAATTGGCTGAGGCAGATAGAAGCGAAATAATCATAGAAGCGTAATAATCCAATTGGACGAAAATTGGGAATTTGTGCCTAATTCCATATAAGTGGATACAGAACTTGCGGTATCCTTGTCGAATCCCTGAGGAATCGGAGATCAATAAAATGACTAAAAAGCACGTTTTTCCAGTTTTATTCTCTTTATTGCTCGGCTCCCTCTTGTTCGCTCAAGATGCCGTAACGCTCGCGTGGAAACCTACCGTGGGCATGGTGAACAAGTACAAAGTCGAAGTGAACTCAACGATGGACATGGGAGACGGCCAGCCGCATAAAGTCGTGGTGAATTTCAACATCACGGAGAAAATTCTCAAGATTCGCGACGATGGGAACATCGAAGTCGAAGCCACACAAGGTGAAATGGGAATCGTGATAGATGGTCAAGACCTCGGTCAAGGAATGCCCTCTCAAACCTCTGTAACGGTAATGAAACCGAACGGAGAAACACTGGAGCGGAAGACCGAAAATGCGCCGGGAATGGACAATCCTCGTCTCGAGGAAAGTTTCACCTTCATTTACCCCGACAAACCCTTACGCATCGGTGACACATGGACGAGAAAGGTCAAAGCGGATGCGAAAAAGGGGACTGTAGACGCCGAAGCCACTTACAAATACGAAGGCACTGAGACTGTGAATGGCCAAACACTCTGGAAGGTGAGCTATCAGTTCAAAGAGACTGGTGGAGATATGCCGTTTACCGTGAGCGGAGTTGTTTGGTTATCCTCGAAAGACGGAACTTTATTCAAAGGGGAGTACACCATGAAAAACGTCGAGTTTCAGCCGGGTGTACGAGCCGATGCGACTGCCAAAGTGACGAAAGTCGGATAAAAATCTGACGACCCCCCACCGTAGTTTATGCCTCAACTGCTCCTGCAGTTGAGGCTAATATTTTTACCTTCGCGCCTGTCATATAAAATACTAAATCATTTAATCCCTTTCTCGTATTGCGGGATAGAGGAGTAGGACCAAAACTGTTAATAAAAATAACTCGTTGCCCTTCCTTCTTGGGGGGATAAACTTAAAGCGAGAGTAAAAAAACGTCCAACAAACTAAACATGCGATTCGATAAATTGACCCTAAAAGCCCAAGATGCAGTCCAATCCGCTCAGGAAATAGCGGAGCGGTATCGGCATTCCTATATCGAAGCCGAACATTTATTGCTCGCATTGCTCGAACAATCGGAAGGGGTGACAAAGCCGCTTCTCGAGAAAGTCGGTGTGAACCCCTCGATACTGATGTCGCAAGTGTCCGAAGAACTATCTCGCAAGCCGAGTGTGGGCGGGGCGGCAAGTTACGGTTCTGCATTGGGTTCGAGCGCTAAGGCGGCTTTGGATACAGCGTTCGACGAAGCCGAAAAACTCAAAGATGAATACGTATCGACAGAACACATCCTTTTGGGTCTTGCTGCGGACGTAGGTTTCGTAGGAAAAACTCTCCGTTCATCCGGAGCAGACCGAAACACCCTTTTGCGAGCGATTCAAAGCATTAGAGGGGGGAGACGCGTAACCGACCAGACCCCCGAAGAAAAATATCAAGCGCTGGAAAAATACGGGAGAGATCTCACTTTGTTGGCACGACAAGGCAAACTCGACCCCGTTATCGGGCGAGACGAAGAAATTCGGCGCGTAATTCAAGTCCTCAGCAGAAGAACGAAAAACAACCCGGTACTCATCGGTGACCCAGGCGTTGGAAAAACCGCAATCGTAGAAGGTTTAGCTCAACGCATCGTGGCGAAAGACGTTCCCGAAGGATTGAAAGACAAACGGGTGATTGCGCTCGATATGGGGGCGCTTCTTGCAGGCGCAAAGTTTCGCGGTGAATTCGAAGAGCGTTTGAAAGCAGTTCTCGAAGAAATCAAAAATTCGGAAGGGCAAATCATTCTTTTCATTGATGAGTTGCATACGTTAGTCGGAGCTGGCCGAGCCGAAGGGGCGACGATTGACGCTGCGAACATGCTCAAACCGATGCTCGCAAGAGGAGAACTTCGCTGTGTCGGGGCGACTACGGTGGAAGAATATCGAAAGTACATCGAAAAGGATGCAGCGTTAGAGCGTCGTTTTCAACCTATTTTAGTGGAAGAGCCGAGCATCGAAGATACGATTGCGATTTTGCGCGGATTGAAAGAACGTTACGAAGTTCATCACGGAGTTCGCATCACGGATTCTGCTTTGGTTGCAGCCGCGACATTGAGCGCACGATATATCACCGACCGATTCTTGCCGGATAAGGCGATTGATTTGATAGACGAGGCAAGCAGTCGCTTGCGTATGGAAATAGACAGTGTTCCGGTGGAAATAGACACGCTCGATCGTCGTATGCGCCAACTGGAAATCGAAAAACAGGCATTGAAAAAAGAAGAAGACGAAGCGAGCAAAAAACGCTTAGACAAAATCGAAAAAGAGCTTGCCGAATTAAACGAAGAGCGCGCCCGTCTCGTTGCCCATTGGGAAAAAGAGAAAGAAAAGATTTCGGAAATTCGTGCATTGAAAGAGCGATTGGAGCAAGCGCGCTTGCGGCTGGAACAAGCGGTGCGTGATGCGGATTGGGAGGTTGCCGCTCAATTACAGCATGGCGAAATTCCTCAACTCAAAAAACGCATCAGTGAATTAGAAACGGAATTGCAGAAACTTCAATCGGATTTGAAAATGCTCAAGGAAGAAGTGGACGAAGAAGACATCGCTGAAGTCGTTTCGAAATGGACGGGAATCCCCGTGTCGAAGTTGATAGAAAGCGAGAAGGAAAAACTTCTTTTCATGGAACAGCGTTTGAAGGAAAGAGTGGTGGGGCAAGACCACGCGATTCAGGTCGTCAGCGATGCAATTCGACGTTCTCGTTCAGGCATTGCAGACCCGAACCGTCCTATTGGTTCGTTTCTCTTCTTGGGTCCTACCGGTGTCGGAAAGACGGAGTTGGCTCGTGCTCTTGCGGAATTTTTGTTCGATGATGAGCGGAACATGATTCGTTTAGACATGAGCGAATACCAAGAAAAACACACGGTAGCGCGTTTGATTGGAGCCCCCCCCGGTTATGTAGGTTATGAAGAGGGAGGGCAATTGACCGAAGCCGTAAGAAGGAAGCCGTATTCGGTTGTACTGCTCGACGAAATCGAGAAAGCGCACAGCGAAGTCTTCAATGTGTTATTGCAAGTTCTCGATGACGGTCGCCTGACGGACGGTCAAGGACACACCGTAGATTTCCGAAACTGCGTGATTATCATGACGAGCAATTTAGGTTCGCATGAATACGGCGACATACCCTTATCGAACGACCCCGAAGTAAAAAGAAGAATCCTCGAATATGTAAGAGAGTTTTTCCGACCGGAGTTTCTCAACCGCATCGATGAAATCATCGTTTTCAATCCTCTCACTCCGAAAGAAATCAAAGAAATCGTAGACATTCAACTTCGCAATTTATCGAAGCGTCTCGAGGACAGGAAGATTCGCATAGAGTTGACTCAAGAAGCGAAATCGCAATTAGCGCTTATCGGCTACGACCCAGCATTCGGAGCGCGTCCATTGAAACGTGCAATACAAACGCACATTCTCAATGGTCTTTCCAAAGCGTTATTAGAAGGACGCGTGAAAGACGGAGATACGGTCGTTGTAGATTACCGTGAAGGCGAATTTACGTTCGAGCCAGTTCAGGTAGCAGTGTAAAAATAGAACACTGCTACCTGTCCGACGTCCAACAAGTCCGACAGCTCTAAAAATCCGAATTTAGGTGGGGCACTTATTAGGTGCCCCTTTTAATTCGCGTGAACTTATCTTAGGTCTACTGGTTTTGGACCTGGCGCAGTATTCGGATCTACTTGTCCCAAATCGGGAGGAGGTTTCGGCGTTTCGACAGTGACTTCGCCTCCACCGCCTCCTCCGACGTATCGCCAAATCAAAACGGCAGCAGCAACGACAAGAACGACAATGAGAACAATGATGAGCGGGTTTGTCCTATCGCCTTTCATAGGTTTCTCTATCTTACTTCAAGTCCCACTGATAAAGTTCTCTATCGAATGCAAAACCAGCCCATGCGTCTTTTACGTCGCAACCTTGAGCGATTTGGTCAATACGCAGAATCCGGGTATGGCTATCCGCGTATGTCAGCACGACGCTGCCGTTGTTTCGGTTTCGCCACGTGTGGTCGGTCGAGTTGCTGCAGGGTGTCCACATGATTTTTCCTTGATGGAAGGAGAAGACTCCGCCGAAAATGTTGCCGGCACAGTCTTGTGATGGATTCCAACCTCCCTGTGAGAAAAAGGAACTAATCCCTCCTGGAAGCGGAAAAGTATCTTTAGTAGCTCCGGATGCAGGGTCTTTGAAGTAGCGGCATGGCGGGTCGACTGTCCATCTGCCACCACCTGTGGGATATCCATTCTTGAGGCGATTCCAAACACTGTCTAGTGTTATGATGCAGTCACCGGCGGCTTCGACTTGCGATATGGAAATCGGGGCTGCGCCTTGGGTTCCATCGGACCAAAAGACCATTGGTGAGAAGTATTGGGAATTGTAGCCGTGGTTCGTTCGGGTCGCCCATGAAAACTGGATTTCTTCTTTGGTAACTGCCTTTGTACCAGTCGGAAGAATGGAGAGACCTTCATTCGTAGCGTCCGGGTCTGACGGGCAACGGAAAACTTCCCAGTTGGTCGTGTAGGGCATAACGAGTTGAGGCCAACTGCGGTTAGGACCTAAACTCGTATTAGGTTTACAGTTGTCACCTACACAAGGGATGTAGTTCGCTAAAACGGCTTTTTCATCCCAGTCGCTGACATATTGCTGGATAGCTTTGTTCGTTTGGTTGAAGTTGCTTAGACATTTGGTCCTTCTTGCCGCTTCCTTTGCTTCTTGGAAGACCGGAAAGAGGATGGCAGCCAAAATTGCAATGATTGCGATGACTACCAGGAGTTCGATAAGGGTGAAACCCTGTTTCTTTTTCTGCATTCGATTTAACCTGCCTTTAGATGGATTTTTCACAAGGGGAAGACTTGCGTAAGTTACTATCATGAGACCGCCTATATGCTCTTAGAAGTTCGTTGGTTTTTGTAGAATTTTGTAAATCGTCCGTTTTCGTATTTTCTTACGTTTTTTAACGTGCCAGTTTTTCGCGTCTCACCATTTCAGGCAGAAAAAAAGCCTGTGCGATGAGCACAGGCTTTGGATTTAGCGAAATGGATGTCTGCTACTTCAAGTCCCAAAGATAGAGATCTCTATCCCAAATAAAACCACCCCATGCGTTTTTCACATCACAGCCTTGGGCGATTTGGTCTATGCGGAGAAGTTTGTTGTGACTATCCGCAAAGGATACGATGACCGAGCCGTAGTTGCGATGTCTCCAGGTGTGGTCGGTGCTGTTGCTACATGGCGTCCACATGATTTTCCCTTGATGGAACACGAAAACACCACCGAAGATGTTCCAAGCGCAGTCTGCGGTCGGATTCCAACCGCCGAACCAATAAAAGCCACTGATGCCGCCAGGAAGCGGGAAGGTGTCTTTGGTTGCTCCGGATGCTGGGTCTTTGAAGTAACGACAAGGCGGGTCTAAAGCCCAGTTTCCGCCACCGCTCGGATATCCCTTCGAGGTTCTATCCCAAATGCTGTCGAGGGTCATGATGCAGTCTCCTGCAGCCTCGACTTGGGAGAAGGATATAGGTGCAGAGCCTTGCTTGCCATCTGCCCAAATCACCATCGGTGAAAAGTACTGTGAGTTATATCCATGATTCGTGCGCGTTGCCCAGGCGAATTGAGTTTCCTCTTTATTGCCGTATGTCGTTTTGCCGGCGTTACCGCAACCCGGATAGATGGAAAGTCCTTGGTCCGTTGCATCGGGGTCGGCAGGACAGCGAATAACTTCCCAATTCGTAACATAGGGCATCACGAGTTGAGGCCAACTCCTATTCGGTCCTATAGGTGTGTTTGCGCAGCACCAAGAGGAAGTGCACGGAAGCCAGTTTTTCAGAACCGGCTTTTCATCGTAGTCACTTGTATATTCTTGGATAGCTTTGTTCGTTTGGTTGAAGTTGCTGAGACATTTAGTTCGCTTTGCAGCTTCTTTGGCTTCTTGGAAGACAGGAAAGAGAATGGCTGCAAGAATCGCGATGATCGCGATGACGACGAGAAGTTCTATGAGGGTGAAACCCTCGTGTTTTTTTATCATCTTTTACTCCTCAACATGAGTTTTTTATCTACATCAGTTTTTTATCTACATCAATCAAAAAACGAGACACACGGAATTTTTGACATGCATGTTCGAAAACCCTTGTCATTGCAAGTCCCAAAGATACGAATCTCTATCCCAGATATATCCGGTCCATCCGGGTTTAAAGTCACAACCATATAGAATTTGGTCCATTCTAAGTAACCTGTTATGTCCATCTGCAAAAGAGACGATAACAAGACCGTAGTTTCTATGTTTCCAAGTATGCTGCGTTTTATCACTACAAGGGCTCCATATGATTTCTCCTTGGTGAAAAACGAAAACGCCACAAAATATATTCCAAGCGCAATCTGAGGTTGGCTTACATCCCCACTGAAAGAGTGTATCAATTTCACCCGGAGGTATCGGGAAGGTGTCTTTGGTTTGTCCGGAGGAAGGGTTTTTGAAATAACGGCAGGGAGGATCTACTGCCCATCTTCCGCCACCGCTCGGATACCCATTAGAAATTCTGTCCCAAATACTTTCGAGAAAAAGAAGGCAATCCCCGGGAACTTTTATCTGAGATAAAGAAATTGGTGCTGGACCAGGTTTGCCATGTTTCCAAAACACCATTGGGCAGAAGTATTGAGAGTTGTAACCATGATTCGTGCGTGTAGCCCATGAAAATTGAATTTCCTGTTGCGTGATTGCCACCTCACCACTTGCAGGGATGAAAGAAAGTCCCTCGTTGGTTGCATTGGGGTCTGCAGGACATCGAAGGACTTCCCAAGTTGTAATATAAGGCATTGTAAGTTGTGGCCAACTTTTATTTGGGCCTAAATTTGTATCCGGTTTGCACCAAGCAGTGGTACAAGGAAGATAATTGGTGAGCACCGTTTTCTCATCCCAGTCTTGCGCATACTCTTGGATTGCTTTGCTCGTCTGACTGAAATTGTTGAGGCATTTGGTTCGTTTTGCAGTCTCTTTGGCTTCTTGGAAGACTGGGAAAAGTGTGGCTGCAAGAATTTCGATTATTGCGATGACGACGAGAAGTTCTATGAGAGTGAAACCTCTATGCTTTACTGACATCGTATATACCTCCACCACAAATTTGCCTTTGGGCGTTCTAACGGATACGAAGATTATATAGCGGTTTTTCAGGATTAGAGCAAAAGCGAAAAAAAAAAGCCTCGGAAAAAGTTCCGAGGCTTTAGATAAGTATAACAGCGATTACTTCAAGTCCCAGAGATAGAGGTCTCTATCCCAGACATAACCACCCCATGCGTTTTTCACATCGCAGCCTTGGGCGATTTGGTCTATGCGGAGAAGTTTGTTGTGGCTATCCGCAAAGGATACGATGACCGAGCCGTAGTTGCGATGTCTCCAGGTGTGGTCGGTGCTGTTGCTACATGGCGTCCACATGATTTTCCCTTGATGGAACACGAAGACACCACCGAAGATGTTCCAAGCGCAGTCTGCGGTCGGATTCCAACCGCCGAACCAATAAAAGCCACTGATGCCGCCAGGAAGCGGGAAAGTGTCTTTGGTTGCTCCGGATGCTGGGTCTTTGAAGTAACGACAAGGCGGGTCTAAAGCCCAGTTTCCGCCACCGCTTGGATATCCCTTCGAGGTTCTATCCCAAATGCTGTCGAGGGTCATGATGCAGTCTCCTGCAGCCTCGACTTGGGAGAAGGATATAGGTGCAGCGCCTTGCTTGCCGTCAGCCCAGATAACTTCAGGACAGAAGTATTGGGAGTTGAGACCATGGTTAGTGCGCGTTGCCCAGGCGAACTGAGTTTCCTCTTTATTGCCGTATGTGGTTTTGCCGGCGTTATTGCAACCTGGGTAAATAGAAAGCCCTTGGTCTGTAGCGTCGGGGTCGGCAGGACAACGGATGACTTCCCAGTTCGTAATGTAAGACATTGCGAGTTGTGGCCAACTCCTATTCGGGCCTATGGGTGTATTTGAACAGCACCATGAGGCAGTACAAGGGATCCAGTTGGTGAGCACCGATTTTTCGTCCCAATCGCTCGCGTATTCCTGAAGCGCTTTGTTTGTTTGGTTGAAGTTGCTAAGGCATTTAGTGCGCTTTGCAGCCTCCTTGGCTTCTTGGAAGACGGGGAAGAGGATGGCAGCCAAAATAGCGATGATCGCTATTACGACGAGGAGCTCTATTAGGGTAAAGCCCTTGCGTTTTAGTTGCATATGCATATTAGTTCCTCCACTGGAGAATATATTGCCAAAACACGAACTCGCACAATGCGAGCCGTAGTACTACTATATCACAAGACGTATCGAAGTGTCGGGAAGAGTTCGCTTCCGAGAGCAAAATCTTGGTAGATTTTACGGGTAAAAATCTGCAGTTTTGTCAAAGAAGGGACACTCTTTTCCTAAACCGGATACGCCAAAGCAATCTTAGCACACTCTTTTTATTTGACGGTGACGCCCTATCGGGGGTTCCGGGCTATAATCCTAAGAAGTTATCGAAAATAGTTTTATGTATAAAATTTTAGTAATAGACGACGAGGAAGACGTTTGCCGCGCCGTAAAAAGAAGACTCGAACGCCAGGGGTACACGGTTGACACCGCTTTGTCGGCTGCGGAAGGAATAGAGCAGATTCAGTCTGCACCCGACCCGTACGACGTTATCGTTACCGACATGAGCATGGAAGACCCTGAAGCGGGGATTCATGTGCTGCAAGCGGCTTTCGGGAGGGATATTTTCGCTGAGGTCATCGTCATGACTGCCTACGGGAATGTGAAGAACGCTGTGGAATGTATGAAGCGTGGCGCTTTCGATTACATCGAGAAAAATATTCCCGGGGTAGATGTTTACGAATTACTCACGATAAAAATCGAGCATGCGTTAGAACGACGCAGGCAAAGTGTGGTGGCGATTAAAGGCTGGGAGCATCCTGCGAGAAGACGGTAATCATCGAATGGGCGAGATTATTTCTCGTAAGAATTTCTTTCTCGATTTTTTTATACGACAGAGAGATTCGAATAGAAACTTTGCGCAAAAATAAAGCCGTACGGACAGAAAACCCTGCTCGAAAGGTGCCTACCGCTGCCAAATAGAAACCTCGAATGCGAAATATGTCACCGGAAAAGATTCGAAACTTTTGCATCATCGCTCACATAGACCACGGCAAATCGACGCTTGCCGATAGGATTTTGGAGTATACAGGGGCGATTCGCGGGGGGGGCGGTATAGAGCAGGTGTTAGACAGCATGGAATTAGAGCGAGAGCGGGGAATTACGATAAAAATGACTGCAGTTCGTCTTTCCTACAAATCGAAAGACGGCTCGGAATACCAGTTCAATTTGATTGATACCCCTGGGCACGTGGATTTCACATACGAAGTTTCCCGTTCGCTCGCCGCTTGCGAAGGAGCGTTACTCGTCGTGGATGCAACGCAGGGCGTGGAAGCGCAAACGATTGCAAACGCTTCCATGGCAATCCATCAGGGTTTGGAAATCATTCCGGTCATCAATAAAATAGATTTGCCCCATGCGGACCCCGAGCGCACGAAAGAAGAAATCGAAAATGCGATTGCCATCGATGCATCCGATGCGTTATTGGTGAGCGCAAAAACAGGACAAGGTGTTCCGGAATTGTTAGAGGCAATCGTTCAGCGAATTCCCCCCCCTACGAAAGTGCGCCCTGAAATATTGGGCGAACAAACCGAGGTCTCGAATGAAAATCCTCTACGCGCGCTGATTTTCGATTCCCATTTCGACCCCTATAAAGGTGTCGTTGCCTATATACGCGTTTTCGATGGTTGTATCGTACCGAAACAGAAAATAATGATGATGTCTACGGGCTCTGTTTTCGAAGTAGACGAGACGGGCGTTTTCGCTCCTCAACAAACGCCGTGCGATGGATTGTTTGTGGGCGAAGTGGGTTATTTCACTGCGGGGATTAAAAGCATCGGTCAAGCCTCCGTAGGAGATACGGTTACCAGCGCTGATAAACCAGCACGAGAGCCCTTACCAGGATATCGAAAAGCGAAACCGATGGTCTTTTGCGGTCTTTATCCTGTGAACGGGGATAGATATTTGGATTTGCGCAACGCTTTGGAGCGTTTGCAACTCAACGATGCATCTTTGACCTTCGAGCCGGAGAGTTCCGATGCTTTGGGGATGGGATTTCGATGCGGTTTTTTAGGGCTTTTGCATATGGACATTACCCGGGAGCGTTTGGAGAGGGAATTCGGGCTCGAACTGATTCTTTCTGCGCCGAGCGTAAACTATGCCGTATTCAAAACGGATGGAACTGTGGAGCAGGTTTCGAATCCCAGCAAAATGCCGCCCCCCCAGCAGATTGCTCATATCGAAGAGCCCGCCGTGAAAGCCACCATCACGGTGCCTCAAGAATACGTCGGCGTGGTGATGAAGTTGTGCAAGGAGCGTAGGGGAATTTTTCATAAAATGGAATATCCTTCGACCGCTCGTGTGATTTTGTATTATACGCTTCCCTTATCCGAAATTCTTTTGGATTTTTATGATAAGTTGAAATCTTTGACGAGAGGTTATGCGAGTTTCGATTACGAGTTTTCGGATTATGTGCGAGCGGATTTAGTGAAGGTAGATATACTGATCAACGGCGAGCCTGTGGATGCTTTGTCCTTCATCGTGCATCGGGATGCTGCCTATACGAGAGCGCGAGCGATGGTCGAACAACTTCGCAAAGTAGTGCCGAGGCAACAGTTCGAAGTAAGGATTCAAGCCGCGATCGGCGCGAAGGTGATCGCGTCCGAGACGATAAAGCCGTATCGCAAAGACGTAACCGCGAAATGCTACGGGGGGGATATCACGCGAAAAAGAAAACTTTTGGAGAAGCAGAAATTAGGGAAGAAGCGAATGAAAAACATAGGGAGCGTGGAGATTCCGCAAGAGGCATTTCTCTCCGTTTTGAAGGTGGCGGAGTGAGTTTGTTTAAGTCGCTAATACTTGTGTTGTTTGAATCGTTCTTAAACCCACTATACGCAGGACTAGCTAATCGGTAAAGTAACTATTTGCCTATAAAGTTTATTGGCGCGGCGAAAAACTATTTTGTGCGCTTTGGTTTTATCAGAAATTTGTCGTTACATTCCCATCACTTAATAAATCAAAAAAAGGGCCAGGCGGCTATTGGATGCTCAGGAAAACCAACTTCTTCCCATGAAGGAACTAGATCCGCTAATTTCCATTCCTTACGACATTTCCTGCAAACACCGATATAATTTCCAAGATAATCCTTGTCCACTACAATCGCATTCCCACAGGAAGAACATTCCAGCTCTGGAAAGTCTTCTGCATGAACATAATCAGGTTGCCCGCATGATACACAATTTCTGGTCATGAAGCCACCAGGACGTGAGCGAACAATCAAACATGGGGACTTACAGCGCCAGCAATTTCTTCTCGAAAAGAGTTTCATGTCTTTTTTTATTTTCATTATTTCCCTCCTTGCCGAAGAAAGATATTCGGACGAGTAAGTTCTCCAGCTGATGAAGGTTATAAGTTCATTTTATCTTAATTCCCAATTTTTTGAGCGCAGAGCGCATGCCTTGCTCGTCGAACCCGACGGAACGCCAGACGACTTTCCCTTTAGAATCTACGATGTAATTCGTGGGGTATGCCATAACGCCATAGGAGTCGAAAAGTTTTTCGGTTCCTTTCACTGCGGTGAAGGAGAACTTACTTTGTTTCCAGTAGTTTCTAATCGTTTCGTTATCGTCCCCGTTATTGATAGCAATCACAGCGAGTTTAGAGGCTTTTCCTTCGTTATAGATTTTTTGAATGTGAGGCAACTCCTCACGGCAAGCCCCTCAGTGATAAAACCAGAAATTGATGATAGTGGCTTTGTTCTTTTTCCAGACACTCGAGAGTTTTACGGTTTTCCCGTCTGCTGTTTTGAGAGTGAAATCAGGGGCTGGTTGACCTACAGGAACGAGTCTTGTTTCGTAATCCCTTTGGAACGTCGTGGAAGGAGAGGGAGAGAGGAATAGAATGCCAGCGATTGTAGCTACGATTGCGGTCATAGATGCCTCCTATTCGATTAGTTTGAGCGAGTTTACACCCTTTG
This sequence comes from Fimbriimonadales bacterium, assembly GCA_035559795.1. Lineage (NCBI taxonomy): Bacteria > Bacillati > Armatimonadota > Fimbriimonadia > Fimbriimonadales > Fimbriimonadales bacterium. The sequence continues at coordinate 516,995 of DATMAR010000012.1, read as the reverse complement.
GCGTAAAAGTAATAACGAATAATTCAACCGTATAGGTTCCTATTTGGAACCTGAAAGCATCAAGAAAAGGTATATCCCTTAGTGCCGAGAGGCGAAGGTAAGTTTCTGTAAGACCATGTTCTTTATGCCAACACGATCTCAGTTCGTTTTGAATAGTCGGTTTTTCATCTCGTTGCTTTGGATTGGCTTTGCGTTTTCTGCTATGACGCAGGAAGGCTCCGACAAGCTGACTTTAGAGAAGGCTATCGAGAAAGCGAAGCAATCGAACGGCACGATCATGTCGGCGTACAAGCAATATCAGGCTTCTCGCGCCGCGGTAACACAGGCAAATGCTTCGTTTTTCCCAGTCGTAACGCCGCTTTATCGTTTTTCGGACCAAAAACAGACCTTTGCAGGGGGTTTCACGGGCACGGGAGTTTTGTCCTTCCATCAACTTTCGTTGGGAGTTTCGTGGCTTGTTTTGGATGGCGGACAGCGCTTTTATGCTTTGTCACGAAGTCGAAAATCTGCTGAAGCACTTGGTTATTCAGCACTTTGGACGCTGCGCCAAGTGTTCTTCGAAGTAGCGACAGAGTATTACGAAGTGCTTCGAGCGAGAGAGTTGTTGAGAGCGGCGGATGCTCAGGCAGCGAGGGCGAAGCAGATACTGGAAGTGACACAAGCGCAAGTGGAAATTGGGGCAGCGGCTCAAAAAGATATTTTGCAAGCGAAGGCAGATTTGGCGAATGCTATCGTCGCGCAAATGACCGCAAAAAACCGTGTAACGACTGCCGAAGCGGCTTTGAAAGCGACGATCGGATGGGAAAAGGACAAACCGCTTCCCGAGTTGGTGACGCCGGAACTTATCGCTCAAGAACCTTCGTTTTCTTTACAGGAAGCCATCGAAAGAGGTGAACGAGAGCGCCCCGATTTATTGAATTCGAAGAAGCGCTTAGAAGCGACTCGTTTCGATGTTTTGACTGCAAGGCGAAACGCGAGTTTAGATTGGGAACTAACCGTGAATTTCACAAGAAACTTCGAACCGGAAGAAACAGAAAATCGAAGCCTAACTTTCACGATGACTTACCCTTTATTCGATGGAGGGTTGTCACGAGCAGTGGTGAAAGAAAGGGAACTTTCTTATGAGGCGGAAAGATATCTTTTGGAGCAACAGATTCGCGAAATTAGAAGCGAAATCGAAAGTGCTTATTTTACGTGGTTGCAGAATAGGGAAGTACTCGATGCGAGCAATGTCGCTTTGGAAGCGGCTCGTTTGAATTTCGCTGCTGCTTCGGAGAGCCAGAAAGAAGGTGTTTCCAGTATTTTGGACGTTACGAACGCACAAGTCGCATTAGTTACCGCGGAAACGAATTTCGTAAACGCTCATTTTGATTTTATTATCAGCGAAATGCAGTTGCGGTTGGTTACGGGGCAGAGTATGCCTGGAGAAACGTCATGAAACGTATTTACGGAGTTATCGTAATCGGTGTCGCCTTCGCATCGTGGTTTTTCTTTTTGCGTGGAAATTCCGCGAACGATGAAGAGTTCATTTACAGAACAGAGAAAGTGACTCGAGGCACGCTTACGCTTTCCATAACCTCTTCCGGAGTTTTGCAACCTCTTACGTTGGTGGATGTCAAAAGCAAAGCGGGGGGGGAAGTCGTCGTGATGGCGGTTACGGAAGGCTCGGTCGTAAAGAAAGGGGATTTGATTGCAGTGATAGACCCCCGCGATACGAAAGCGCTTTACGAACAGGCAAATGCAGATTTGCAAGCCTCGATCGCTCGTAAAACGCAAAACAAACTCACCTATGAAATGCAAATCGTTCAGAGCGAGGCAGCCGTCGAAAATGCGCGCTCTGCACTCGCTGCTGCACGAGCGCGATTGAAACGATTAGAAGAACAAGCGAAAATACAGCCGACTTTATCTCAAGCGAGCATCGAGCAAGCGCAAGCGAATTACGATTCTGCCGTTCAGGCTTTGAATCTTTTAGAGAAAGTTACGATTCCCCAGCAGCGTGCAGAGGCGAAAGGCGAATTCGATCGCACGCAAGCGGAATTAGATTCTGCAAGGGCGAACCTAGAGCGTATGGAATCCCTTTTGCAAAAAGGATATGTGAGCAAAGCGCAAGTGGACCAAGCGAAGGCTGCGTATCAGGCTGCGCTCGCTGCGCATCGAAACGCAGAACAAAGACTTCGTACATTGGAAGACGATTTCAAAATTCAACTCGAAACAGCGCGAGCGCGAGTGAACGATGCTCGTGCTGCTTTAAAACAGGCGAAGGCGAACGAAGCGCAAGTAAATTTCGCTCAGCGGGATTATCAAGAAGCGAAAGAAGCAGTGCGCCAAGCGGAACTCGCTTTGAAGCAAGCGGAAGCGAACCGCAAGAACATTGCACTTCGGAAAGCAGAAATGGAAGCGGCGGAGGCGGCGATTGTGAGGAATCGTGTTGCGCGTGAAAATGCGAAGGTGCAACTCGACAGCACGACGGTCGTTGCGCCTCGAAACGGTGTAGTCGTTCGCAAATACGTAGAAGAGGGAACGATAATCCCCCCCGGAACGAGCATTTTCAGCGAAGGAACTTCCATCGTACAGATTGCCGACGTTTCGAGGATGTACGTAGAGGTTCTCGTTGACGAAGCAGATATCGGAAAAGTGCGCGTTGGGCAAAATGTTCGCGTGCGTTTGGAGTCTCATCCCAGCATTCCGATTCAGGGGACGGTATCCAGAATTAATCCGAGTGCGGAGACGACGAATGGAGTAACTCAAATAAAAGTTCGTGTGGAATTGCCCACGAATCATCGGCCTAGCGAAGTGAAACTTTTGCCCGGTTTGAACGCGAGTTGCGAATTCATTTTGAACGAGAAAAAGGATGTGTTGATCGTTCCGATTCAAGCAGTGCGGCGCGAAGGAAAAGAGACCTATGTCGAAGTTATGGTCAAAAAAGATCAACCTATAAGACGGAAAGTAAAACTCGGAATTGTAGGAAACACCGGTTATGAAGTATTAGAAGGATTGAAAGAGGGCGAGGAAGTAGTGACGAGCAAAATAAGCAAGGAACAGATATTGGAACAGCAAAAGCGAATGGAAGAGGCGCAGCAACAGCGCAGTCCTTTCTCTGGCGGAAGCGGAGGGCGCGGTGGCGGAGGCACGGGCGCGCCATCGGGAGGTTTGCGCATACGATGAACCTCAGCGATGGTTTTCAAAGCGCACTCAATGCGCTCGTTTCGAACAAACTCCGCTCTTTTCTTACGACATTAGGCGTGATGATAGGAGTTGCTTCCGTAATTACGATGATCGGAATCGCTGAGGGAAGCAAAAGGCAAGCGCTCGAAAGGTTGGAATTATTGGGGAGCAACATGATCGTGGTCTTTCCGCAACGCTCCTTCGGGGGACAGCGTCAAGCGATGGACGAAGCGCAGTCGCTCAAGATGGAGGATGTGGAACTCATTCGTCGCTCCGTTCCGACAATCTCGCATATTACAGGAGAGGTTCGCACTCGGGTGACCGTGAAGTTCGGGAACAAAAACGAGAGGACGTTTTTGGTGGGGGGGTCTCCGGAGCTTCAACATATTCGCAATTTGAAGTTGCAAGAAGGAAGATTTTTCACGAAAGAGGAAGATAGAAACAAAGAAAAGGTTTGCATTCTGGGGTACGACATTTACGATAGGCTTTTCGAAGGGGGGGCTGCTCTCGGGGCGACGGTGAGAATCAACAATCAGGATTTCGAGGTAATCGGTGTTGCGGCATTCAAGGGAATGACGGGTTTTATGAGTCCAGACGATGCGATTTATATTCCGTTGAACACAGCGATCTCTCGCATAGAAAGAAGAGACACGCTCAGCACGATTTCCATGCGCGTGGCGGATAGTTCCGTGATGCCTTTCACGCTGAGTCAAGTTCAACAAACTTTGGCGAGGGTGAGAAGAAGCGCAAGCGGAGAGGAATTGTTTCGCGCCTTCAATCAGGGAGAGTTAATCGAGACCGCGGAAGAGCAGGCGCGTGTGTTGAGCTTATTACTTGCAGGAGTCGCGAGCGTCTCGCTGATTGTGGGGGGCATAGGAATTATGAATATCATGCTCGTTAGTGTTACAGAAAGGACTCGGGAGATCGGTTTGCGAAAAGCCATCGGGGCGACGAGTGGAGCGGTGCGAGCACAATTTCTTTTGGAGAGCGTAATGCTTTGTTTGGCAGGGGGGGTCATCGGGATGTTTTTGGGGGTATTCGGTGTAAGAGTGATTGCGGGGTTGATGGATGTTCCTCCTATTGTTTCGACGGGGGGGATTATTTTGGCGTTCGGATTCGCTGCGCTCGTGGGGGTGTTTTTCGGATATTATCCTGCATATAAAGCGAGCAAATTAGACCCTATCGTCGCTTTGAGACACGAATAAATGAGTGAAATGAACAAAAAGCCTCTTATCGAACTGAGAAACCTCTCGAAGGATTATCGCTTAGGTGCTATCGTGGTGCACGCTTTGCGAGAAGTCTCTTTGCAGGTGATGCATGGAGAGTTCGTCGCTGTGATGGGTCCTTCCGGCTCTGGAAAGACCACGCTGATGAACATCATCGGCTGTTTGGATAGGCCAACGTCGGGTGAATATTATTTAGACGGTGAACCGGTCGCAAAACTCAACGACAATCAATTGGCAGCGATACGGAATAGGCAAATCGGGTTCGTTTTTCAGACGTTTAATTTGCTGCCTCGCGCAACTGCTTTGAAGAACGTAGAACTCCCGTTGATCTATGCTGGTGTCCGCGATAGAACACGTGCCGCAGAAAACGCTTTGATACGGGTGGGCCTTAAAGAGCGTATGCATCACAGGCCAAACGAACTTTCGGGGGGGCAGCAGCAACGTGTAGCGATTGCTCGCGCTTTGGTGAACAATCCACCGCTTATCTTGGCGGACGAACCGACAGGAAACTTGGACACGAGGACGGGCGAGGAAATCCTGGCTTTGTTTCAGGAATTGAATCGGGAAGGTAGGACGATCGTATTGATTACCCACGAAGCGGAAGTCGCCCAGCATTGTTCACGTATCGTCAGATTGCGGGACGGGAGAATTCTATCGGATACTCGGGTGGATTCCCCGCTGGATGCGCGTGAAATACTTCGAGAGATGCCAGAAGAAAGCATAGAGGAGGTGGTTTAGAGGCGGAAATTCCGATAATTTTTACTAATGGGTGAGAGAGAGGCGAAAAAAGCGGTCGAGGAGTATCGCAGGCGAGCGATTCAAACGGCACAGCCAGTAGAACTCATCTCTATGCTTTACGATGCACTCATTCACCACTGTGAGAGTGCGATAAGGTGCATGGGCGAAAAAAACCTCGAGGGGCAGCATAGCCATTTCGCAAAAGCCCAGAAGATTCTTGCGGAACTGATGTCTTCCCTCGAACTACAGAAAGGCGGAGAAATAGCCAAAAACCTATTTAACATCTATGCTTTCTGTATGCGTGAGTTGAGTGAGGCGAATATAAAAGACGATGCTCGAAAAGCGGTGAATTGCGTGGGTTTGTTGAAAGAATTGCAGGAAGCGTGGAGGGAAGTTCGTCGTTATCAGGAGAGGTTGCATGATAAACACCAACGGGAATCCTAATGGAAATGCAAAAAACATAGCGGAGACCTTGTTAGTGGTGACTTTAAATGCGACGCAAGCCATTCAATTAGACGATTGGGAATTAGCAGGGCAACTTTTAAGGAGAAGGGAACAATTACTTACCCAGTTAGAACGGTTTACGGCTTTAGATGGAGCGACATCGGTATTAGAAAAGGTACGCGCTGCGGAGAAAGATTTATTGCGAAATATGGAAAAGGCGACGAGCGACGCTTTTCAATCGCTTTTGCAAGCACAGAAATATAAAAAAGCACGCAAGGCGTATCAAGGATTGTAAATCGCATCGATTGTATCCACGATATAATATTTATTTGTGCTTCTACTCGATGGCGCAATGGGGACGGAACTCCAAAAACGCGGGGTTCCCACGACCTTGCCGCTTTGGTCGGCTAAAGCGCTTTTGGATGCTCCAGACGAGGTGAGAAAAATTCATCTCGATTATATCAACGCAGGCGCGGATGTTATCACGACAAATACTTTTCGAACTCATCGTCGAACATTCGAAAAAGCGGGCATAGGAGATAAGGCAGAGGACGCAACTCGATTAGCCGTGCGTCTTGCGAAAGAAGCGGTGGAAGAAAGTTCGAGAAAAGTTCTGATTGCCGGCTCGATTTCTCCTTTAGAGGATTGTTATCGCCCCGATTTATCTCCGGGAGAAAGCGACGACGAGTTTTACGAGATTGCGGATATTTTAGTTGAGGAAGGTGTGGATTTTTTACTGATCGAGACGATGAACAATCTCACGGAATTGCGTTCTGCGATTCGCGGTTGTCAGAAGACTCGAAAAGATTTTTGGGTAAGCGTCAATCCTTCGAATTACGATTTTAGAGTTTTATTGAGTGGGGAAAAAGTTTTAGAAGCGCAAAGGATTGCGGAAGGAGAAGGGGCGAAAGCGTTTTTGGTGAATTGCGCTGCTATGAGGGTTATCGAAGACGCTGTGAAGATGCTGTCGGAGAATGCGACGATTCCTTTCGGTGGTTATGCCAATAACGGGACTCCGGATGAAAGACTCGGCTGGAGGTTCGATCTTTCGATTACTCCTGAAGAATTTGCGGCACACGCGTTACGGTTGAAAGATTTCGGTGCGACGCGAATCGGCGGATGTTGCGGAACGTCTCCCGAGCATATTGCGAAGGCTGCGGAATTGCTTAAAGGTTAGGGGGGGCTTCTATGTTTTATCGCGCTTTATGGCATATTTTTATCGCGCCTCACGGCGCTCCTACGTTTATCGCGCCTCACGGCGCTCTACGCTTATCGCGCCTTACGGCACTCCTACGCTGTTTCCCGTATAGAATGGTAAATTTGAAAGCGTGAAACGGGAATTTAATTGGACTTTCGTGGTAATTCCTTTGCTTTTTGCGTTGTCTACGTTTTTGCTTCTTCGGTGGCAATGCACCCCTGTGGGGGCAGAACTTTCTAAGACTGGCTTGAGAGTCGCTACTTACAATGTGCAATGGCTTTCCGATGAAATTCATCCCGAAAGAGCGGCGCATCTTCGTTCGGTGATTAAAAATCTCGATGCCGATGTCGTCGCTTTTCAAGAAGTGGAAAACAAGCGGGCGCTCGAAATCGTTTTAGGAAAAGATTGGGAGATTGCGATAGAAGACACTCCATCGGAACGGCAGGAACTCGCGATTGCCGTACGAAAACCTTTGAAAATCGAACATTATGATTTGGTTTTCGAAGGTTCGACTTTCGATTCCGCATTTCCTGGAAAGCGTGACGTGATGCGTGCGGTGATTTCAAACGGGTACGGAGTTTCCTTCATCGTATATTCCGTGCATTTAAAAAGCCGAAGTGGGGGGCGTAAACAAACGGACTGGCAGCGTGAATGGGCTTGTGCATTGTTAGCGGCGTATCTAAAAAAAGACAGCGAGTATTTGACCATCGTGCTCGGAGATTTCAACGACACTCCGGACGACGCCGGATTGAATATTTTGGAGACAGGAAATCTTTTCGCAAAAGGCAAAACGGAAAACGAAAATGACATTTATTTTTGTAATTTGACGGAGCCTCTTTTTGCGAAGGATATGGTTTCGTATGGTTTGTATCGTCGTTTTCGAGGTGTTACGTTATCACCGAGAGTTCCGGGTGCAAGAAAAGAAAACGAAAGATGGAGGGGGAAGGATTACAAATATCCTGATGATTTGGCGGTGCGGGAAATTCTTTTCGACCAAATTTTGGTTTCTCCAAAATTGAAAAAACTGCAGATCGGAGAGGTGCAAATCTACAACAAACCCGATGCTCTTCGAGGGAGTATTTCTACGGAAAGAAGTTTGGGAAAAAACGAAGCGACTGGAACGCTCCCCTCCGATCACTTGCCAGTATTTGCAGATTTCCGGATTCCCGTTATTTCCCACCCTGCAAATAAGGGTGGATGAGTTCGAGAAGTTTTCTCGCTACGTTGAACTTGCTGTCTTTTTCGATTTTTTCTTTTTTGCCATCTCTAAAAAGAACGAGGAGTTCGTTTTCGTCGGATTCGAAACCGATGTCTTTTCTGCTGATGTCGTTCAAAGCGATGGCTAAAAGATTTTTTCTTCGAAGCTTCTCTTGCGCGCGCTCGATGTTTTCACCGATTTCCGCGGCAAAGCCCACTATAGGCAAATCGGGATATTTTTGGGTGACGCTTTCTAAAATATCCGGGTTCGGTACGAGAGTAATTTGCACACTTTTTTCTCGAGGGATTTTTTCTACGGGGGGGATTTCCGCTCGGAAGTCTCCCACGGCGGCAGCGCCTAAAATCAAATCGCATCCCTCCGCGCATTTCGATAGGGTCTGAAGCATTTCTTCGGCAGTTTCTACCGAATGGAACTCTGCGAAGGGAGGGGGGGGTAAATTCGTAGGACCGGAAATCAAAACGACTCGCGCTCCCATTTTATGAGCCGCTAAAGCCAGCGCATATCCCATTTTTCCACTCGAACGATTGGCGATGAAACGCACGCTGTCTAAGGGTTCGCGTGTAGAGCCAGCAGTAATTACGACCTTCTTTCCCTGATAGGCCTCGGAGCGGAATATCGCTTTTTTAACTTCTTCGACAATCGTTTCGGTTTGTGCAAGTTTTCCTTGTCCCGTTTCTCCGCATGCCACCTCACCATGGGTGGGATGGATGATCGTCGCACCGCGTTGCGCTAAAGTCGAAAGCGCTATTTGTACGGGTTCTTGCGTGTACATTTGGGGATTCATAGCGGGTGCGATCACGATATCCGCTGTCGTAGCAGCAATAATAGAAGTGAGCATATCCGTTGCTTTTCCTTGTGCGACGGAGACGATTGCATTCGCGGTTGCAGGACAAAGGAGGACGACTCTCGCTTCGCGTGCCCAGTCTATGTGCGCCATCCTGCCTCGGACGGGTTCGTCGAAGGCATGAGTTAAAGCAGGTATTCCCGTCAAGGATTCGAAAAGGGTTGGTGTTACGAATTCCTGCGCTGCTCGCGAAAGGCAAACTCGCACTTCCATTCCCTCCTGCATCAACCTTCGCGCGATGTCTGCGGCGCGATAAGCGGCGACGCTTCCCGTAACTCCCAATATCACGACGGGTTTTTTCATTGTGGATCCGCACTCCGGACGATTTGTCGGATTTCTTCGACCGCGCGCTGCACGGAATCGTTTACCACGCGATATTGATAGAGATTCGATTTTTCGATCTCCTCTTTTGCATCACGAATTCGTCGTTCAATGTCTTCTGGTTTGTCTTGCTTGCGATCTGTTAATCTGCGTTCGAGCTCTTCTAAAGAGGGGGGCATAAGGAAAATCGTGATGGCGTCTTTTCTTTTTCGCATCACTTCTTCTGCACCTTGCACATCGATTTTTAAAACGACGATTTTTCCAGCCTCTAAAGCGGCATCCACTTCACGAACTGGGCTTCCGTACCAATGTCCATGAACGTTTTTCCATTCCAAGAGCAGGTTTTCTTCGATGAGTTTTTTGAAATCGGACTCGGTAACGAAATGGTAGTTGACTCCATCGGCTTCCATTTCTCTCGGCGGGCGAGTGGTGTAGGTGATAACGCGATGAACGTTCGGACATAGTTTTTGCCATTCTTGAATAACTGTGTCTTTCCCCACGCCACTCGGTCCGGAAAGAATGACTAATTTTCCTTTCATTCTACCAACCGCATCAGGCTATCCGTGATTCGAAGAGGGTCGTGGCGTACGACGTCGCTTTCTGAAATGTAATTCCCTTTAATCACGCGCAATCCCATTGCGCGGATTCGATCTATATCGGGTTCTACGAAATCTTGCCCTGCTTCGGAATAGCGACTGAGCAGGTTCGAACTGGGGGGAGTTTTATTAACGAGAACATAATCGAAGACGCGCCGTCCGATGTTCGCTTCGATTGCGTGCACGTGGTCGCTGGCGGTGAAGCCGTCGCTTTCGCCGGGTTGGGTCATGACATTGCATATGTAGACTTTTATTGCATCGGATTCTGCGATGGTTTCTGCGATTCCCGGAACGAGGAGGGGGGGGATTACGCTCGTGTAAATAGAACCCGGTCCGATGACAATCATATCCGCTTCCGTAATCGCATCGAGAGCTTCCTCGAGAGGCTGCACGTCTTCGGGGTCTAAAAAAATACGGCGAATTCTCAAGCCCGAATGGACGATCTTCGTTTCCCCGCAGATTTCCATTCCGTTCTCCATAAGCGCGCGGAGGCGAACCCTATCGCGCGTTGCGGGTAATACTCGCCCTCGAATTGCCAAAACTTTACTGATTTCTCCCACCGCTTTTTCGAAGTCGCCTGTGATGTCCACCATCGCTGCGATGAGCAAGTTTCCGAGGCTGTGGCCGCTGAGCGTTCCCGAACCTGCTTCGAAGCGGTGTTGAAAAATGTCGGTCATGCTTTTTTCTGCATCGGCTAAAGCCACTAAGCAGTTTCGTATATCTCCGGGGGGGAGAATTCCTTTGTCCGTGATGAGTCTTCCGCTCGAACCGCCGTCGTCCGTAACGGTTACGATTGCGGTGATATTGCTCGTTCTGGTTTTGATACCTCGCAAAATGGTGGAAAGCCCTGTTCCCCCCCCGAGTGCTACCAAGTTCGGTCCGGAGGCTAAAAGCCTTTTGCGAAAATACGTTCCGAAAATCTTGCTGTCGCTTCCCGGATTCATATATCGCAAGATTTCTCGGACGAAATAGGTAACCGCGCGATAACAAAGATATCCTCCTAAAATGAGGAGAGCACCAGCCGTATAGTGCTTTACGTCGGGGACGTAATTGGGGGGGACAAGAGAGCGAATGATGCGAGTTCCGAATGCATCGAGTTGTTCGAGCGATGGCAAGATGAGTAAGCGAAAACTGAATGCGAGACCTAAAATGATAAAAGCCAAACCCGGCACGAAAAAGTAAAGTGCTCTTCGAATCGTCGCGCCGCTACCTAACCAGCGACGAATTTTATGAGGCTTTTTCATTTTTTGTTTTACGTTTCTTGAGGTTGTTCGAAATAACGTCCAATCATTCCGAGAATGAGGCTCATGAGAATGCTTCCTACTAACGCAGAAAGAAAATCATCGACTCGATAACCCAAATCCATCGTTCCGACCCACCAAAAGATCAGCGCATTCACAATTATCCACGCAATCCCGAAAGTCAAACAATTCAGGGGGAGTGTAACGAACCTCAAAATGTTACCGATTGTGGCGTTTATTAAACCCAACACGGCGGTTGCCAAAAACAATCGCAATGGCTGGTCGAAATCCGCTTCGATACGAAGCCCGATTCCTTTCGCAATCGCAACGGATGCAATCAGACTGAGTACGCTGATTATCCAATAGATTAAAATTCGCATTCCGTTATTGTATTCCCATAATTTTCCCCGAAAGGATGGTTGACTTCACCCAATGAGGAAGGCATACTGATTTTTATGACTGCCAAAACGCCGATGCTCAGGCAGTATTTTGCAACAAAGGCACGGTATCCCGGTGTCTTATTGGCGATGCGCGTCGGCGACTTTTACGAATTTTACGGGGAGGATGCAGAAATTGCTGCGCGAGAGATGGAAATCACTCTTACTGGGCGTGACGACGGTAAGCACGGGCGTATTCCGATGGCTGGAGTTCCCTTTCACTCCATAGAGAAGTACCTCGCAAGGCTGATCAAAAAAGGCTACAAGGTTGCCCTTTGCGATCAGGTCGAAGACCCTAAACTCGCAAAAGGCTTGGTACGCAGGGAAGTAACTCGCGTTTTAACCCCGGGCACCGCTTTGGAAGATTCCCTCCTCGAAAGTACGAACAACAACTTTTTGGCATCTACAGCGATTTGGGAGGACGCGACAGGGGTGAGTTTCTTGGACCTTTCCACAGGCGAGTTTCTCGTAACGCAGATTGTGGGAAGTTCTGCGGACGAACTTCTCATCGAGGAAATCGCTCGGATGGCACCGGCGGAGGTGCTATTGCCTGAAGAGGCGGAGCAATTAATCCATTTGCTCGAAAAAATGAAATTCACGCTGACCAAGATAAAGGCATTCCCGCCCGGAGAAGCGCGGAAAAGATTATTGCGCCAGTTCGGAACCCCCACACTCGCTTCCTTCGGATTGGAGGAATTAGAAGCCGCGACATCCGCTGCTGGGACGATTTTGCGATATTTGGACGAAAACGAAGTTCCCAGCCAGCATATAGACCACATTCGCACTTATTCAATCGGAGATAGGATGTCTCTCGATACGGCGACGATTCGCAGTTTAGAACTTACAGCGAACATGGTGGACGACGGAAAACGGATGACGCTTTTCGAAGTTTTAGACCACACGATGACACCGATGGGAGCGAGGTTATTGAAAAGATGGATTACAGAACCTTTATTGATGAAAGAAGCCATCGAAGCGCGATTGGATGCCGTCGAAGCCTTGAAAGCGAATGCTTTGTGCCGCAACGAACTTCGCGTTATGCTCGATAAAGTTTATGATTTAGAGAGGCTCGTGAGTCGTGCCGCGACGGGGGTAGCGAATCCGAGAGATTTGGTTTCACTGCGAAACTCCATTGCACTGATTCCCGAGATTTTGGATGCGACATTTCCTGTGAATGTAGGTTCTTTAGTCGAAGCGCGTAGAGCGCTCTCTCCGGAGGAAGAACTTCTTTCGCGTCTAACAGTCGCTTTGGAAAATTACCCCCCTCCGACTGTGCGCGAGGGGGGGATAATCCGCTCGGGATACGATTCCGAACTCGATGAATTGCGAAAACTTTCCAAAGAAGGAAAGGAATACATCGCGCGTTTAGAAACCACGGAAAGAGAACGAACGGGAATCGAAAGATTGAAAGCCGGTTATAACTCGGTCTTCGGATATTACTTAGAAGTTCCGAAGTCGCAAATTTCCAAAGTGCCGGAGACTTATATTCGCAAACAAACGACTGCGAACGCGGAACGATATATCACAGCGGAGCTCAAGGAATTCGAAGCGAAAGTTTTGGGAGCAGAGGAACGCGCGCTCGAAAGAGAGTATGTGTTATTTTGCGAACTGAGAGCGGAGGTCAGCCAGCGAGCATCTTCGCTTTTGCGTTCTTCGAGGGCGATAGCGGAAATAGACGTTTTGCAATCCTTAGCAGAAGCCGCTTCGAGGTATGGTTATGTAAAACCGGAAATCCTCGAAACGAGAGAGTTGGATATCAGGGGGGGGAGACATCCGGTAGTAGAAATTCATGCCGGGTTAGGGAGTTTCGTTCCTAATGATTTGTTTTTGCATCCGAAACCGAATGATGCGTCTTCGGAAGAAGAAAGCGCGTATACCTCTTTGATTATTCTCACCGGTCCGAACATGAGCGGGAAATCGACGTATTTGAGGCAAACTGCGCTAATTACCTTGATGGCGCACATCGGGAGTTTCGTTCCGGCGAGTTCTGCGAGAATCGGATTGGTAGACCGCGTGTTTGCAAGAGTAGGCGCACGAGACGAACTTGCTACGGGTCAAAGCACCTTCATGCTCGAAATGGTGGAGGCGGCGAATATTTTGAATAACGCTACCGATAAAAGTTTGGTGATTTTAGATGAAATCGGGCGAGGGACGAGCACCTTCGATGGAATGGCAATCGCTTGGGCGATTGCGGAAAAACTTGCTGATATCGGAGCGAGAACTTTATTCGCAACGCATTATCATCAATTGAATGCACTTTCCGAGCAAGTTGCAGGAGTGCGCAATTTCAGAGTCGCCGTTAAAGAGGAGGGAGACCAGGTGATTTGGTTGCATAAGGTTTACGAGGGGGGTACAGACAAAAGCTACGGCATTCACGTGGCGAGGATGGCTGGACTCCCTCGAAGTGTCGTCGAGCGTGCTGCTGAGGTTTTGGCGGATTTAGAGGGTAGAGAGTACGTGCCTCAGGCATCGAACATTCGGACACGAGGGTTACAACTCGAATTGTTCGAAGCGGTTGAATCCGAGGTAGAAAAACGCCTTAAAGAAATGGACATCACAGCGTTAACGCCAGTGGAGGCGCTGGTTTTGTTAGATGATTTGAAGCGAAGCCTCACGCAGAGCAAATCGTAAAGCCGAGCGAATGATATACGAAGCAGAATCGTAGCGTACATCGAGAATCAAAATTCAAAAACGATAATCATGAGCGAAAAAGTGCGCATCGCCCAAGTTGCTCCGGATGTTGCCGTTCCGGGGATTCATTCCCAATACACTTATTCGATTCCCGAATCGTTGGTGGTGCGAGTGGGCGATGCGGTGATAGTTCCCTTCGGTTCGAGGATCGTTGTCGGTTACGTTTTCGAAATTTCGGAGATTTCGGAAAGCGAATTGGGATTCGATGCAAAGGAATTAAAAGCCATTCAAGACGTCATCGAGGGTTTTTCTTTGCCCGCGGATTTGATGAGGGTGTTGCATTTTATTTCTCGGGAATATCTTGCTCCGTTAGGTGCATGTGTAGCCTGTGCGATGCCGTCGGGGATTCGCTCACGACTGACGACAGTGTATCGAATGGCAGAGAAGTTTCCCTACGATGCTCCGGAACTATCGAAAGCGCAGAGGGAAGTTTTAGAAGTTTTCAAAACGAAAGGAACGATTACGGAAAAACAACTCCGTTCCGAAGAGAAAATCAATGCAGGTGTTCTCAGACAGTTAATCAAGAAAAAATTCGTCGAGAAAGTATTGACGTTTCTTCCGGAGAGCGAGAAACGGCATCGGTATTACGTCCTCGCAGAAGGGAAAAGGGTCGAGGAATTTTTGGAAAGGGAAGGAGAAAGAAAGCCAGCTCAAGCGGCGTGTGTTCTTTCCTTGAGAATTTCCCCACTCGTTCCGATGACAGTCGGAGAGATTCGAGCCTGCACGGGAGCATCGGAGGAGACCGTGCGGAAGTTGATATTGGGGGGGCTTTTGATTCCCCATGCGGAAAAGGATGTGACGGGAAAGGAATCGCAAAAGAAGCCCATTCTTCTCGTACCCTTCAAGAAACTCACCGCGGAGCAGGCGGTGGCATGGGAACAGATTCGGAAGGCAATCTGCGAGGGGGGGCACAGAGCGTTTCTATTGCATGGAGTTACGGGGAGCGGGAAGACTGAACTTTATCTTCGAGCGATTGCAGAGACGCTCGGTAAGGGAAGAAAAGCGATGTATTTAGTTCCAGAGATTGCGCTCACGGTGCAAATCGTTGAATCTTTACGAGGAAGATTCGGAGATGCCGTCGCCGTGATGCATAGTGCTTTGTCGGAAGGAGAGCGTTTGAGAAACTGGAAGCGAATAAGGGGGGGCGAAGTGCCGATTGTACTTGGGGCGCGGAGCGCCGTCTTCGCACCTATACCCGATTTGGGTTTAATCGTTGTGGACGAAGAACACGAGACGACCTATAAACAAGATTCTATTCCTCGTTACCACTTGCGCGAAGTTGCAGAGTTTCGAGCAAAAGATTCCTCTGCCGTTTTGATATTGGGTTCGGCTACACCTTCTGTCGAGACTTATTATCGCAGTTGCGATCCAGAAGCGGGTTCCGACGTCCTGTCGGACAAGGGGGGGCTCGTCCGCTTGACACTTACGAAAAGGGCGACGGATTGGAAATTGCCTTCCGTTACGGTTACCGATTTGAGGGAGATTTATCAGTCCGGCAAACCGGCGATATTAGGTCACGAGTTGGTCGAAGGAATTGCGGAGACTTTGGAAAAAGGAGAGCAAGCGATTCTTTTCATCAATCGCAGAGCGTATGCGACTTCGTTATTATGCAGAGACTGCGGGCATCAGCCGCAATGTCGAAATTGTTCGGTAACTTTGACTCATCATCGGGTAGGAAATCGTTTGGAATGTCATCACTGCGGCTTTCGGACGCGCGTTCCGGACGTTTGCCCGAAGTGCGGGGGGGCTCGTTTACGCCCTCTCGGTTTGGGGACGCAAAAAGTAGAAGAGGCGGTTCGTATGGCTTTTCCGGAGGCGCGCGTCGCTCGTTTGGATAGAGATGTCGCAAGGCGTAAGGGGGCAATCGAAACGATTTTCACGCAACTCGCGCAAGGAGAATTGCAAATTTTAGTGGGAACCCAAATGGTGGCGAAAGGATTGGATTTTCCGAACGTTACGCTCGTCGGGGTGATTGCCGCGGATACCGACCTTTCGATTCCGGATTTTCGAGCGACGGAAAGGACGTTTCAAATTCTAACGCAAGTCGCTGGAAGAGCCGGAAGGCACCGGCCAGGGCGGGTGATTATCCAAACTTTCCAACCCGAGCACCCTGCAATACGTTTTGCGTCGAAGCAAGATTACGAGGGTTTTTATTCCCAAGAAATCGAAGAAAGAAAACTTGCGAATTATCCGCCATTCGTTCGAATGGTTCGAGTTATTGCTTCTTCAGGCAAGCCTCTGCAGGCGGAAAGGCTTATCGAGCAGGCTGCGGTGTCCGTAGTAAAACGAGATGGGGTGGAACTTTTGGGTCCGGCTGAATGCGCGATTGGAAAACTGAAGGGGATGTATCGAAGGCATTTGCTTTTGAAATTGTCTCCGGATGTTTCTCCTTACGAGGTTTCTTTGCCGGAGGAACTTTTTCACCGTTCGGAAGGACAGATTGTCGTGGATGTAGACCCCGTGTTCTTGATGTGAAGTGTTTTTGCGATGTGGGGTTTCGTGTAAGCACTTTTTTCTATGGAAAGAACCTTTCCTTCCTAAACTCGGCATTTTGTAGAACTTAGGTCTATAATAATTTGTTTATAACATCAGCATGAGCGCTCCAGTGATAAAAGATTCTTTCGATATCGTCGTTCCAGAAGAGTTTCGACATCTTTGGGAATACAGCAAGGAACGACCGGTAGTCAAGTATCCAGCAGAGGTGCTGCGGAAAAAGGCTGCCCCTGTGGAGCAAGTGGACAAGAAAATAAAGAAGCTCATCCAAAGGATGACGGAAGTCGTAGAGCAGGCGAACGGAATCGGCCTCGCTGCACCCCAAATTGGGGAGTCTTTGCGAGTGATTGTGATTGCAATTCCCGATAAGCCTATCCAAGCATTAATCAATCCGGAAATCCTAAAAGCAGAAGGCGAGGCAGTCGGAGTGGAAGGTTGTTTGAGTCTGCCAGGACTATATGGGGAAGTGAAGAGAGCAGAGCGAGTCGAAGTAAGTTACTTATCTCCTGAAGGGCGGTTGATAAGAACCCAGATGGAAGATTTGGCGGCTCGTGTCGTCCAGCATGAAATTGACCACCTCGATGGGATTTTATTTATCGATAGAGCCGATCTGTCTACCTTACGCTGGGAGATTCCTGCTGGGGCGGAGCAAGTAGGCTAAGTGCGATTGGTCTTTTTCGGCTCTTCCGAGTTCGCCATACCTACCCTCAAGGCATTGAAAGAGCACTTTCTGCTCGTGGTAAGTCAACCGGATAGACCATCGGGACGAGGAGGGAGTCTTCTTCCGACGCCTGTGAAAAAAGCAGCATTGGAATTGGGCTTGCCTGTGGAGACACCGGAAAAATGTCGAGACGAGGAATTTATCGCACGGATTCGTTCCCTAAATCCTGATGCTCTTTTAGTAGTTGCATACGGACAAATCATGCCCGTGAAACTTTTAGAGTCCGCTAAGCGTGGGGGAATCAATATCCACGCATCACTTCTACCGAAGTATCGCGGGGCTGCCCCTATTGCGTGGGCGATTTTGAACGGAGAGACGGAGACAGGAATCACCATTATGCAGATGGATGCGGGGATGGACACCGGCGATATCATTGCGCAAGAGAAAACGGAAATCTTTCCAGACGAAACCGCAGGAGAATTGGCGAAGCGATTAAGCGAACTCGGAGCCAAGATGGCACTGGAATGGATGCCAAGGATCGTGTCGGGAGATTATCCGCGGACTCCACAAGACGAAGGGAAGGCATCGTTAGCTCCGAAACTTACATCGAAGGATGGCGAGCTGCACTTCGAAATGGATGCAGAGGATGCATATCGTCGGTTCCGAGCCGTGACTCCGAATCCTGGAGCGTATCTCGAAACACGTTTCGGGCGAATGAAAATACTCGAGGCGAAACGGAGTGAGTTGCGGGCGGAGAAAGCAGGCATAGTGCTTGCGATAGAAGGTGAGAGTGTGGTGGTTAGTTTTCTTTCGAACTCTTTGCGTTTACAGCGCGTCCAGATTGCAGGACGTAAGCCGATGACTGGAAAAGATTTTGTTAATGGTTACCGTTTACGAATCGGGGATTTTATTTCGAAATAGTGACTAAAGAAACATGTTTTTTTAAAAAAAACACGTATTTTTATGATGGACTTTCTTGACAGAAATTGGTGATAGGGGTATAAAACATTTGAACGAGGAAAAGTAGGGGCACAAAGATTTCCATCCCTCCTCACCGTACGCCCCGGCGCAACCCTCATCCCGACCTCCCCAGCGCCGGGGCATTTAATTTTAAAAAACCTTTTCTTCGTGAGATTTCTTCGAAAATACAGTAATATTGCGAGGAAACGGTTATAAAAAAACGGTTCGAGTAGAGAAATTCGAGGAATCAGGGAATTCGAGAAAATCAAAAAAATTGAAAAAACTTTTTCTTCTAACGGAACGTCAAAGGATGAAAATACTGACTGCCTATAAAAAGAAAGCCTATAATGAAAGATGTAGGATGTGTTAGAGAAATAGGCAGTATTCGGGGTGATTGGCAAGGCAGGGTTTGTTATAGTTTATGTCGCGAACATCATTCGTTTTAATTGTAGCGAGCGTTTTCGTTTTCGAAAACCTTATTTTGCTTTCCTTTTCTAATCCTCGTGCAGACACTTCTTATAATCCACGTGCTGGCGCGAGGTCGGGAGAGTTGACGATAAACTTGAGAGGGAAGCCTTTTCGCGCGCTTTATATTTCTGCCAATCTCGAACAAACGCGTGTAAAGTTGCAAATTGCGGGTGATACCATCGGGAGAGTGGAAGATTTGGGAACGATGGCATCGCGAAAAGGTGCCCTCGCGGCTATCAACGGAAGTTTTTTCGATGCATATTCCGATTTGCCGAAGAAAAATCCCACGAATGCGCTTATGACGGATGGCGAATGGGTGCATGTCAGCAACATCGGTTCTGCGATGTTATTCACTGCAAATGGCGATGCTCGTGTGGAACGGCTTTCTTTCAAAATCGAGGGTTCTCGCAACGGAAGTTACGATGCACCGAATTATTGGTATGCGTTTTGGATCAATCGTTTTCCGACTGCGAATACAGTTACGATTTTCACGAAAGCATGGGGGGACGAGACAGGATTATACGGGGATAAGCAAATTGCGGTTTCTGGGTACGGCAAAGTGATTGCAATTAGTAAAGAATCGCAGCCGATTCCGGATGGTGGTTTCGTCATTTACGTGAAAGGCGTGAAAGATAAAACCTTCGACCGTTTCGAAATAGGACAGGAAGTAGATTATCGAATCGTGTTGAAAAACGATGCGCCGGGTTTGCTGGAAGGAGTTACGGAAGTGATTGCGTGCGGTCCTGTCTTATTGAAAGATGGAAAGATAGTTTTGGATGCGAAAAAAGAGGGGTTTTCGAGCCCGAAAATTTTAACGAAATCGGCACTGCGAAGCGCGATCGGAGTTACTGCAGATAAAAGATTGCTTTTCGTGGCAACGCACGGAAAGATGGAGGATTTGGCGCAAATTATGCGCATTTTAGGCTCAAAAGATGCAATCGGTTTAGACGGTGGGGGCTCGAGTGGACTTTGGTGGAACGGAAAGTACTTGAGAAAACCGAAAAGAAAAATTGCGAACGCACTTTTGATCTTACCGAAGTAACCTTTCAAAAACTCCGAATATGTTTTTAGAATCTTATGGAGATTGTGGCTTTATAGCCACTTATGTAATCCTATTTTATTTTATGTCGAGTTGATAACGCTTGCTATTCCCGATTCCATATCGTAAAGCATTGGAATACATGTAGCAGTGCCGATGGTGATGCGTTGATGGAGAGGGGGGCATTCTGCTGTCAATTGTTCTATAGTGTGGAGAACGTTCTCTTTGATCGCGCGTGCGAAGATGTCAGATGTTTCTTTTTTCGCTCGCAGAACTGCTGGAAGTATATTCATACTTAGTTCGCCGCTGGTCGAAGGGTAAGTTCCTTCTAATACGGATTTCACCGCGAGGCAGTCAGTGTGCCCGACTACGGCGATAAGCGATACATCGAAATTTAAAATTGCAATTTCGACGCACCATTTAGCGCTTTCTGATGCTACATTGCCCGGCACTCTGCATACGAAAAGGGAACCGAGCGGCTGGTCGAAAATGATTTCTGGTGATACTCTACTGTCGGAACAGGCGATAACGCATGCAATTGGCTTTTGTTCTTTTGCAAGGAGTTGTCGCGCATACATGTCGTAGGTAAATAATTTTGGTTTTTCGTTGACGAAACGACGATTCCCTTCGAGTAGCGTATTTAGTGCGTTTTTCGCGCGTTCGTTCACGTGGAGATTTTACAGGACGAGAGCGTCGCGATGTTTTTGAGTGTTACCTGTTGAGTTTTTTATGTTATGTCAACCAGGGCTGTTTCTTAGAACCTCGTCTACTTCCATAGGGCTAATCAATACTTCTCTTGGCCTCGGACCGTCGCGTGGTGCGACGATGCCACGCTCTTCCATCATATCCAACAAACGCGATGCCCTTTGAAAGCCGATAGAAAAGCGTCGCTGGAGCATGGATGTACTCGCTTGTCCTCGTTCAGCGACCCATCGCACTGCATCTTCCCAAAACGGGTCTTCGGTTTCTTCGACGAGAAGCCTTGCTTCTTCTCGTTCTATCACGGCGGAAGCTGGATCGAGGATATATTGGGGGGGCGCCTGGGCTTTCCAGAATTGAACGATGCGTTCGACTTCCTCTTCCGAAACATAACATCCTTGCACTCGAGTGGGTTTATTTGCATCAATCGGTAAGAAGAGCAAATCTCCTTGCCCGATGAGATTTTCTGCTCCGGTGGAATCGAGAATCGTACGCGAATCCACTTGACTCGAAACGGCGAAAGCGATTCGACTGCTGATGTTCGCCTTTATCGTTCCTGTGATGACGTCTACACTCGGACGTTGCGTGGCAATGATTAAATGAATTCCCGTCGCTCGTGCAAGTTGAGCGATTCTGCATATGGAGTCTTCCACTTCTTTCGCTGATTGAATCATGAGGTCGGCAAGTTCGTCTATCACGACGACGATGTAAGGAATTTTTTCTGCAAAAGAGGCTTGTTCGTTGTATGCAGCGATGTTTCTGGTTTTCGCTGCTGCGAAAAGGTCGTATCTTCTATCCATTTCTCTCCAAATTTCTCGCAAGGCGACGGGCATTTGTTTGATATCCGTAACCACCGGGCAGACTAAATGGGGTATTCCATCGAAGAGGGAAAGTTCTACGCGTTTCGGGTCGAGAAGCATGAAACGCACGTCTTTCGGTGTATTCCTTAAGAGGAGGCTCGTGATCAAAGAGGCTAAGCAGATGGATTTACCGCTATTCGTAGCACCGCTGATGAGCAGGTGCGGCATTTGTGCTAAATCCGCTACGATATTTCCCCCCCCTACATTTTGTCCTAAACAAAAAGTCAATTTGCTTTCTGAATTCAGGAATTCCGGAGACTCGGCTACCTGTCGAAGGCGGACGATTGCGCGTTTTGCGTTAGGAACTTCGACACCTATTGCCGCTTTACCGGGAATCGGGGCTTCTACTCGAACGTGGCTTGCGGCAAGGCTCATTGCAAGGTTGTCTGCCAAACTTTTGATTCGCGATACTCGGATTCCGGGACCTAACTGGATTTCGTAGCGTGTGAGGGTCGGGCCATTGGCGATTTCGACGACGTTCGCTTCGATTCCGAATTCTTCGAGCGTGGATTCCAAAATCTGGATGTTTTGTTGAATTTCCGATTGAGAACGTTTCGGGGGGGCTTCCGGAGCGTCCAGAATCGTAAGGGGGGGCAGAGAGTAACCTTCTTTGGGAATGATTTCTGTTCGGGGAGGCGTAGGCTCTTTCGTCTGATTCGGGTCTTCTTGAAAACGCTCTTCGGTTTTCGGTTTTGGCGCTTTCCTTTCTTTTTGGGGTTCTTCTACGGGCATTTCGACGACGGCTCGTGGTCGTTCTTTGGGTTTGTGATTTCCCTTCCATTTCGAAGAAGGTCTCTTCGCAATGTCCTGCATACGGGAACGGATGTTTTCCAGAAGAACTTGCAGAGGAACATTCACGCACAGAATCGCCGCGACCATAGCGAGAGCACCAAGACCGACCCATTTCGCATCGCCTAAGAGTTTATGAAAAGCCCATCCTGTCAAAGCACCGATGTAGCCTCCGGTCGCTGTTACGGTTTGAGGGTCGAAATAATCTCCTGTAGCGGTAGGCCTGGCGATAAAGCCGAGAATCGCAAAAATCAAAAGCAACGCCCCCCAAATCATTGCTCCGAATGAAAGCGTCCTTTTACCTACGATGATGGCGATTCCGAAGGCAAAAAGGGCTATAGGGAAAACCCAAGCGGCAGTACCAAAAGCAAGATGGAAAAACCTTTCCATGAAACCTCCGAGAACGCCCGCATTCGGGCTAAGGAGGCTTATGAAGGTAATCACAGCCGAGGCGATGAGGAGTATTCCGAGGACGTCGAAAAGACGTTGTGGCGAATCTTGTTTTCCGCGCCTAACTACGCGCATGGGTTTCGTAGAAGTGCTCAACTGCCATCCTCCTTGACGGCGAACTAATATCCAAAGTGGCTTAGCCCACAGGAATTATAGAACAAATTGGTCTTTCCTTGGGAAAATTAGCGGTTCTTGTTAGTCTTTTCCCAGAATCTGCCTTGCGGAGTTGTGTCGTCGCTTTGTGGTTTGAATTTTTCTTCCGCAGTTTTTCCCGTGATAGGGACGGTTTGAGTAAAGCCTCGATTTCCTGCGAGATGCGCCTTGAGTGTGTCCATGGAGGGTGCTATTGCATTAGGGTTGATTTTCGGGGGCTCGGTGATATTTGCCATCTGTTCCTTCCAAGAGGGCTTTTCAGGCTCAGGGGGCGGAGGAGAATGACGGTCATAGCCACCTTCCTCGAACGGGGAGGTTTGCGCTTGGAGGAAGAAGACAATGCCCAGAAATAGAACTAAGATAGTGCCTAGCACGAGGCTGTTCGTTTTTCCTTTCATGATTCGATTAACAAGTTTTCGAGGAGAATTTATTCTATAGTTTACCGGTGGATCGAAAAAAGTTTACCGGTGAATCGAAAAGTTTACCAATGTATACGGGAAAATGGCTCAAAGAAATAGTCGCATCATCGCATTAGATGCGACCCTCATCGGTGGAACGTATACGGGGGATTCCGTTTATTGGACGAATCTCGTTCGAGCGCTTTCTCGTATCGAACACGAATTCGAATTCCTTCTCTTATCTCAGAATTCGCCGAAAGAAATAAACTTGTCGTCAGAAAACTTTCGTTTAGTAACCCTTCCGAAATATCCGAAAAGGTGGTTGAGTTGGGTTACGATGCCTTTGTTGGCGAAGAAACTGGGTGCGGAGGCATTTCACACTCAATACACTCTGAGCCCATTCGCCAAGAATGGCATCACGACCATTCACGATGTGAGTTTTTTTCTGCATCCTGAATGGTTTCGTTTCAAAGACCGGTTTCTTTTGAGAACTTTCGTTCCCGGCTCGGCAAAACGGGCAAAAAAAGTCATCACAGTCTCCGAGGCGAGCAAAAAGGATATCGTCCGTTATTTGAACATTCCTGAAAATAAGGTTTCTGTTACACCGCTTGGCGTGAACGAAAATTTTTTTCCCCGTAATGAGAAAGAAATTTCAGAAGTGCTGAAAAAATACGGAGTCGAAAGACCTTATCTTTTATGCGTTGGAACGCGTTGGCCAAGGAAGAACATCGCGCTCGTTATTCAAGCGATGAGATTTTTGCCGGTGTTCATACCGCACAAACTCTACGTAGTTGGAAAAGCAGGGTGGGGGGACGAACCTTATCATCCTCGCGTTCGATTTTTGGGATACGTGAGCGATGAAGACCTTCCTGCGCTTTATACCGCTGCAGATATTTATTTGTGTCCGAGTTTATACGAAGGGTTCGGACTGACTGTGTTGGAGGCTTTCGCCTGTGGAACTCCTGTCATCACGAGCGTTGCGGGAGGCTTGTGCGAAGTGGCAGGTGATGCCGCAGTAACAATGGAAAACATGACCGCGGAAGCATGGGCAGAGGCTATACGAGCGCTTTTAGCCGATTCGAGTAAGATTTCCGAATTGAAAGAGAAAGGCTTCGCACGAGCGAAACTTTTCAATTGGCAAAAGACAGCAGAATTGACTTTAGAGGTATACCGAGAAGTAGTGGGATGACCGAAAAAATGATAGACGAAAAACTTCTCGAGATCTTAGGATGTCCTCGATGCGAGTCGAGGCCAGCGCTCGAACTGCGTGGAGAGTTTCTCGTTTGCACGGAATGCCGCTACGGCTATCGCATCGTAGAAGGTATTCCGCATTTATTGGTAGAGGAAGCGGTTTCTGAAACGGAATGGAAAAAAGAATTGGGAGAACGGGATGCCTGAACCGAAACGCGCGTTGATTCTGCACGGTCCTAATTTGAATTTAACGGGACAGCGCGAATTAGATGTCTACGGGACGACGACCCTTGCAGAGATAGACGAAGATATTCGAAAGCATGCGACGGATATCGGCTTCGAAGTTCGGATATTGCAAAGCAATCACGAAGGGAAATTGATCGATTTCATCCACGAGCATCGAGGTTGGGCGTCTGGAATCGTAATCAATCCGGGGGGGCTCGGGCATTATTCCATTTCGCTACGAGACGCCTTGGTTGCCGTGAAATTGCCGATTGTCGAAGTTCACTTGAGCAATATTTATGCGAGGGAGGAATTTCGAAAGCATTCCGTGATTTCGGATATCGCGGTCGGAGTGATTTCCGGTTTCGGCGGATACGGGTACATTTTGGCAATAGACGCTTTGAACGACCTTTTGGATAGAATTTTATAAAATGGAAACCATTACGAAACTAAACTCATTAGAACGCTTGCGCAATCGCATGCGAGAAAAAGAAATCGAGAATGCTTTGAT
Organism: Fimbriimonadales bacterium; assembly: GCA_035559795.1. Lineage (NCBI taxonomy): Bacteria > Bacillati > Armatimonadota > Fimbriimonadia > Fimbriimonadales > Fimbriimonadales bacterium. The sequence goes on along the minus strand of DATMAR010000012.1, from coordinate 491,981 downwards.
TTCCTATATCGAAAACGTACGTTGGCTCACGGGATTCAGTGGGAGTTACGGAATGAGCATCGTCACGAATCGCGAACATATTTTCATTTCCGATAGCCGCTATCGTGAACAAGCGAAGGAGCAGGTGAAGAATGCAGAAATCGTGATTTTTCAAAGCCCTCGTCTCGCTGTGGAAGTTTTGCAAGAGGAATTGGAAAAGCGAAATATTAAGCATTTAGGTTTCGAAGCGGAATACGTAACGGTTGCGACCTACGAACAATGGAAAGAAAAAATGCCGGAAGTGGAGTTCGTGGCAGTCAAGGAACTCGTAGACCCATTGCGGATGGTGAAATCTGAGGAGGAAATCTTAAAAATTCGCTATGCCTGTGGAGTCGCGGATGCGTGTTTCGAACATGCATCGCGCATGTTTCAAGCCGGTGTCACGGAATACGACATCGCTTTGGATATCGAGTTTTATATCCGTAGACAAGGGGATAAAAACGCATTCGACCCGATTGTCGTGAGTGGGGAGCGTTCTTCTAGGCCACACGGAGAACCGAGCGAAAAGAAATTGGCAAAGGGAGATTTCGTTACCTTGGATTTCGGAGCAAGTCATGAAGGATATTGCAGTGATATAACGCGAACCATCGTTATCGGTGAAGCGAGCGTTCGTCAACGCGAAGTTTATAATGCGGTGTTGGAAGCACAATTGACTGCAATAGATGCGATGAAACCCGGGGTGGGGGCGAAAGAAATAGATGCCTTGGCGAGAAATGTATTAGCAAAATACAATTTGGATTCTTATTTCGGACATGGATTAGGTCATGGGTTGGGAAGGTTGGTTCATGATGTCGGAAGAATGAATGCGACCTCGAAAGACGTTTTGGAAGAAGGACAAGTTTGGACTGTAGAACCGGGAGTTTACATCGAGGGATTCGGCGGCGTTCGCATCGAAGACGACGTTCTGATTACGAAAGACGGCGTAGAGGTGTTGACGAAGTCTCCTAAAGAATTGAGAGTTTACTAACGAAACACTTTCGAGGATTTTTTTTCAAATTCTCAAGATGTACTTTTAAAGTTTTTTCAAATTTAGAGTTTTTATTCAAATAACACGAAACTCTGTATCACATCCTGGCGTAAAGAAACACATGCCAGAAAAACGGACTATCCGAAGAGCGCAGAAAGCGAAACGCCGCGGCAAATCCCCGACAACGCAAGCTGGTGAATTCGTTCGTGAAGAAATCCATCATGTACGCAAAGGAGAGCACGGAGTGCGTTCTGCCAAACAGGCGATTGCTATCGGTTTATCCAAAGCAAGACGTGCCGGGGTGAAATTACCTCTCCCCAAAGAAGGAAAAGTTTTCGAAGAGACTCGGGAAAAAGCAAAACGCGAGTTGCGAACGGGAAGATCTCGACGCAAGAGAGTCTCTCGCACAAGGTCGCGGGCAATTACGCGAGCGTTACGTCGCGAAGGTGACCTCCCCCTAATATCCGGGGGGATTGTTAGCTTGTGGTAATGTATGACCTGAACTGACGCATTAAACTCTACAGCGTATAATTCAGGTGTTCGATGGATGCATTGACTTGGGGAAGATTTCAATTCGGTTTTTTAGCGACGTATCATTACATTTTCCCGCAGCTTACGATGGGTTTGGCGCTTCTCATCGTGGTGCTGAAAATTCTTGCTCTTCGAAAGGGTGACGATGCTTACAATCGCGCTGCGCAGTTTTGGGCGCGCATTTTTGCAATCAATTTCGTCGTAGGCGTCGTTACTGGCATTCCTTTGGAGTTTCAATTCGGCACGAATTGGGCTCGTTTTTCCACTTATTCGGGTGGGGTAATCGGTCTCACACTTGCCTTGGAAGGGCTGTTCGCTTTCTTCGCAGAATCCGCCTTTTTAGGTTTATTTTTATTCGGGGAAAAACGACTCAGCGCCAAAGGGCATCTATTTGCTGCCGTTATGGTCTTTTTAGGCGCTTGGCTATCAGGATATTTCATTATCGCTACGAATGCATTCATGCAGTATCCCGTTGGTTATCGAATGACTTCGGAAAACACTTTGCAACTTGCGGATATGTGGCTCTATCTTTTCAATCCATGGGCAATTTGGCAGTACTTACACAACATGAATGCTTCCGTAGTAACTGCCTCGTTCGTGATGTCTGCGGTGGGAGCGTTTTATCTTCTTTCCAATCGTTTCGAAAAGCAAGGAAAAATCTTTTTGAAAGTCGGAGTGATATCAGGATTTATTTCATGTGTAGGACTATTGTTCCCTACGGGAGATTTCCATGGAAAAATGGTGGCGAAATATCAACCTGCTGCATTAGCGGCAATGGAAGGGAAATTCGAAACAGGGGATAAAGCGGAACTCGCAATTATAGGGCAGCCGGATGTGGTCAACCGGCGATTAGAAAACCCTATCTACGTACCTTATGTGCTTAGTTATCTCGCCTACGGTTCGTTCGGCGCGGTGGTGAAGGGACTCAACGATTTTCCCGAAGACGAAATTCCCGATAACATCGAGTTGCTTTATTACGCTTATCATATCATGGTCGGATTAGGGACGATATTTATTTTGCTCATGTTAATTTCGGGCATCAAACTTTGGAGAAACACACTTTTCCAATCCCGAGCGATGCTGTGGATCTTGATGTGCGCTTTTCCTTTTCCTTACATTGCCAACAGCATGGGTTGGCTCGTGGCAGAACTCGGGCGTCAGCCTTGGTTGATTTATGGATTGTTTCGAACGAGCGAAGGAAATTCCGAACTCGTGAGCGGAGGAAACATCGCATTCAGTTCCCTCGGATTTATGGGGATGTATTTGGTCATCGGAGTTTTGTTTTTGTATCTCATCGGAAAGGTGATCGCCAAAGGTCCAGAAGAGGCGATGATCATAGGGGGGGGAGCATAAATGGAAACTGTGTGGTTTTTCATCATCGCTGCCATGCTCGCCGTTTATGTGGTTTTAGACGGGTTCGACTTCGGAGCGGGCATTCTTCATCTTTTCGTTGCGAAAAACGAAGGTGAGAGGCGAACCGTCATCAATGCAATTGGGCCCTTCTGGGACGGTAACGAAGTATGGCTGCTTGCCGGAGGGGGGGTACTCGTTTTTGCTTTTCCGAAGGCTTATGCAGTCGGGTTTAGCGGTTTTTATTTGCCGCTTATCATGGCGTTATGGCTTTTGATTCTTCGAGGGATTTCTATCGAGTTTCGAGGATTAGAAACGAACGCATTGTGGCGAAGTTTTTGGGATGGGGCGTTCTTTTTCTCTTCTTCTCTCATGGCAATTATTTTAGGCGCCGCGCTCGGCAACGTAATACGAGGCGTGCCCATCGGTGAAACGGGATACTTTTCGGGACCTCTTTTTACCGATTTTCGAGTCAGCGAAAACCCGGGAGTTTTGGACTGGTACACCGTCACTGTAGGTGTATTCGCTCTCGTGGTGTTGACTTTGCATGGGGCGCTTTTTCTTTCCTATAAAACTTCCGGAGAAGTGCAGAAACGTTCGCAATCGCTGTGCCTTCCGCTTTGGTTCGTGATGGTTCTCGTCGGTGTTTTAACGACAATTGCAACTGCGCAGGTGCGCCCTGATTTGTACCGAAATCTCCTCGGGCGACCATGGACGTGGGTTCTCGCTTTCGGCGTGATTGTTTCGACGGTGTTGATTCCGCTGTTCGTCGTTAGAAAACGCGATCTCTTGGCGTTTTTATCCTCTGCTGGCTTTATTGTTTGCATGCTTGCAGCGACGGCTGCAGGTTTGTATCCCACGATGCTCACTTCGACGATTAATCGTGAATTCGATTTGACGATACACAACGCTGCTGCTGGTCCTCTCAGTTTGAAAGTGGGCATTATATGGTGGGGGATAGCGATCGTGTTGGCAGTTTTTTATTTCGTGCACTTGTTCCGCGCATTCAAAGGAAAGGTATCGCCAGAAACGGATATTTATTCCCATTGATGGGAAAAAGTTATCCGACCCATATGTTTCGATACGAGTCGATATCGAAATATTCCGTTCGTTTCCCTTCGAAAAGCAAACGCAAAGTCAAGATTTCATAGGGAGATAGCGAAAATCCGAGCAAGGAGTTTTCGATTGCGAGCGATTTATCGCACTCGTCTCCTAAAGGACTTACGGCTCGCGCAATTTCTATCTTCCATGGGAAAAGGAGGCGGATATTTTGTTCTTTTCCTTCCGTTTCGAAAAGACGAATCTCCAATTCTTCTCCGATTTTACGGACAGCGGAAAGAGATGCTTTTCCTTCCTGGATAGAAACGAGAAAATTTTCTCCTCTCGTTTCTTTTCCTAACGGATGCCATCCTAACGCAAGTTCTGCGCACTCTAACAAATCCATGTTGCTCACGTTTGGGAGATGAGGAATTAATGCGAAATCCATAGTCGCCTGGGGTAACCAATTTTCTCCATCCCATGCATCCACGTTGTATAAAACCGCGTCCATTCCGTTTTCTTTGGCAAGAGCGAGGCTGTTTTGTGCGGAGACGTATTGCAGCCCCCCCCTTTCTCCTTCGAGGAAAACGAAGGATTGATGCACTATTGGCTTTGGAATCCATTCTTCGATTTGAGGGCTCGTGAGCCAATGTCCTGTAGGTTGCCGATGAAGCCATTCTCCGTTCGGATGGAGTTGGACGACGGCGAAAGGGGTATCCACTTTCAAAGCACGAATGGGAAAGGAAGGTCGTAAAGGGAGGAAGACGGATTCGAGAATGCCCGTTTTCGGTTTTTCTTGGAATTGAAGCATGATTTGTCCACGAAGAAACTCGCTATCATGAGGTGCGTGCCATTTCAAAACTCCTCGCCCGCACGGGATTACGAATTCAGAAGTCACGAATAGCCCTTCTTCGTGTTTCACGACTCGTGGGGGGGTAGTAATCTTTGCATGCATCGGTAACCCGAACGGTTCCGAAAGAAAAGAAAAGCCATCCATTTTCATTTCGACGATTTCGCCGGTATTTAGTGAAATAGCGGTCTTGCCGTTTGTATTTTTTATGAAAAGACGTTCTCCGCTTTCTTCGTATTCTCTGGGAGTCGGTTCGCTTTTACGTTTTCCGAAAACTTGGTCGAGTCGTTTCCCGCAACGTCGAACGATGTCTTGCGATAGCATGATTGCGGTTTGCGCGTAACGCCTTCCCACGTGGTCGGTTAGTCCTTGACATTCGAAGGCATCGTGCCCCTGAGAACAAAGAAGGTTTTTCCACGCTTCATGAAGTTGCCATTCCGGATAACTCGAAAATTGCGGATAGGGCTGACCGAGAAAACTGCACCATGCGGCGAGATATTCGGCGCGCGTGATGGTTCGTTCGGCTTGCCGCCAAAGTTTCGGTAGGACGTCTCCATTTTTTCCTACGGAAATCCCATGGAACGTTTCATCCAAAGTGTATTCTTTTGCAGGAATAGATTTTTCATTGCGATGTGTTTCGAAAAATTCTTCGAGAAGTTGCGGTTTCGTTACAAAATCCTTTTCCTGGAGCATATCTTTTAGATAGGGAAGTACATATTCCGTTCTCCACATCCAATCCGGTTTGTCTAAAATTTCGAGCCACGTAATCATAAGAGGTTCATCGGGTTCGTTTGCAATGACGTCACGAAGAGTGCGTGCTATCGTAGGTATTCCTCTCATCAGGCAGCGTTCGGAATACGGAATTGCGTAAATTTCGCTTCCGCCGATTCCTTTCCATCGTATCATTGCCTCTTTTTCTTTCGGGAAGGTGGGGGTCGACCATGTGTGTTGCGGAAATAGCAGTGCTCCTTCGTAACCGAGTTGTTTTAGGATTTGGGGAAGTTGCGGGAAAAAGTGAATTTCCTCTTCGGAAAAGATTTTAGGTGTTTCTCCGAGTGCGTTTCTCATTGCTCGAATTCCGAAAAGGAATTGTTGGATGTTGCTTTCTGTTCCGGTTAGGATTCCGTAAGGCTGCGTATATGTGCCCCCCCATATTTCGAGAATGTCTCGCGATAGAGAATCCTTTATCCATGCAATCGCCTCCGGGTCGGTGATTGCTAATTCTTCGATTCCTTTCCCGTCTAAGTTCAATCCCGCTTTGAGTCCTGTTTCTTCGAGGGTTCTTCTTAGGCATCGGATGCTGTTCGAAAGCGTGTCGAGCCCCCATTCCCAAACCATTCCCGTCCAGTGCATATGAAAGCCGAAGACGAAACGAAAATTCTTCGGAGTTTTCATGTATGAATTTCAGAATACTCTCAAAAAAACGAAAAAACGACACGGGTTTTACCCCGTGTCGTCGTAACGGTAACGATTTGGCAGGTTATTTTTTGCGGTTACGTGGAGGAGGATTTTCGAACTTGAAGGGTTTTCCTAACATCGTCTCCCATTTCTTTCTCTGCTCTTCGGTTAGAACTGCGAGAATTTTCTTGTCAGTCTCTTCACGTATTTTGCGAATAGCTTCCATTGCTTCTTGACGACCACCTGCCCCACCGCCTTGCTGGAACAATGCACGCATTTCTTCTTGAGATTTATTCAAGATTTCTTCGATTTGTTTTTTCTGCGCTTCGCTCAGTCCCAGTTTTTCTTGCACTTCCGGTCGGGCAATTGCAGAAGGACCTTCGAGTTGCAGGCGCAGTTCTTGTAGGCGCTTGAACTGCTCCGCATTCAGAATTTCTTTGATTGCCGCTTCCATTTTTTGCAAGCGCTCTCGCATGGCATTCGGGTCGCGGGCACCTTGCGGGTCGCGTTGCCCTGGTTGTCCTCGAAACTGCTCTGATAAAGCCTCGATTTTTGCGATTTGTTCTTGGGTGAGTTTGAGTTCTTTGCGAACATCGTCTCTGCGAAGCAATCCGAAGTATCCGCCTCTTCTGCCCATTCCGCCCTGCCCGAAGCGAGGACGGTCTTGACCTTCTTGTCTTCCTACCCCTCCGCCGCTTCTGGGTTCTTGCTTGAGGGTTTTGGAAGAAATAGCAGGCACCTTAGAGGCGTTTTCGACTTTGCCTGACTTCAAGCCTTTAGGCTCTTCGGATTTAGGTTTATCCGTAAACTCGGCGGGGAAATCTGCCTTTTTCGAAATGTCGGATTTCGAAGTGTCGGAAACTTGCTCTTCCGAGGGATGGGCTGTTTGGTCGAGGTTGGAGGAAAGTTGTTTCTCTTTATCTGGGTTTACTGCATTCGCCGCTCCTCCACAACCGGCTAATGCCCCACTCATCAATCCAAGGCTGACCAAAAATAGAGTTATTTTGTTCATCTTTCGACAAACCTCCATGGAGCGAAAGGTTATACAAAGTTACGTGTTTATCTTTTCGAGAAGTTCCCTCGAATAGTCGATTCGCGAGAGATTTATAATTCTTGAAGATATTGATTCGTTCTGAGTCGGCGAACCCTCTCTTGAAGTGGCGGATGGGTGCTGAAAAGTTGCAGAAATCCTCCACCCGAGAAAGGATTGGCAATATACATGTGTGCAGTTTCAGGATGTGCTGTGCGAGGTGGGATTCTTGCAACGGATGCACCTAAAGTTTCCAAAGCGTCGGCAAGAGGATGCGGGTCGCCCAAGAGTTTCGCACCGAGCGCATCCGCCGCGTATTCACGCGCTCGGCTTACTGCCATTTGAATCAAAAGCGCGGCAAGCGGACCTAAAATCATTATCGTTATCGCGGCGATCGGATTAGGACGCTCCTCGTCGCCTCCGAAGAAAAGAGCCATGCGGCTGAGAAACATGATTGCCGTGCCGATGGCAGCGGCGATAGTCATGATGAGCGTGTCGCGGTTTTTCACGTGTGCGATTTCATGCGCCAAAACACCAACCACTTCGCGCTGACTCATAGAGTTCAACAAACCCGCATTAACGCAAATCGCAGCGGCTCCAGGTCCTCGCCCGCACGCAAAGGCATTCGGTTGGGGGTCAGGAGAGTAATAAAGCGGTATAGCAGGGATTCCTGCTCTTCGACAGAGTTCTTCCATCGCTTCATATAGCCATGGAGCTTCCGAACGAGGTAGAGGACGCGCTTGTGCCATCGTTAGCGCAATCTTCTCCCCGAAGAAATACATCCCGAAATTCATCACGAAAGCGATGACTAAAGCGACTACTAAGCCCCCTTCTCTTCCGACCATTACGCCGATGGCGAGTAATAGGGCAGAAAGGAGAAGCATCAGAAATCCGGTTTTTACAATGCTCATAAATCCTCCTAATTCATAACGACGGTTTCCTATACAAAGGTTTCATTTATACGATCCGGTCAGCATTTCGGCAGCGTCGAGGGTGTTCGAGAGAAGCATGGCTACGGTCATAGGACCTATACCTCCAGGTACAGGTGTTATCCATCCCGCAATCTGCGATGCCTTTTCGAATTCGACATCTCCTACATCACCGCTCCGTCCTGGTACTTTATTGTAACCCGCATCCAATACGATAGCACCTGGCTTTATCCAATCCCCTTTTATCATTTCGGGTTTTCCGACTGCTGCTACGAGGATGTCTGCTTGGCGGCAATGGTCATCCAAGTTTTTAGTTTTGGAATGGCATATCGTGACGGTTGCGTTTCGCTCTAAAAGCATGAGTGCGGCTGGTTTTCCCAGGATTACACTTCTACCGATGACCACCGCTTGTTTCCCTTCGCAGGAAAGACCATATTCGTCGAGGAGCCGCATCATGCCGAGGGGGGTTGCACATCGAAAACCTTTGCCTCCTGTGAGAAGCAGACCGAGCGATTGGGGAGAAATGCCGTCTACATCTTTTTTCGGTCCGAGCGCGAAGAGAATTTCATTTTCGTCGAATGTTTTCGGTAATGGATGTTGCACGAGGATGCCGTGCACTTCGGGGTTTTCATTGAGTTCAGCGATTTTGTCTAAAACCCATGAACGCGAAGTTTCACTCGTAATTTCGTATTGTTCCCCTACTACTCCGATTTCGTTTCCGAATCGCCGTTTCATTCGCACATAGGCTTGACTTGCTGGGTCTTCTGCGGATACGAAAACGTCAAGACGTGGAATGATGCCTTTTTCGCGAAGTTTTTGCGCGCGCAATTTGAGTTCTTCACGGATTTTCGCGCTCAGACTTTTGCCGTCGAGAATTATCGCTTTTGTTTTTGCATTCATTGATGACTGTATAGGGGCGTTGTGTTGTTTGGGTTCTATGTCGGTGAAGCGGATTCTGTTTGTCGTAGTTTATGAAACGTTCCAAGAATACCATTCACGAAGGCGCCGCTGTGTTCTGTGGAATATTCTTTTGCGAGTTCTACCGCTTCGTTAATCACGACGGCAGGGGGGGTTTCTTTTTCGTAAAGAAGTTCATAAAGCCCTAATCGGAGAATGGCTCTATCGACTGCGGCTAAGCGTTCGAGTGAGTATCCTTCCGCGAGTTTTTCAATCCATGAGTCAATTTCTTCGAGATGTTGTGCTGCGCCTAAAGCGAGTCGTGCACTGAAATTGCGACCTTCCGCTCCGAGTTTTGCTTGTTCTTGAGCGTCCTTCAATGCTTCTTCTATAGTTACTCCCGCGATATCCATTTGATAGAGCGCACGGAATGCGACATAACGCGCGCGTCGTCTCGAATTAGACGACATTTTCCACCTGCCCTAAAAACTCTTCCACGAAATTCGTGTGCAGTTCTCCACGAATGAAACGCTTTTCTTTCGTGAGGCGTCGAAGGAATGGCAAATTCGTTTGCACTCCTCGTACTTCGAATTCTTCTAACGCATTCGTTAATTTTCGCACCGTCTCTTCTCGGTTATAACCTTTTACGATAAGTTTCGCAATCAGCGGATCGTAAAAAGGCGTTACTTCGAATCCCTCGTAGACGTGGGTGTCTAAGCGAATGTCGTTTCCTTTCGGTGGAGACCAATGGGTGATTACACCGCATGAGGGAGCGAAGTTGTTATCAGGGTCTTGTGCAGTAATTCTCGCTTCGATCGCATGCCCTCCGAAGCGAATGTCTTCTTGAGAAAAGGGAAGTTCTTCGCCTGCCGCGATACGGAGCATGAGTTTCACGATATCGATTCCTGTAATTTCTTCCGTGACAGGGTGCTCCACTTGCAAGCGTGTGTTCATCTCGATGAAGTAATAATTTCCGACAGAGTCCATGAGAAATTCTATTGTTCCTGCGTTCACGTATCCGACGGATTTCGCGAGGCGAACGGCCGCGTCTCCGATATCTTTACGGATATCGTCGTCTAAAAGAGCGAAAGGCGCTTCTTCGACGATTTTTTGATGTCTAAGATTTTGAATCGAGCACTCACGTTCTCCCAAATGAACACAATTTCCGTACATATCCGCTACGACTTGCACTTCGACGTGCCGGGGTTTTTCGAGACATTTTTCGATGTAAGTCGCTCCCGAGCCGAAACTCGCTTCTGCTTCTTGCGAAGCGAGTGTAAGGAGACGTTCTAATTCTTCATCGGATTCCACGCGTCGGATTCCACGTCCGCCCCCCCCGAAAGCGGCTTTAATCAAAACCGGATATCCTAACTCTTTTGCAACTCGTAATGCTTCCTCGACGGAACCGACTGGTCCATTCGAACCAGGCACTATAGGAATTCGCGCTTTCCGTGCAGCCTCGCGCGCTTCCGCTTTATCTCCCATTCTCGCTATCGTTTCTACAGGGGGTCCGATAAAGCGAATGCCCAAAGATTGTAAGGCATCTGCGAATTGTTGTTGTTCGCTGAAATATCCGTAGCCGGGATGTACCGCTTCGCATTCTTTGATGACCGCAGCCATCAAGACATTAGGCATATTCAAGTAACTTTCGGAATTCGGTGGGGGGCCGACACAGACCGCTTCATCTGCAAGTTTCACATGCAGACTATCGCGGTCTGCTTCACTGTAGATTGCAACTGCGCGTACACCTAATTCATGACACGCGCGAATAATTCTGCAAGCAATCTCACCTCGGTTGGCAACAAGAACCTTTTTGAACATCTAATAACGTTCGTGACCCGGATGAGGGCAGGTTACCTGACCCGTAGTAGGATCGTATACATAATTTTCGTTTCCTACGGGACAATGCTTGAATTTCTCGGGAAGGTTGATATCTTGTAGGCTTTGCGCTGGGCTATCTTCGGGCTGCATTTGAAGCATCATGCGAACTTGACGCAGGTTGCTCAGGCATTCCGTATCTTTTGCGCGGAGTTTTGCACGTCCTATCGTCGTTTTTCCTAATTTGTCCGCTCGTTGCGTGTCTGCGCTGTTTCCGATTCCATAGTACAAAACGCTCGCTAAAATTAAGATAATCGCGATGGTAGCGAGAATGTTAATCAGTGTGAATCCTAAAGTTTTCATTCTCTCGTTGCTATTTTATTCTCTTGTTTTTTATTCTCTCGTTTCGATTGCGACAGGCGTTCGCTTGCGTATTTTAGCGATGGGTTGACCGTACTCCACCGGTTGTCCATCTACCACGAAAATTTCTTCAATGATACCATCTACTCCTGCAAAGATTTCATTTTCCAAGCCCAAAGATTCGATGATGCCGATGATGGTGTCTTCTTGTACCATGTCTCCGGGCTTAATAGGAGTTTGCAAATTTCGAAAATAACCCACTAAGTTGCTTCTTACGATGCTCACTTCTTCGGGTGTTTCTTTTTCCGTTGCGATTAAAGCCACTTTACTCGATGGAGAGGCCGGTTCTGGACCGAGTTCGAAACGCAGTGCTTTCTCTCCTTGACGAATTTCTACCGATGTTAAACCGTGTTTGCGTGCAAGGTTGACGAATTCTTCTATTTCTTCTCGCGTAAAGCCGCTCATATTTTGAGTTTGAAAACGCAAAATTCCACGACTTTGAGTACCTGAGCCATAACGAGTAAAACGAATCCCAGAAGAACGATCTCCGTGAGCAAGTCAGGGCTCGTCGAAACGTTTGCGATTTGAGTCCCCCCCGGGACTTGCGTCGAGAACGTGAATCGATGCATTGCTTGGTCGAAATCGATGAGCAGTTTATTCGTGCTCTCGAGCAAGGGTGTGTGGAAAATTGTATAGATGAAGCCGGTTAAACCCATAGTAGCCCAAAGCATGAGTTTGTATTTATGTCGTTGATGCTCGTTATAAATTACGCATTGACGACATCGCTCCGCTTTTTGTTCAGGAGTCAAACGAGTATTGTAGGGAATAAATTTTGCTGCTGCCACCGCTTCGCGTGGAATCGTTTGGCCAGCCATTGCGTTTCGTATGACGTCTTCTTCGCACATACATCCTACGCGTTCTTTCCAACATGTGCGACGGCTATGGTAAATCGGGCATTTTTCTCGTATAAATTTGCGACAGAAGGGAAGCTGCCAGCATTTCCCCATGAACACGTTTCGATAATCGCTTTCCTCACGAACACCTGCCCCGTATTTGATGACGTCTCCCTTAGCTCCATAAATTGCACGCAGTCGCATACGCGCGGCGACATCGGCAATTTGCACAAGAATCGCTCCGATGCCTAAAACGAGCCCCCCCAAAGTCAATGAGCCCATCGCTCCACTCGCAAGAGCATATGCGCTTGGACTCGTCTCTCGATAACTGACTCCGAGGGCGGGAACCCATTCATCTGCCAAGAAATAGACAATCGCAACCAAAAATAGAATCAATGGCAAAGCGATATCGCCCCAGAAAAGCGATGTCATCCCTAAACCGAATAAGACCAAGCCGACAATCAACCCAATCTGGAGATAACGAATATAAGTTTCCCCCTCCTTGATGATTTTCAATTCTTGTTCGGATGTCGGATTCAAATAAATGTTGCTGAAATGGTTGACGTAGTAAATCAATCCGACCGTGCAAATCAAGGTGAGGATGATGCCAATCGTTAAGAATTTCGAAGAGCCCCATTCGAGGACCGTAGAGAACCAATCATAACGATAAGAGAGTGTGGGTGTAGAAGGAGTTGGTTTAGACATAGAATTAACCTGCCGTTTGTGTTCTTTCTAAATAGGTGTCAGTTCGAGTATCTACTTTAATGACGTCCCCGACGTTGATATGGAACGGGACAATCACCACTGCACCGCTCTCGAGTTTCGCAGGTTTCCCTCCACTCACCGTATCTCCTTTAAAACTCGGGTCAGTTTCCACGACTTTCTGTTCGACGAAAGTCGGCACTTCCAAACCGATGACCTCGCCATCGGCAGTCAATGCTTGAACGGTCATTCCCTCGAGCAAGTATTTTGCAGCCTCGCCGAAAAGCGAAACCGGATAAGTCTCTTGGTCGAAAGTTTCCATATCCATGCAGGTGATTTGGTCATCAGTACGGTAGAGAAATTGCAGATTTCTTTTTTCGACAAACGCAGGCTCTATCCGTTCACCAGCGCGAAAGGTCTTTTCTAAAACTTGTCCGGTTTTCAAACGTTTCAGCTTCGTTCGTACGAAAGCGCCACCTTTTCCCGGTTTGACGTGTTGAAACTCGATGAGTTGATAAACATCTCCATCGAGATAGATGCACATACCTGTTTTGAAATCACTCGTGTCTATAGCCAAGGGAATCGCTGCCTCATTTGGTTAGTAGTAATAGGAACTTATATTATAGCAAAACAGGGGTCTATCGCGGATACCACGGGTAAACCATGCTCACAGGAGCGTAGAGAGCCGCAAGAATTACAGTCGTGTTGTGGAGCGCATGCATGACAATGGCTGCTACCAAGGATCCGGTTTGCCACGTGAGAATCGCTCCCATTGCTCCAATCCATCCCAACACCAACCATAATTGCCCTCCCTGTGGATGAACGACGGCAAAAGCCAAGGAAGAGAAGAAAATAGCGGCGCCGACTTTTTTCAGCCGAAGGCTCAAGCCTTGAAAGATGCATCCACGAAAGAATATTTCTTCTAGAATCGGGGCGAGAATGGCCGCGTTCAAAAATGCGGGAAAGAGCGTGCGAGGGGTGAACAGTTCTCTGAAAACGGGGTGTTGCTCGGAAGGGAGCCAATTGAAAAGGTATTGGCTTACAAAAAAAGCGACGAAGATAATGGGGAAATTGGCGAAGAAGCCCCATATTCCCCAGAGCAAATCGCTCATTTTTGGTTTGTGAATTCCCAAATGCGATAGGGGAAAACTCACCCCCAATACAGGTTTTCGCAGATAAAGAACGAACAAAAATATCGCAATAGCCTCTCCGATGAAGATCGCCCAAATGGGAGGAATGAAAAAACTAAACGGATACCCGAATACAGCGGGACCGACAATGGAAAGCGCAAGACCGACTAATGCGCGAATGCCCAAACTATCTGCCGTTTGCAGAGATTCACCTTCCAAAGGAATCCCTTTCGGTTTTAAAAATCCTCTTCTGCGCAGGGAAAAATAAAATGTCCAACAGACAAGCCCAGAAAAAAACAAAAAGCCGATACCGGGCATCACCCTTTCCTCGATGAGTTCTTCTCGTGTTATTCCTGCTCTTTTATAAGCCTCTTCTATTGCCCATTCGTAAGGAAAGTCCGTAATTCGATTCGCAGCGAGCGTTTGCGCGAGTTTATGCGCTTCGGAAAGAGAAAGCGTCTTCGAGGAGTAGATTTTGCGAAGGGCTTCGTTGAGTGCCTCTCTTTGCTTTTCGAGTTCTTCTTTCAGAGATTTCGTCTCGATGTCGTCGGTTTCTGCATTCAGGTTTCGAAAATCCGGCTTGGGGGGGGACGAAAGAGCTTGGGACAATACGAGAAGCACCCTTGCCGCTTCCCCTTTAGCCCCTTTCGTCTCCCATTTTCGAGAGCGAATGTCTGCGACGATTTTTTTTATTGTTGCGTCGTCTCTCTCCATTGACTCGAGGTTTTTTTCGTAAGAGTTTAGTTTTTGAATCAACTCCCTCGTGTCTTTTTTGAAAGGACCTGGAAAAAAGAAAGTTAGAGTAATAAGGGAAGCGAGAGCGAGGAAGGAAAAGGCGAGCAACCACCACGCCCATGGCGCGGTTGGCATTCGAGGGGAAGGGGGGGGCTCATAGGGTTCGGGAATCCATTCTTCGCTTTTAGAAAAGTTTTCGTTTTCGTTCATTGACTCCCGACTCCGCGTTCGTTGAATCCGATCGTATAAGTGCTTTGACGGGTCAGCATAGCATAGGAAGCCCAAATAAGTTCAGCGGTGAATTCCGCAATGAGAATTCCGAAAGCGACATAGCGGAGTTGACGATACCCTCGCAACCCGTAATACCTTTGCACGGCGGTTTTTGCGATGAGCGCAATTACGAGCCCGAACCAATAATAATCCACTCCGAAATTCATGCTGAGCGCGTAGCCTACCGGGTGGAGTTTGAAACCAGGGAAACGAAATCGCAATACGTCCAAAATCGTCGTTACAGCAAAGCCTACGAACACGAATGCCATTCCCACGAGATTGGGACCGTGACGATTTTCTCGAATGTATTTCACGATGAAAACAGGGTCTCCCCATCCCGCATCAGATCCTCGCACATAACCGCGTTGGACCATCCAGAAACTTCCCACGAAAATACCGAACAGCAATGCGACTGCAAGAAGCGCGAAGAATGTTCCTTGATGGACGCGCGCATTGTCTGCCATTTTCATCGCCTCGATTTGTACAGGCATGGGATGCGAACGAGAGAGACGATTGATGCTTAAAAAAAGCGTGGAAAGGTAAGTGGCGTTTTTATCGGTGAGATAATGCGTCCCATAAAAATTCATGAGAAGTTGATTAGGACCTAAAAAAGCGAACTCGTGAGTGGGAGGTCCGAGTTGCGCGCGCATTCTCGTGAGGACGAAACTGAATCCCACGAACGCCAAGAAATACGGAATCATCAGCGCGATGGGCAAGTCGCCGTATGCCATAAAGACGAGTACCCCCCCCGTGCAGATCAAAAACAACACGAATGCCCAGCGGTGCGGGATTCCGCCGTCCTCTGCAGTCGCTCCGGTTTTGATATCTTGCCAAACTTTTTTCAAGTGAGAGCGCGCTACCCATAACGCGGTTGCCAACAAACCGAAAATTGCCCCCCAGGTTTGCTCCGTGAAATAGGGGGGGGCTGGATGAAGGAATCCGCCGGCGAAAGTTCCTCCACCCTCGATTCCATAAACCGCTAAAAGCACTAAAAGAGCCTTTCGCACGATGAAAAAGAAAATCACCGAAAAAAGAAGGTCGCTGGGAACGAAAAGAGCGAGCGCCGCGAGAAAAGGATAAACCGCGAGGGGTGTATAGCCTATGGCGCGAAGGGGGGGGTCTGGAAAAAACAATTGCAGGTTAACCCATTCTTTTACGGGAATGCTCGGTAAATTCGGTTTTAGATATTGAAAACCGTTGAGCATATCTATGGCGAACATGATAGTGAACGCAATCCACATCGCTTTACTTCGCCAAATCAGTCCTCTGCCGTTTTCCTCCATCATGGCGACAGGGAGTTGAATCAATGGAAAACTCAGCCTTTCCTGGCGAAGCCACGCATCGCGCATGATGCTGTTTACGCAAAGCAGCGCTATCGTGATTAGCCCATAGAGAAGAACCCACATGAGAATTTTCGGAGCCCATAAGTGGAACTTGCTCAAGAAATACCAATAACCATGCCCCCCCGCTACGTATTCTCGCACCTCGTCCGGATCGGTGAAATACATCGAGGTGGGGATGTATTTCAAAAAGACTTCTTCGTATAGCGGTTCACGCTCTTTGAATCCGGCGTAGACGTGGTTGTATTGCATGTTGAGAAATGTCCATTCCCCGGAAATCGCGGAGGCGGAACTGATAATCCCGAACATCACAATCATGTCGGCGGTATTCAATGAGAAGCGAGGGAGAAAGCGGTGCAGGAAGGCGTTGAGGGCGACGATGACGATGAGCGCTGCCATCGTGCTGAAAAGAAGGGAATAAATCGTTCCCGTAGGCTGCCAAGCGTTCCAAAAACAGACAGGAAATACGAACAAAAACCCCCAAACGATTGCGCGAAGACGCACGGGTTGAGGTCTTAGAATGGGTTCAGGTGCAGTTTCACCCTTGTCGAGGACAACTGCCATATTGAGAAGTCTAACCCCGAAATCGTGTGTATAGGTAGTCCAAGAGAAAAGGTGCTTAGTTTCCTAAGCACCTCTCCTGCTTCTCATCTCCCAAACGGGATTGGAGAATTATGCCTTTTTTCGCCTTAACAGCAACAACACTCCCATGCCGAGAGCAGCGATGCTCATCGGTTCCGGAATGATGGTCGCCTTTCCTTCGAAACCAGGGTTCCAACCATCATTGAATGCATCGTCGCCATAGTACTCGTAGCCCGTGAAACTAACCGCAAACAAGAAATACGGCACGCTGGTGGGCATGTCGGTTACGGTCGTATGGGCTTTGAAACCATCCAGTGTTTCGCCTGGTTGGACCATGTTGGCATCGAAAGCGAGATCGATCCAGTTGTTGTTATATATAGTGCTCGAGCCGCCATATGCTGAATTATCCCAACTTGTCCAAGTGTTAGGATCCCAACTTGGAGGACTGCCAACGATGTCTCTTGCATCCAACTTGACCCCGAAGAAATAAATGCTCATATCCCCGGGAAGAGTGTTATTCGAGACATGGAAGTTCAAAGTCCAGTCTCCTGCGCTCCCGGTTACGTCGTATTTGACGTCTACCGTTTGCGCGAAAAGACTGTTCATAGCGATAAAGGCTACTACCGGTATCCATAAAAAAGATTTCATGGATTCCTCCTTTCCTTGATTCGGGTTGAACTACCCGTCCTCTACATTGTGACTCAACTTCAGAAAGGAAAATCAAATATATTTCATTAACCTGAAAAAAATGCGGGTATCTATTGAAGGAAATAGGGCACGGGGTAACCTATCCTTATAGGCGTCTGGTTTGGGAAAAAATATGCTTTATGAAGAAAGAAGAAATATATTTTATGAAGAAAAAGGATTCTTCATAGCAGAGAATCTGCTTACAGAAGAAGAAATTCGAACCTTGTTGGATGAAACTACTCGGATTTTTCGGGGGGCTTACGACGTACCCGGAGTCGTTCGACTCCCTGAAACTGCGAGCGAAGAAGAGGTTTTGAAGAATTACCTTTGCATCCATCAACCGCATAAAGTGAGCAAAACTCTCGAGGAGGTTATTCGGCATCCGGAAATCGTAAAAATTCTTCGGCAAATTATCGGAGAAAATGTGCAGTGCATGCAAAGCATGCTTTTCGTCAAACCTCCGGGATTCCCCGGCCAAGCGTGGCATCAGGACGAATACTACATCCCCACCGAAGACAGAACTCTGACCGGTGCGTGGATCGCTTTGGACGATGCGACGATAGAAAACGGATGTTTATGGGTCGTTCCCGGCTCGCATAAAGAACCGCTATATCCAGTCGGTCCTCAACCACCTGGAGACGAATACGATGGAGTGGGTTCGATGTGCGTGGGTGTGAATGAAGACGCAGCGATTCCCGTGGAATTGAAAAGGGGTTCTGTTTTGTTTTTCGACGGATATTTGCTTCATCAATCGAAGAAGAATCGCTCGAATGTCTATCGGAGGGCGTTGGTGAATCATTACATGAGTGCGGATTATCCTCTTCGGTGGTGTGGAGAAGACCCGTATCGAGATGTGATTCTCGTTACCGGGAAAGACCCCTTCGAGCACTTGGGTTATCGGGATATCGCGAAACCTCATCTCCGCAGCGTTTCCGTCGGAGTAAAAGATTCTTAAAGCGAGTGAGTAAAATCAGTTTTCGAATCCGTCGTAAAGATCGACCTTTAGGAGGCTATAAACGATGGGCAAGCAGAATGCAGATGCTCTAATTCGGAGTGGAATTTTCTTTTTGATTTTTCTTTTCACGTATGCTTTCGCTACCGATCCGCCTTTGAATATGAGCATGCGCTCCCACTACGACAAATCGGGAGAAACGTGGGCGGATGTTTGGGGTGATGGAAACTTTTTGTACATTGGTCACTATTTTCAGCCGCGTGTGACGATTTTGGATATTTCTGACCCCGACAACATAAAAGTTGCCAAGGTTTACAACGTTCCCAGCCCCAATAACGATTGCAGTGCGCAAGAAGTAGCGGTTTATGACGGGTTGATGTTCATCGGTTTGGAATACAACGGTAAAGATGCGATTGAAATCGTAGACGTGCGCGACCCTTATAACCCGAAACATTTGACATGGGTAGTGGAAACCGATTACGCGTTCGAGGAAGCGCATAACCTGTTTTACGACCCGGTAAACAAGTTCCTGTATCAAGCGAATTCACGCGATTCCCACGTTGCCATTTACGACTTGAGAGATTACAATCCCGATGACCCCCCCGCGAAAATCAGCGATGCATTTTATATCCTTCACACAGACCATGACAGGAACACTCGCCATGGCTTATCTAAGGGGGGGCGAGCAGATATTTTCGTGCATGATATCACGGTTCTCGACGGCATTTTGTATGTTGCCAATTGGGATTTGGGAGTCCTTCTCTACGATGTTTCCAAATTTCCGGAAGAAGAGCCGAGGTTTTTAGGGGAGGCTCCCGGGAATAACACGCATTCTGTCTGGCCGACTCCTGACAAAAAGTTCATCGTAACTGCAGAGGAAAGACAAGGCGGTGGAATATTGCTTTTCGAGGTAGTTCCTGACGGCGCAGGGGGGGTGAATTTGATCAAGCGCGACGAATATACTCTTTCTCTTTCGAAATCGTACTGCGCTCATGATCCGCTGATTGTGGATTATCGCGTCTATACCGCGTGGTATCAAGCGGGAGTTTTGGTGCACGACATCAATCCCGATACGAAAAAATTCGAACTCGTCGCTTCGTACGATACATCCGATGCAGGAACGGGGGGGTACGACGGATGTTGGGGTGTTTATCCGTTTTTGGGTAAGAAGAAAATCCTCGCCGGTGATATACAGACAGGTGCATGGGTTTTGAGTGACGATGCTCCTTGGGCTAAGAAAATCAAACCGAGCGCTGTCTCTATTGTAAGTGGTCAGTACGTTTCGGGAAGTCTTTGGGATTTGTTCGAATCAGAAGGAAAGACTTATGACGTAAAAGCATATCCGTATAATAGCGGCAATTCGAGTTTCTACACTTGCACGGAGTTCGATTTCTCTCTCGAAGGGGATTATGTGTCGAGTTTAGGGGTAACGGTCGTATCTAAAGATTCCGTTACGCCCGCAACACAGGAGATTCAAATCTTCGATGTGATCGAAGGGAAATGGATAACTGTGGATAAACAACGCTGCGGCACGGACTTCATGACCGTTTCCACCGGGGATTTGAAAGAGCCTTTACGTTTTGTAAATCCTGGCGATTATGTGGTTCGCGTTCGCGTGATCATGCGATGGAATTCTGTCGGTACTTTGCTCGATGAGAAAATGAGCGAGTACGACATGGTTCGCCTCGACGTGGTTTATCAATAAAGCGTTCACCCTGTAGGAGCGCTGTAAGGCGCGATAAATTTAGTTTCCTGCGCTCGTAGGAGCGCCGTAAGGGGCGATAAATATATTTTCTGCGCTCGTAGGAGCGCCATAAGGCGCGATAAGTTTTTTCGTCCCACTCTTCGCTCAATCGGCGAAATGCTGAGCGCTGAAATCCGTTTGCTCGCTGTATAATTTAGGAAAGAACCACAAAAGAGGTCTTGCTATGGCTGATAGAGTTTATGTGTTCGACACCACTCTGCGCGATGGGGAGCAAAGCCCCGGTGTGCATCTCGACGTCCGTGAAAAGTTACAAATCGGGCGAGCGCTCGTAGATTTGGGGGTGGACATCATCGAGGCGGGATTCCCGATTTCGTCTCCTGGCGATTTCGAAGCGGTGAACACCCTTGCAAGAGAACTCAAAGGAGTTACGATTTGCGGACTTACGCGCGCTGTTCCTAAAGACATAGAAGTTGCTGCGGAAGCATTGAAACCCGCCGAGCGTCCTCGAATTCACACAGGTCTCGGGGTAAGCGATAACCATCTGCAATACAAGTTGCGCATGACCCGAGAGCAAGCGCTCGAGGCGGGAGTGAGCGCTGTTAAACTCGCTCGCCAATTTACGGACGATGTCGAATACTACATGGAGGATTCGGGTCGCGCGGATAAAGAGTACGTGTATCGAGTGGCGGAAGCAGTCATCAATGCCGGAGCCACTGTTTTGAACGTTCCGGATACAACGGGTTATACGTTTCCGACGGAATACGGTTCATTGATTCGAAGCATCAAAGAAAATGTTCCCAACTCCGATAAAGCAATTCTCAGTTGCCATTGCCATAACGATTTGGGCATGGCAACAGCGAACACTTTAGCGGGTGTTCTCAATGGCGCGAGACAAGTGGAGGTAACGATAAACGGTATCGGCGAGCGCGCAGGAAATACGTCTTTAGAAGAGGTCGTCGTTGCTTTCGTGATTCGAAATGACCTCTTCGGAGTAGAAACGCGCGTGGATACGAAGAGGCTTTTAGGGGTGAGCCGTTTAGTCAGTCAATTGACAGGAATGCTCGTACAAAGAAACAAAGCCGTTGTGGGGGAGAATGCCTATCGTCATTCGAGTGGAATTCATCAAGACGGCGTTTTGAAGGAACGATCGACCTACGAAATCATCGACCCGCACATGGTGGGGGCGGAAAGAAGCGAAATTGTCTTGACCGCTCGCAGTGGTCGGCATGGTTTGAAATATAAACTTCGAGAATTGGGATTCGAATTTCCCGAAGAGCGTTTCGAAAGGCTGTACGAACAATTTTTGCGAGTGGCGGACCAAAAAGACGAAGTTACATCGGATGATTTAAGAGAGTTGGTACAAAGCGTCAAATAATTTGTAATAAGGCACTTGCGTGTTTCATGCCTCGACTGCTCCTGCAGTTGAGGCTTTTTTGTTAATTCAGTTGGATTTAGTAAATTCTCTTTCTCAATGCTCTTTTAAGAGACTATAAAGTGAGGACTGGCGTTATTCAGAAGTGTTTCATCATCGAACGTAGTGAATCAGCGGATTTTCCAAATCATCTAATAACATCACGGCAACGACAGGAAGGGGGCGTTGCTTAGCGATTTCTCGAGCCTCGTCGAAGGTTACTTTCAAGCATTCGATAGAAGTCGTTTTCAAAAGCATTGCAAACTCGCAAGCCCTTGCGGGATTCGAAAAACAAGCCAAACCATGCACCCCCCTATGGCAGTAACAGCCATAAGTGTTTCTGTTTCTTTCCCTTAGCACAAAAACCGAATCGGGAAACTCTTCGTCTAAGCCCTGGATAGGGCAAATAAGAGTTTGCTCGGTTCTTCTCGATTGCTGTTCCATTTTCTTAGGAATAAATGCTGTTATTAAAGTTATCGGAAATCCTTCGAGCACCCTCAAGGGGAATTTTCGAACCCACTAAGCGAAGTCGGATATTGGTATACTATTTAGTCACCGAAGCGAACATTGTTCCGTCGAACATTGTTCCGTCGAGAAAGCCTTAATAGAATGGCGAAGAATAAGATTGTCGAAACCCGCACAAATCGGCCTCTCTCGGATTCACCCTTTACAGATATCGAGACTGCGATCGAAGAGATACGAGCCGGAAAAATCGTAATCGTCGTGGACGACCCCGATAGAGAAAACGAAGGGGATTTCGTGATGGCGGCCGAAAAAGTCACCCCGGAAGCAGTCAATTTCATGCTCCGGTATGGAAGGGGTATCCCATGCGTTCCTACCACACAGGAGCGCTTGGAGCAACTCGGCATCCCGATGATGACGAAACACAACACCTCGAAGTTAGGTACTGCGATGGGGGAGACCGTGGATGCAAGGCACGGAACGACGACAGGGATTTCCTCCTACGATAGAGCGACCACGATTCGTGTCTTCTGCGACCCCGATGCCAAACCCGAAGACTTGATGAGGCCAGGGCATGTCATTCCTTTGCGTGCTGACCCAGGGGGTGTGTTGAAACGAGCTGGACATACGGAAGCGACGGTGGATTTGTGCATACTCGCAGGGTTAAAGCCTGTCGGAGTGCTTTGTGAAATTCTGGATGATGACGGGACGATGGCGAGGCTTCCCAAATTGCTCGAAATTGCAAAAGAACACAACCTTTCCATCATCACGATAAGTGATTTGATTTCTTATCGAAGAAAGAACGAGAAACTTATTCATCGTGTGGCAGGACCTATCGAATTTCCAACGAAATACGGACTTTTCACGCTTTATGCGTATCAGAGCGAAGTCGACCCTGCGCCTTTTCTCGCATTGGTGATGGGAGATGTGTCTGATGGAAAACCGGTGCTTACGCGTGTGCATTCGAGTTGTGTGACTGGAGACGTTTTGGAATCGTTGCGATGCGACTGTGGCTCGCAAGTCCAAGTCGCGTTGAAGAAAATTTCTGAAGAGGGTCGCGGATGCCTTTTGTATATCGTTCAAGAGGGAAGAGGAATCGGTTTGATTAATAAATTGCGTGCTTACGAATTGCAAGAAAAAGGCCTCGATACGGTAGAAGCGAACAAAGCATTGGGCTTCAAACCCGATTTGCGCGATTACGGATTAGGCGCGCAAGTGCTGGTTGACCTCGGTATTAGGAAACTGCGCTTGATGACGAATAACCCGAGCAAGGTGGCGGGAATTCAAGGTTACGGATTGGAAATCGTCGAGCATATTCCTTTAATTACTGAGCCCACAAAACACAGCAAGAAATATCTGAATACGAAGCGCGATAAATTGGGACATTGGATTCCCGAAGATCTCGACGAAAAATCCGAAAAAGGTTAATGCCGAAAATCATCGAGGGGAAGTTGAACGCCACGGGCAAGAAATACGCCATTGTCGCCTCTCGTTGGAATGAATTTATTACGAAGCAGTTAGTCGAAGGCGCGTTGCGTGCTTTTCGAATGCATGGCGGCGACGAAAATGTTCAAATCGTTTGGGTGTCAGGGGCATGGGAAATTCCCGTTGCAGTGAGAAAACTCGTCGAAGAGAAAGTCGATGCGATTGTTTGCGTTGGTTGCATCTTACAGGGGGCAACGATTCATGCCTCGCTTCTTTCTCAGCAGGTGATGTCTTCCCTTGCAGAGATTTCCATTAAAACCGGTGTACCGATAACCTATGGAATCCTAACTTGTGCCACACAAGAAGAAGCTTTAGAAAGAGCAGGCTTGAAACAAGGCAACAAAGGGGAGGAAGCGGCTCGAGCAGCAATCGAAATGGTTTCGGTATTGGAACAAGTGAAATAAAATGCGCTGGACGAATTACATATTGATGTTCTTCGTGTGCATGCTCGGGTCTCTTTCTGGGATGATGATTTATGACCGTTGGGTGCCAAAACGCGATGTTTACACATTGCAAGATGTCATTAACGCCCCCCTTCAGAAAACTGCGAAAGTCAAAGGTCAAATTGCTTTCGAAGAAGCAGCGGCGAAATTAATTCCAGCAGTGTTGGCGGTTTATAAACACGAATCGTCATTTTTCGATCCGAATAGAGAATTGCGTACGGTGGGGGCAGGGTCTGGCGTGATTGTTTCTTCGGATGGTTATATCGTAACGAACTATCACGTGGTCGAAGGTGCTGAGGCAGTTACCGTGCGCATGCTTAACGGAAAAGTACTGCCCGCAAAAATCGTGGGAAAAGACGAATTGACGGATTTGGCGCTATTGAAAGTGGATGCAACGAATTTACCGTTTGCAAAACTCGCAAACAGCGACGATGTCGCGGTGGGTGAATGGGTGATTGCGGTGGGAAATCCATTGGGTTATGAGGGAACGGTAAGTGTCGGTGTTGTGAGCGCATTGAACCGAGATCTGCCTGCTTCCCGCGAACGTTTTCCGTTAGTCGGTGCTATTCAAACGGATGCGGCTATCAATGCGGGAAATAGCGGAGGAGCGCTCGGGAACATCCAAGGGGAGGTCATAGGAATAAACACGATTATTGCGAGCACCGATATGGGCAGCATCGGGATAGGGTTCGCTATACCGAGCAACCGAGTGAGGCGGTTTATCAGCGATATCGAAAAATATGGTAAGGCACGACATCCGGATTTGGGTGTGAGGAAATTCCTTCCCAGTTGGGTTCTTCATGACCCCCGTTTTAGCGAGGATGTAGGTCCGAATCCGCCTGATGAGGGTTTGGTCATTTGGGAGTTGAGCGAAAACTCCCCTCTTCGCAAGGCAGGTTTGGGGCAAATGGATGTACTTTTAGAGGTGGAAAATAAAAAACTGGCTACCTTGAGCGACTACTTGACCTTCCTACTCAAAGCGGAAATTGGCCAAAAGGTGAAGATAAAATATTGGCAGCGAGGTGAAATAAAAACGGCGACGGTAACCCTGCAAGAAATGGAATTTTAAAACGTGAATAAATCGTTTATTTAAACAAAAAGCGTGAACTCTTTCAAAACAGAATTAGAACTATTTCTCAATGCTCTTCCTCCCGTCATTCGTGAGCGAATACTCACATCCCCCGATGGTGAGCGATTGATCGAAGTCGTGTTGGATTATGGACGTCCTGCAGAGATTCGCTACATGGATAGATGGGAGCGGATGAATGATTATCTTGTTACCGCCGATGACATTCGCTATGTTAGCGAGCGAGTGGGCGAATTCGGTGGGGACAATCGAGCGGGCATCGAGAGAACGCTTCATCGAATCAGCGCGATTCGAAACCGTCAAGGTCGTGTCATAGGGCTGACCTGCAGAGTAGGGCGTGCGATTCAAGGGACGATTGATTTGATTCACGACATCGTCTCCACGAACCATTCCATTCTTTTTCTCGGAAAGCCGGGGGTAGGTAAGACCACGAAATTGCGCGAAGTCGCAAGGATGCTCGCTGACGATTTCGGGAAACGCGTGGTCATCGTAGATACTTCGAACGAAATCGGGGGGGACGGAGATGTGCCTCATCCTGGTATCGGTGCATCGAGACGAATGCAAGTTTCCGACCCGACGAAACAGCACCAGGTGATGATCGAGGCGGTGGAAAACCACATGCCCGAAGTGATTGTCATTGACGAAATCGGCACGGAGGCAGAAGCCTATGCGGCGCGCACGATTGCCGAACGAGGCGTGCAACTCATAGGGACGGCTCATGGAAGAACGTTGGAAAACCTGATGATGAACCCGACGCTCTGCGATTTGGTGGGAGGGATACAGACGGTTACTCTTTCCGACGAAGAGGCTAAGCGCCGCGGTACTCAAAAGACCGTTTTGGAAAGAAAAGCCCCCCCAACCTTCGATGTGGTGATCGAGTTGATCGACTACAATCGCTTAGCCGTTCATCACGATGTGCAGAGAACCGTGGATATGATTTTGCGGGGTATTACGCCTCAGCCCGAAATTCGTGTGCGCACGGAGACGGGTCATTTCGAGGTTATTGCCGGGGAGAAAGGTGCGCATGAAGCGGTAACAGAAGAGAAAAAAGAAAAACGCATCGAAGAATTCCCCGCCATACCGACAAAACCATTCCGTAAGGTCATACGCGTTTTTCCTTATGGTATTGCTCGCACGCGTTTGGATAGGGCTATTCAAGAAAAGAAGGCACCGGTCGTAATTTCTCAAAGCCTTTCCGATGCGGATGTGGTTGTAGCGATGCGAAGTTCCTTACAACATCGGCCGAGCAAATTGCGCGACCGTGCGGGGCGTTCCATTCCGATAATCGTCGTAAAGAGCAACAGTCTTTCGCAAATCGCTCACGCTTTAGACGAAATCCTGCAGTCCAACGGAGAAGGATTTATCGAGAAGGACGAAGAAATTAAGAAGGAAGTGTTAGAAGCAATCGAACATGTAAAGACGAAAGGAAAACCTTATGAATTGTCTCCGCAACCCCTTCCTATAAGGAGATTGCAGCATCAAATCATCGAAGCGCATCGCTTGCACAGCGAAGCATTCGGAGAAGAGCCGTTTAGGCGTGTTCGAATTCTTCCTCATCTATGAAAGGGAAATTGATCACTTTGGAGGGGACGGAGGGTTCTGGAAAAAGCACGTTAGCGAGTGCATTAGCAAAACGCTTCGAAGAAACGAAAATTCCCGTGTTGCTCACTCGAGAGCCAGGTGATGGCACTGTCGGGAAATTGCTTCGGGAATTGATATTGCATAGCGGAGATTTGGATGCGTGGACCGAAGCGTTTTTATTTTTGGCAGACCGTAGGCAACATTGTAAAGACATCATTCATCCAGCCTTAGAAAAAGGTACTTATGTGGTTTGCGATCGGTTCGCAGATTCGACAATCGCGTATCAAGGATATGGCAGAGGATTGCCTATCCATGAATTAAAACATCTCAACGAGATTTCGACGGATTCTCTGGTGCCGGACATTACTTTTCTTTTGGATATCGAACCTGAATTCGGATTGAAGAGGGTAGATGGGCCAGATCGTATGGACTCCGAACCTTTGGAATTTCATCGCCGCGTGCGAGAGGGTTTTTTGAAAGAAGCGGCAAGCGACCCGAAACGCTGGCGTATTCTCGATGGAAGACTTTCGAAGGAAGAACTTTTGGAAAAGGCATGGGTTATAGTGAGTGAATTCGTATCGAATCCTGGCTATAATGCGAGAAGTCGGAGGGGATTTTGAAATTAGTCGTAGCCGTAATCCACAACCGAGATAAAAACAAGGTCGTAGACGACTTGATACGGAACGGTTTCAAGTTTACGATTATCAGTTCGACGGGTGGATTTTTACGAGAAGGGAATACGACATTTCTCATCGGAATCGAAGACGAAGAAAAAGACGCGGTGCTGAAAATCATCGAGCAGAACTGTCAAACACGCGAACAAATTGTGAACGTTCTTCCACCGGATGGAACTCCTGTCGGGACATTCGTTCCGAATCCCATTAAAGTCCCTGTCGGTGGAGCGGTAGTATGGATAATCCATGTCGAAGAAATGTGCCGTTATTGAACATCTCGGTGCTGTTTCTCAGCGTTTTTTGAAGGTTCTTCCTACTTTCGAAAGAGGCATACCGGTTTTGATTACAGGCATAGAAGGTGCTGGGCAATCCGCGTTCGCCGAACATTTAGCGCAAGCCTACTTATGCATGGAAACCAAGAATGAAAAACCTTGCGGTGAATGCTCTGCGTGTAGAAATTTCGAAAAAAACCTTTCTCCGGATTTGCTCACCGTTCGTCCAAAAGGAAAATCGGATTGG
This sequence comes from Fimbriimonadales bacterium, assembly GCA_035559795.1. Taxonomy (NCBI): domain Bacteria; kingdom Bacillati; phylum Armatimonadota; class Fimbriimonadia; order Fimbriimonadales; species Fimbriimonadales bacterium. Next base: position 464,116 of record DATMAR010000012.1, on the reverse strand, counting down.
ATACGCATGGGTCAAATAAGACTCACCAGCGAAGAAGCGGAAGAAATACCGGTCAGCGAATTTATGCGCACGGAACCAGTACAAGCGAAAACGAAAGTCGTTTTGATTTTCGAAGCAGAGAGATTGACAAGGGAGGCTGCCGATGGATTATTGAGGCTACTCGAGGAAGCCCCCCCTTATGCGCGCTATATTCTCACGACGAGTGCAGAAGGGAAAATCATTCCGACGATTCGCTCGAGATGTTTGCGAGTTCCTTGTGGTTTCGAAGAAGATGAAAAGTTTTCGGAAGCAGCGCGTGCCCTGTCACTCGGAGCGCCTGAGTCGGCTCTGAAATTGGATTCTCCGGAATTATACGAATGGTCGCAGTCTTTTTATTCTTGGATTCGGAATTTGAGGAAACGCAGTAAGGGGGAAGCGCTTGTCGTGAGCGAAGAGTTTTTAGATTTTTGCAAAAGATATATAGAGGCGAATAAGGATACGCAATCCGAGACGCGTGCGAGTCAGGCTGAAGTGATTCAGTACTTCTCTAACGGTTTGATGTATCTCTTCCGAACAGAGGGAATAGGAACAGGAGAAATGTTACGAGATTTGCTGGAGATGCATCGTGCCCTTCAGGGAAATGTGAGACTGGATTACCTGTCCGCTGCGTTTTTTATGCGCAATTTGTAGCACAAGTCCGAAGAGTTTTTTTTATAACACTTCATAAGTGAATAGCCTCGACTGCAAGAGCAATCCAGTTCATAAACAATCGCGCCTCAAGGCGCTCCCACAGTTGGTAGGATGGTTGCTCTTGGAAAGCATCTGTTGCGTATCCAAGCGCCATTTTGGGAACCTCGTTCCCGAAAAATAGCGTAGAATGTGCGGTGAAGTTCGGAGAAAGTCAGGTGGCATTTACTGGAGCAAAGGCAGCAGCGGCTGAAAGCCGCAGAGAGTTGTTCGAAAACCTGCTGAAAAGCAGTTACAAGCAGGCGTATCAGTTAGCATTCCGGCTTACAGGTGATTCCTCAGATGCCGAAGACCTCGTGCAAGAGGCTTTCTTGCGAGCATATCGGTTTTTTTACCGGTACAAAACGGACATGCCATTCACGAATTGGCTTTTCCGAATCATGACGAATGCGTTCATTGACCACACCCGAAGACGGAGCAAGACCAAAGAAACAAGTTTAGACACCCCTCATTCGGAGCAAGGGGCGACGAGGGAACTTTCTGATGAATCTTTCGTACCCGATAAGTTGTTAATCCATGAGGAATTCGATATGGAAGTGCAAGAAGCCCTGAAAAAAATGACACCTGATTTTCGGGTCGCGGTATTGCTATCCGATTTGGAAGGTCTTTCCTACGAAGAAATTGCTCAAGTGATGGGCACTTCCATAGGCACGGTACGTTCTCGAATTCACCGAGGCAGAAAACAATTGCGTAACTATCTCCTGAAATCCAATCCAGAGAAATACGGACAACTCGTATGAATTGCGGAATCGTACAACGACGAATAGCATCGTATATAGATGGAGAGCTCTCGAATGACGAGGCGAAAAAAATTCGAGAGCACCTGAACTCGTGCGATTCATGTCGAGCAGAGTTCGATTCACATAAAAGAATCAAAGAACTCGTCTCTTCGCTTCCACAACGAGAACCTTCGCAAGAATTCGAACAGCGTCTGCTTGCCAGACTTGCGACAGTAGGAGCGATGAACGCAGGTGTCCAAATCCCATTCGGACTCGGTTTGGCAATTGTTTCGGCTTTAGGAACAGCGGTGGCAATTACAATTGCGATTTTTTTACAAACACAAACTCGACCTAACGATAATCTCGATATTTATGGCTCTTCTCCGGAGTGGGTACACGATGAGTCTAATCAGCAGTATCGCAATCCGTTCAATCCAGGAATACCGATAAGTATCGAGCGAAAATCTCCGTGATTAGAAAGAAAATTTTTCACTTGGCATCTGTCGGGATAGGTGTTGTAGGAAGTTCACTTTTAGCATTTCCGATTTGGGAACACTATTCCGAGGAAAAGAATGCACTCGAAACTCTTTGCAAGGTTTTGGCGGAAGAAAATAAACTTTCCTATACAGCGATTCGAACTTACACTCGTTGGGATGGAAAAACGACTCTTCGTGTTCGCCAGGACCGTATCGCAGAGGAAATCAATTCCGTTTTAGTGTTGTCTCCACTTAGTCGAGCAGGCGAGATAAGCATTAGAAAACCTAAAGAGTGGCTTCAATATTTTCCGGATAGGAACGTGTTGGTTATTCAAGAAAATCTAAACGAAGCAAAGCATGATCTTCCTTTACGCATCGATTTGGTAAGAAAAAACTATACGACCCTAACGGAGGGGAAGACGAAGATAGCAGGTCGAAATACAGTGGCGATAGTTTTAAAGCCGAAAGCATCAGAGGCATTGTTTACTCGAACGTATTGGCTCGATGAAGAGTATCCGGCGGTGCTAAGAGTCGCTTGGACCCATCCGAGCGGTGAAAAGAAAGTGATCAGCGATACGTTATTTATTGACTTTACGAAAAACACTTCACCGAATAATACGTTCAAGCCTATTGGAAAACCGAGAGAAATCAAAATAGCGCCCCCCCGTTCGTTTCGAAGGATTAGCGAGTTAAGAAGGGAAGCGGGGTTCCAAGTAATTCATCCTGTTCGAATGCCTTATGGCTTTACGTTTATCGAGGGTTCTTTGGTTTCTTACCGAACACCTTTAGCAGCCCTTCGTTATACGGATGGAGTCGCAATGCTCACTCTGTATCAGAGGAAATACGATGACACGAGTTCTCGGGATAGAAGGAGAAAAAGCCAGATTGTAATAGACGGTGTAAGTATTTTTGTAACAGGCGAAATTCCCGACGAAGCGCGAGAAACCGTTCTCGAGTTTTTGAAGGAGGGCGCTAAGAAGGAGCCTGAACTTCTAAAAGAGACAGCAGAGAAGTTCGGAGCTTCTGTTACTTGGGTCGAGAGGTTTCGAGATTATGGGCTTGGTTTCGATGAAATTAATTTCTTGTTTCTTGCCTCTCGGGGGAACGAGAAGGAGTTATGGCGGTGTTTAAAAGTATTACAAGACGGAAAAACTGCTCCCGAAGCGCTCAAGTCTTGTTTTTCGCGTGATAAGCGAGGGAGAAATCCGCAAGATTTGCAAAAAATTCCAAAAAGAAACGGAGGTTCATAAAGATGCAAAGTGTATTGCGAAATCCAGTAGTGTGGGCTCTCTTAGCCGGTGTTGCAATTGGTGGTGTCGGAATGGCTGTTTTTTATAGTGCTCGTCCTCATGTGTTGGCTGAAGTAACCGAAAGCCCGTCCGCAACCACTCACATAAAAGGCAACGAGATCTTAGCTTTGCTCGATGAAGCGAGCACGAATCTCGTCGAACAGGTCATGCCTTCGGTCGTTCACATCGAAAACGGACGAATGCGTGGCGAGGGTTCTGGAGTTATTTATCGTGCTGATGGCTACATCATCACGAACGAACATGTCGTTGCTGGAAGCGATGAAGTGAAAGTCACTTTCTATACGGGTGAGACGGTTACCGGAAAAGTGCTTCGAGACCCTGTAAGCGATATCGCATTAGTAAAGGTCAACAAAACAAACTTGATCCCTACACGTTTTGCTGACAGCGACAAAGTGAAACCAGGACAACTCGCTATTGCGGTCGGTTCTCCTTTTGGCTTTGATCACTCCGTAACTTTCGGTCACATCAGCGCAAGGGGTCGTTCGGGGGTTGCCTATGATTTTTATCGTGGAGAGGCAAAAGGGTATTTCGAACTTCTCCAAACGGATGCTGCTATCAACCCTGGAAACTCTGGTGGTCCGCTATTGAATTATCGCGGGGAAGTCGTAGGGATCAATACGATGATAAGTTCTCCGTCGGGAACGAGCGTCGGAGTTGGATTCGCTATCCCATCTAACACTGCGAAAGTCGTCGCTGATCAACTCATAGAACACGGAAAAGTCATTCGTGGGTTCATGGGATTAGTGCCCAGAAGCATGCGTCCCTTTGAACTTCAACAAAGCGGCGTAAGTTACGGGGCGATCGTGGAGCTCGTCGAGGAAAATTCTCCTGCGTATAAAGCAGGGATTCGCAAAGGCGACGTGATTATCGAGATTGCTGGGAAACCCGTGCGAACAGAAATAGACGTCCGCAATGCCATGCTTACGCATCGCCCAGGTGAAACTGTAACGGTCAAATACGTTCGAGACAAGGTCACTAAAACGACGCAAGTGAAGTTAGGTGAATATCCCACACGGGTCGTAGCAGAAATGCCAGAACTTCGCCCTCGAATAGACGTCTTCCCGCCTGATATCTTCGATGAGCCATTCGGGAAAGAGCCTCCTCGCAAGAGCACTCCATCACCCGAGGAGCGTCCTGGTGAACCTCCGAAGCTCGGCGTTCAAATACGCGAGTTGACACCTAACGAAAAAGACATGTCTCCGACTAAAAAAGGAGTGATGGTCGAGGCGGTTGTTCCAGGTTCGGTTGCCGACCGCGCTGGGGTCAAGCCCGGAATGATCATCACTCACTTAGGCGAGAAAGAAATCGAAAATGCAGCAGACCTTCGGAAAGAATTAGCGAAGTATAAACCCGGCGACAGAACGGTTCTCGGCTTCGGAAAAGTGTCCGAAGGTGGTGCTGAAGTCATGCAAGTTCGTGTGACGATACGCTTCTAAAAAAAATTGTAAAATTTTTTTAGAAAGTATTGAAGTTATTCGCCGCATGTGCATAATTTGCATTTGCGGCGATGTTTTCTTTTAGGCGTTTTTTTTATAAAAAAGAGGATGAGATCCCCTCTGAGTTGTGGCGCGCAGCTCTAAAAACTATTTCGGATGCGCGAGGCATACTTCCTATCAGGCGGCTCCCGAAAATTGTTTGGAGGAACTACAGAACCACGGCTGGGAGGGTGTATTACGATGAGCATGTGATTTGCTTGAGCAAACTTCTTTTGACTACTCCTGAGAGGGTACGAGAAACCGTCTACCATGAATATGCTCACCTTTACGTGTACGAAGTTTGGGGAGATGCTGCGAAGCCTCACGGAGTCGAATGGCGATGGGCGATGCTTCAATTGGGGCAAAAGCCTGTTGCTACGCACAATTACCCTTGCAAAAAGAGTTATTCGAAGAAGAAACTGCTGTATGCTTGTGAGCAATGTTTCGAAGAGATTCCTCGCGTCCGTCCCTTGCTTCAGGGTCGGGTTTATTATCACGTAGGGTGTGGAGGAAGAATCGTACGCGCTCCAGCAAGGAGGAAAAAGACTGAGAATCGTAACCGCCGCCGAAATGGCAGAAATAGACCGCCGCGCTCGCGATGAGTACGGCATTTCAACTCGTGAACTAATGGAAAACGCTGGCGGAGAACTCGCCAGTGTGATTTTGGAAAACGACAACATCGAGAACATCCTCGTTCTTTGCGGTCCAGGAAACAATGGAGGAGACGGACTCGCTGCTGCTCGAAAATTGGCAGAGAACGACAAGCAAGTTACGGTGCTTCTTTCCGTCTCACCTTCCGCGCTGAAAGAAGAGCCGCTTTTTCAATACAGATTAGCAACGGAGTCGGGAATAAAAATCTTCAGCCCAGAAGATAAAGGTTATGCCCTTGTCAAGCAACAAATCGAGGAATTCGATTGTGTCGTTGACGCATTGCTCGGAATTGGTGTGCATTCTCCACCTAAGGGCGAAATACTCGAACTTATTAACTCGACCCGTCAAGGGAGATTCATAGTGAGTGCCGATATCCCGACCGGAATCCACCCTGATACGGGAATGAGCCTCGGAAACCACGTGAATGCAAATCGCACGGTTACATTCGGGCTCCCAAAACCTTTTTTATTCCAGAACGATGGTCTCATAGCATCAGGTCAATACACAATCGCAGACATCGGTTTTCCGTGGGAACTCGTCGAAAATGCCGGGCATGCCTTTTTATTAACTCCCTTGTGGCTTATCGAGCATCTTCATATTCGTCCCGTAGCGGCGCATAAGAGAAGCGCAGGAGTTGTGCTGGTCATAGCAGGTGCGGAGGAATTTCCTGGTGCAGCGGCTTTGACTGCGATGGGTGCTTATAGGGCAGGAGCAGGGCTCGTTGTCGTTGCTTCGATTCCTACGGTTTTGAATGCAGTTACAATGCATCTACCCGAATGCCCTTTAGTTCCTTTGTCTTCAGAGGAAGGTTGTATTTCGCCAGATTCTTTGTCACGGCTTTTGGAGGCGGTTTCACGATGCAACGCAGTGGCGATCGGGCCCGGTCTCTCTCGTAAAACCCCTGCTAAAGAATTCCTCTCCTTGTTTTTCGCCAAATTAGACAAGCCGTGCGTCCTCGATGCAGATGCTTTATATTTTTTGCCGGAGATTTCTGAAATGCCGAGGGTTAAGGCTGTTTTGACGCCTCACGAAGGAGAAGCGGCAAGACTTATGAAAACGGATGCATCGGAAATCCGCAAAGACCGTTTCGAATCGGTGCGTGAGCTTGCAAAAAAATATCAGACGACAGTTTTGCTGAAAGGTCCTTATACATTGATAACGGCACCGAATCAGGATGTCGCAGTCAATCCGATGGGGAACCAATTGCTCGCTACAGGAGGAACTGGAGACGTTTTAACGGGAATGATTGCAACTAATTTAGCGATAGGGATGGAGCCTTATGACGCTGCAGCGCTCGCTGCTTATCTTCACGGCTTCGTGGCGGATCTTTTGGCGGAGGATTTCGAAGGATATCAAGGAGCACTCGCTTCGGAAATCGCGAACGCCATTCCGAAGGCGCGCAAGCAATTCATGGAGATCTTGGCGGAGCAATTCCGAAACGGAGACGAAGAAGAGGATGAGGATGATGAAGATGTACGGTTAGAACGATTCGAGGAATCCGAAAATTGAGCGAGGCGTTTATTTAATGCGGCATTTGTTTAATAGGAACGAGAAAACCTTTGTGTGTATGAAAAAGGGTTTAGGTTTGTATTTCGCAATGTGGTTATCGCTGCTTGGAGTTTTAGGCAATGCAGCGGAGATAAAGATTGTCTTTTCTTCGGAGAAAAACCGAGAAATCAGTGTGTTGAGCGAAATACCGAACGAAATTCCGAGGGGCAGAGAATTCACAGCGAAGGAAGTCGATTTTCCCTTGGAGGACAAAAAAGGTTATCTTGCAGTTTATGAAACGGACAGTGGGAATGTCGCAATAAAACCTATCGAAGACATCGAAGGGGGTATTTGGAAAGTCTCGGAAAAAGACTGGCGTATTGGACAAGTAAGAATCAGCGCATATCAAGGGGGGGGAATATTGAATTACGGCATGGTCGTACTTCGTGTAGGAAACGAGGAGAAGAAGGATTTACTCGCGAACGGTAAAGTGGACTTCTATTTCGTTCCGCCAGGCGAAGCAGAAGTAAAAATTCGGTACTTAGACGGTACGGAAAGGAAAACGATTTCACAAAAAATGGTCTTGAGTTTAAAACGCGACAATCGAGTACCCGATTTAGCAGTTAAAGTTCCCGGTGAACCCAAAGCGCCTATAGCGCAGAAAACAGAGGGGGTGCCGAGTGAGTCTTCGGGTGGTTCTGCGCTCGGGAATTTTTTCGGATGGATTTTGAGTTTAGGAATTGCAGCGATCGCTTTGTATACGCTTCTTCGCTTGTTGAAACGACATGAATCGCTCGTTTTATCGAAACTGCGTTCCTTAGGTGTAGAAGTTCCGACGGGCGAGCCTTCGGAAAACATAAACGGGTCGCCGCAAACCGAACAGAAACCTTTCGAGCAGGCTACCATCGTTCCGGAGGGGCATTGCCCTTATTGCGGAGAGCCGTATCGAGAGGACGGAACTTGCGCATGCACTATACAAACGGTTCCAACCTCGGCAGTCGCATCGTTACAAACATATAAATTGGTCGGAGAAGGGATTCAGCTGGAAATTCCCGAAGGCACGCACGTTATCGGAAGAGAAGGCGAGCTTTGCGTAACGGATTCCACGGTAAGCCGCAGACATGCCGAAATTCGGCGCGAGAATTCTCGCGTATTCATAAAGGATATAGGCAGCAGCAATGGCACATTCGTGAACGGCAAAAAAATCGAGGAGGAAACCGAACTGCGAAGCGGAGACACCGTGCAGTTGGGGAGTGTGCGTTTGGCGTTCGAATCATAATATAAGCGTATGGGACAAATCTTGTTTATGGCTTTAATGGGAGCCTTGGGGGGGCTCGTCGGCTGGATGATTACGGAACCCTTTGCACCTAAAAACCTTCCTATTCTCTTTCCGCAGGATATCCAGAGTTTGGAGAGTATAGGAGGAGGGCATTCTTTCGCATTGATGAGAAATTGGAGCATGTGGGAGATATGGTTTTCTTTGTCTATAGGCGCTTTTATCGGGTTGGCTTTGGGGAGTGTGAGCGGATACTTGCAAGGGAGCAGGACGCATTTTCTTAGAGGGGCTTTGGGGGGGTTCGTTTTAGGGGCAATAGGCGGGTTCATCGGATTGCGACTGAGCGAAGCGTTCGTAAATATGTGGTTTCCGGCGGACATTTTCACCAAAGTGGATTTAAAGCCATATGAAATACCTCAACGCATTTTTGCAAGAGTTTTGGTGTTCATTCCCTTCGGTGCGCTCATCGGCTTCGTTTACGGAATCGGTTCCCTTTCGTTGAGGAGAGCATTTCAAGGGATGATCGGGGGGGCTATCGGCGGGGCTGTCGGAGGAGCCTCTTTCGATTTTTTAGGAAGCATTTTCGGGACTCTCATTCTCGCTATGCGTGGGGAGGTTTACGGGGAAGTGGGCTTGGTTTCTCGCGCCGTTGCGAGCGTATGTACGGGGGGAGCTATTGGATTGTTCGTCGGCATCGTAGAGCGCATTTCTCGTAAAGCATGGGTTCGCTTGGAATTGGGAAGAAACGAAGGAAAAGAATGGATTATCGATGCTCCGCAAACTTTTATCGGCAGAAGCGAAAATGCGCACATTCCTTTATTCGGAGACCCGAATCTCGCGCCGATGCACGCGTGCATCGTTCGCCAGAATGGTTTATATCGCATCGTGGATGGGGGGGCGCCAATCGGAATCGGTGTAAACGGGATTCGAGTGAAAGAAGCGGTGCTGAATCATGGGGATGTCATTAATATAGGTTCTTTCCATCTTCGTTTTTTGATGAAAAATATTCCGGCTAATGTTCGACCTACTGTCCCACAAACCGTTGACTATTCCATCGACTCTTCGGTTCAGCAACCTTCACAACCTGCGAGTACGCCTACGATTTCTACGCCGACAGTTTCTACGCCAACGATATCTACGCCGACGATTTCTACACCCACTCTTTCATCGCCCCCCTCTCAATTTTTCTTGCTGGCATTAGATGGTCCTCTTAGCGGTAAGAGGTTTCCGATAGGACCAGGGGAAACCATTGCCGGAAGAGAGGCGGTCGGGGTGAATCTGAGTTTCGACCCAAGTGCCAGCCGAAGACATGCCTCCTTTATGCCCCTTCCAGACGGGGTTCTCGTAAGAGACACGAATTCTACGAACGGAACGTTCGTAAACGGTGTCAAAATTCATGAGATGACGATGCGACGCGGGGACACCGTCAAAATCGGGATGACCACATTTCGCTTAGAGTAAAACGACATTCATTAGAGTAAAACTATAATTCAGAGCAAGACATGCCGGATAATACCAACCAGGACGCAAACCGTACGCAAAGCCTAAACGATGCGCAAAAAACGCATATGTTAGGGGCGGATCTGCGCACGCAAATGATTCCCCCTGTGATGCCCGAAAAGGGTTTGGAACTTTCCGTCATTCCCGGTAGAGAATGCATTTTGGCAAACGCCCCTTCGCGCGAACAGATTTTGTTGGAAATTCGAGGCACAGGGGGGGCAGGTTTAGGCGCTCGACCTTTTTTGAATGTAGTACTCGTTATCGACCGCTCCGGTTCGATGGAGGGAGAGCCGTTGGATTATGTCAAACGTGCGTGCAGTTATGTGGTAGACCTCCTCGCTCCGAACGACATCTTGAGTGTCGTAACCTTCGCAGAGACGGCAGAGGTTTTGATTCCCCCTCGGAGAATCGTCAATAAGGATTTAATCAAACAGCATATCCAACGTATCGTGCCGGGTAATACCACGAATCTTTACGACGGTCTTGCATTAGGTGCTCAACAAATTCTCTCCGCAAGAGAGCCTGGGAGAGTCGAGAGGCTCATTGTTTTTACCGATGGAGAACCGACCACGGGAATCAAAGATTACAACTCGTTAGTTCAACATGTGGGCGAGATTAAAAATCAAGGAATTACTTCCACGTTTTTAGGATTCGGGTACGAATACAACGAGGAACTTTTGGCAGGAATGGCGAAAAGAGCGGGGGGGAATTATTATTTCATTTCCAAACCGGAATTGATTCCCGAAATCTTCCGAGCGGAGTTGGATAAATTGTTTACCCTCGCCGGAAGGAATCTTCGTTTGCGTTTGAAAACTGCACGTTGGGTAGTTCTGCGTCAGATTTTCGGTCATTCTATACCTTATGGTCAGCGAGAAATCGAATTGAATTTAGCGGATGTGGAGAAGGAGAATTCACTGGAAGTTGTTTTGGATTTGGAGTTTCAGAATCATCCTTTGGGAATTTATCGCGTGCTTACTGGAAGATTGATTTACGACGATGCAGTAACCGGAAAAGAAGAAAGTGTCGATTTCGATGTGATTTTGGAGTTTTCTGCCGATGCGGAGAGATGCAATGTCCCCCAAAATCCACGTGTGGCGGGCGCAGTCGAAATCGCGCGCGTAAGCCGGGCGGTAGAAAAAACAATTATGGGTTTGAAAAGAGGGGAAGTTACCGCAGCGATGGCAGTCGCCGAATTGCAAAAGACCCAAATGCTTCTTTTGCAAGAAGGGCGCACTGCAGAGGCGCAGCAAGTCCATCAGGCGATTCGAGATTTACAGGGGGGGAAAGCGAAAGAAGTCGAGAAAACACTCACAGGCACCATCATCACCCTGGACCAGGGGAAGAAACAAAACAAGACGGAATAGACACTTCGCTTCCTTTCATTCGATACTCCATTTCGAGTATATACTACGAATCATGCTGTACTCTCGATTGCACCATGCGCTACTCTCATTCGTAGTTCTATTTCCCCTCGTCGCATTTTCACAAGATAAACTTTCCAACATTCCCGAATATCGGAACTATTTGCGGATGCGAGGTGAAATTGCGAACAGCGTTCGAATGGGAAGGATTCGGGTCACATGGGAAGAAGACGGAAAGAGTTTCTTATTTCAAAAGGATGGAAAGAATTATCGTTATGTAATCTCTACAAATAGCCTCGAAAGAGCACCTGATTCACCATCAGGAGCCCCGCGCTCGAGATCACATAAAAACGATTTGAGAAGATGGCCAGAAAGAGGAAGACAATATTCCGAAGTTTATTCTCCGGATGAAAGTCTCAGAGCGTTCTATCGTGACGGGAACGTTTATATTTCGAAAACGGATGGGACGGAAGAATTCGCCGTAACGACGGAGGGGAGTGTGCAAAAGCGGGTGAAATTCGGCATTGCATCGTGGGTGTACGGCGAAGAACTCGGTGTGCGCGAAGCGATGTGGTGGTCTCCCGATGGGAAAAAATTAGCGTTTTACAGAATCGATGAAAGGAACGTTCCGGATTATTTCCTTACGAAAGGGTTGACTTCGATTCAATCGGTTTTAGATGTCGAGGCATATCCGAAAGCCGGTGCACCGAATCCGGCTTTGGATTTGTTCGTTTACGATTCAGCGACTAAACGCGTTGTGAAACTCGATGTACGCGACGGTAAAGAGTTTTCGGACGACGTCGTGGGGCATTATGTTTATTCTGTGCGTTGGTCTCCTGATGGCAAGGAGTTGCTGTTTAATCGCACGAATCGGCTCCAAAATGTGATGGAGTTTTGCGCAAGCGACCCGAGCACTGGAAAAACGAGAGTCATCGTGAGGGAGGAATGGAAAAAGAGTTGGACAGAGAATTCCCCCCCGATTCACTGGCTCGATTCGAAACGATTTCTTTGGATTTCCGAAAGAACTGGGTTTCGGAATATCTATCTATATGAAATCAGCGGGAAATTAGTTCGTGCTATCACCCAGCATCCTTTCGAAGTCGTGAACATCGAAAGAGTCGTCGAGAAAACGAATACGATATATTACACGTGTCGAAGCGGAGATAACCCTTATAAAATTCAACTCCATCGCGTAGGGCTCGATGGAAAGGGCGACACGAGATTGACCGATCCGAGATTCCATCATAGTGTACAAGTCGCACCGGATGGGAAGCATATCATAGACATTGCCGAAACTCACGATACCCCCCCTGTTACTACCCTGAGAGATGATAAATGGCAACTTATCGAAACGCTCGCAGAAAGTGACGACTCGAAGTTTCGCTCGTTGAACTTACAAAAGGTTGAACTTTTTACTTATCTCGCAGCGGACGGAAAAACGACTCTTTATGGAATGCTCCATAAGCCGTCGAATTTCGACCCGAAAAAAAAATATCCCTTATTCGTACACGTATACGCGGGTCCTGAATCGGGAATGGTGAACGAACGCTTCGAGCTTCCGGATGCTTTAACGGAGTTAGGATTTTTGGTTGCAGTTTTCGATTCGAGAGGAACGAGCGGACGCGGGAAGGCGTTCAAAGACGAAGTTTACGGAAAACTCGGAAGAGTGGAAATCGACGATCAAGCTGCAGGTGTGCAATTTTTAGCCCAACGACCCTATATAGATTCTACGCGGGTGGGGATTGCGGGCACTTCGTATGGTGGTTATGCTTCGATAATGTGTTTGCTTCGATACCCGAACGTTTTTCGTGCGGCATGCGGTTCTTCGAGCGTTACGGATTGGAGGAATTACGACTCGATTTATACGGAACGCTATATGGGATTGCCGAAAGACAACAAAGAAGGATATCGTTTGGGTTCTGCGATGACGTATGCATCGGAATTGAAAGGGGAACTCATGATTTTTTTCGGTACTGCGGATGACAACGTGCATCCGTCGAACAGTTGTCAATTGATTCGGGCTTTGCAGAATGCCGATAAGAGTTTCGAAGTTCAAATCGCACCGGATTGGGGACACGTAGGAATACGGCACGATAGGATGCTGGAGTTTTTCGTAGAGCGTTTTATTCGGTGTCTTCATACGAGCAGTTCGATTCTAAGGGATAATCAATGGGTATGCGGTGGATTTTGCGAATAGGAATTCTCCTGCGCTATAAGGTGAGTGGATAAAAACCGTGTCAAAAGCGCTTGCGAAACGTGAGGAAAGTTGCCTTATCGTGGTGGACTTGCAGGATTCTTTTTTGGCTCCGATTGCAAGAAAAGAGGAGATTGTCAAAAGGGCGAAATTTTTGATTGAAATCGCGAATCTATTGGAAATTCCCCTTCTCGCAACAGAACAGTATCCTGAAAAAATGGGACATCTTACACGAACGATTTTAGAGATACTTCCCCCCTCTGCACGATGTTTCGGGAAAATGTGTTTTTCTTCTTATGGTGCCGAGGGTTTCGAGAATGCTTGGTCGTCATTGAAGCGTAGCCAAGCGATCATCGTGGGGATAGAAACGCATATATGTGTGACTCAAACCGTTTTCGATTTTTTAAACATGCAGAATGTGCGAGATGTAATCGTATGCTTCGATGCGATGGGTTCCCGTCTGAACGAAAGGGACGAATTGTTAGCATTAGAGAGATTGCGGGTGGCAGGAGCAGTCTTGGCACACACGGAATCGGTAGCCTATGAATGGCTGGGGCAGGCGGGGACCGAGGAATTTAGAAAGGCATTAGAAATCGTAAAACGTTACTCTTAGGTTTCTCGAAAGGCTACACTTTTAAGCATGAGAAGAAAAGTCGCTGAAACGCGCGCCTATCGTGCGGAAATGAACGAGAAAATTCTGAGTTGTGGATTCAAACCTTTTCAGCGTTTCTTCGCTTTGGATTCATCCGCTTACGAAAGTGGCGCATTGGATTCCAAAACGAAAGAAATGATGGGATTGGTCGGCTCTTTGGTATTGCGATGCAACGATTGTATTTTCTATCATCTCGACCGTTGCGTAACCGAAGGTTGCACTCGTGAAGAATTGTGGGAAGCGATGAATATCGGACTGGTCATCGGAGGAAGTATCGTGATTCCGCATCTACGCTACGCTTTCGAGGTTTTGGACGAATTGCTTCCCTCCGCATAAGGTTGAAATTCGCTAAAATGAGTTTTTATGCCGACCGTCGCTGAACTTCTTCATGCCCTCGATTCGATCGCGCCTCCTCATCTTGCCCTTCCTAACGATGCGATTGGATTGCAGGTGGGGAGCGAAAAGGACAAAGTCGAGCGTTGCTTAGTGGCGCTCGATCCGTCGTTGGATGCGATAGAATATGCTGTTTCGAAGAAATTCGACGCTCTGATAACCCATCACGCTCCTATTTATATACCTTTAGCGAACGTAGCCGGGGATTCTCCTAATGTTCGCGTCGTAAGAGAAGCGATTCGGCATAACATCGCTTTGTTATGCGCTCACACGAACTGGGATGCCGCTCCGGGGGGGACGAACGATACACTCGCGAGTTGTTTTCATTTGAAAAACGTCCGACCGTTCGGAAAAGATATTCCTACCAAAGCATATAAGTTGTTCACTTTCTTACCCGAGGAATCTTTGGATAAATTGCTCGATGCATTAGCGGAGATTGGCTGCGGAGAAATCGGAGCCTATCGTCGGTGCGCATTTTATCATCCTGGGTCGGGTACGTTCGAACCGCAGCCGGGAGCGCAACCTTTCATCGGGAGCTTGGGGGGGCGAGAGGTCGTACCGGAAGTGCGTGTCGAAATTCTCGTGCCGGGACATTTGAAAGAAGAGGCGATAAAGACGTTACTTTCGGTGCATCCTTACGAGGAACCCGCATACGATTTATACGAAGTGGCGAACGTGGAGCGCAAATCTTTGCCGAGGATGGGCGAGTTGACGCAAGCATGTTCACTCGCCGAGTTTTGTGCTCGCGTAGAAAACACTTTGGAAACGAAGACGAAACTTTATGGAGATCTCACGAAGAGTGTAAGGACGATCGGAATAGTAGGGGGGGCTGGAGGTTCTTATTGGAATAGTGCAATCGAAGCAGGTTGTGAAGTCCTTTTGACGGGAGAGGTGAAACATCACGAGGCGCTATACGCGCAGGCAGGAGGGTTGAGCGTTATCGAAGCAGGTCATTACGCTACCGAACAACCTGCGATGCGTTCTTTATGTAAACGACTTCGAGAAACCTTACCCGAAGTGAACTTCGAACTATTCGAACCGAAAATGGGTACGGCAGGGAGACCGTATTATTTATAGACGTTGTCCTCTGCTTGGGAAGCAATTATATTTTTTCAGGAAATCTGTTTCCATTACGAAATAGGGAAAACCTCCAAGACGGAACTTTTCCTTGTATCGGGGAGATTAGTTTCGTTCCCAAACAGAGTTTGGGAACGAGTTTAGGAGGAACGTCCCTTATAACTTGGGTTTTTTCTTCGACCAAAACGGTGCGTTGTCTTTGAAATTAATCTCTAATTCGATATCGAACCCTGAACTTCTATAACTCCCTTCCTCGCTTTCCGAACCCAGGTTCAATCTTTCTCTCCAGCGATAGATTGCACGCAAAGCGATGCCCGGGAGAATGTCGTAGGCATAGCCGACGCCGAGATAATTCTCTCTATCGGCTAAATATCCGATGACGTTGCCATTTCGAAATTCCGTAAAAAGTCGCTGACGTGGAGCGAGGTTATAACTCAAGTTTGCGAATAAGGTGTTGAACCGCTGGTTGAATCCGCTCAGTCCAATCCCCCCCGATACGCTGAATGCATAATCCGCAGTCAATCTTAAACGCTTGGTGAAACGATGGTCGAGCGCGAAGTTTGCAATCGTGGAATGACTGGGTCCGCTTCCCCCGACGAATTCGACCTTTGTATGGTCGAATCGTGTGTACAAAGAAGTTTTGTTATTCGGCGTCCATGAAGCATTGAGGGAAGCGGTAAAGGAGCGACTATTCGAGAGGTTGTCTCCCTCTGAGAGCGTATAAGCGAGTAACGGTTCTATAGAAAGGTTATCTGTCGGTTGCCATTGTGCGTGAAATTGCGCGAGTTTTGCTCGAGAGGTTGCGTTGTTGTACGTCAAGTCGTAGCTTCCGCCTGAGAATCCGTTTCCGTTATATCCGTACCCATACCCCCCCATATATCCACTCAACCCCGCAATCAATCCGCTATAGGTGTCTGCCAAAGTCAAATCCATGGACAACCTGTCTGAAAAACGATATTCTCCGCGTAAATTGACGTCGTAGCCCGTGCTGTTTTTTCCTTCGCTTTTGATGTCGTTTAAACCGAATGAAGAAACGAGGTTGAACTGGTCGCTGGCTCGATAAGAAGCAGCAATGCGAGTTCCGAAAATGTCCGCATCTACCGGCTCTGTTCCAGAATCCGTAACTTTCGTAGTCGTCGTGTGTTGCTGTGTCAATGTAGATTCTAAAGTCCATTTCTTGAAGGTTTGCTTGTATCCTGCAGTAAGTTTCTGCCCAGAATTTGCGATTCCTGCATATGAGCCTTTGAAGTAATCGTAATTCGCGAACGCAGTTTTATCGGTTCCTTGTTGGTAATCCGCAGTGAGTTTCAAGGATTGCGTTTTGCCATGAATCGTCGAAAAACCATCCTCCCCGTAGGTCGGTGTGGATATGGAGAGGTCAGCGGCTTGGACACCGAACTTCCACCCTTTCCCTGCATTGTAGCGCATTCGAATATCCCCCCCCTTTTCATTTCGCATGAAACCGGAAGACTCCACCGAAACGAACGTCGATGGGATGTTTCTCCATCTCGCTCCGAACTCGAAACGCCCCCAAGTGTATTGGAAATTCGCCGCTTGTGCGCGACCATGCTGAACGCCCAAGGGAGAATACAAACTGCTTTCCGCCGTGCTAAAAGAGAGCTTCCCCGATTTTCCTATCGTCCAACCTATATCCCAACCATGCACTATCCTTCGTCCGTTTCCGAAAGTCCCCGGGTCGGGTTTAGGGGTATACGTTACGCGAATAATCGAAGTGTTCGGCACGTAATATGTCATGTAAAAGATTTGCGGATTATTCTCATCGAAATAGTAATCCACACCTTCTGTTTGTAACACCCCATCCACCGTAACGATAATCGGGAATTCTTTAGCGGGAATCATGCTCAAGTAATACGGCATATCCGGAGGACCGTAACCGTAGAACTCTTCGGTTATTTGCGCAAGCCCGAAATTCGCTTTAGGTTTTTGTTCCATGCGGGTATACCCGATTTTCACTCCTGGCAGAACTTGATAGGAAATTAGCCCCCCCATTACGTCCGACCTGCTTTGGTTGATGGTAAGGGTTTCGAAGGTTACTACAATCGTGCTACTGGGGGGGATAGATTTCATGAACGTTATCGTCCCGATATAACTGTTCAGCGTATAATCTTCGCCGAGTTCTTGTTCGTCCCCGTCAACCTGCACATATACCGAACCCTCTACGATGAGACCCGCGCCTAAATAATAAGGACCTGGACTGTTATTTCCTTGCAAGGTAACTGTTCTCGGAGCGGCTTTCGATTCGGAATAGATCGCTTGCGCGCTAAGATTCCCTCGGTCTGCACGAAGTTGAAGTCCTCGCATCGTTCTATTGAATCGAACGAGTTCGTTCCCACCGCTCAAAGAGGCATTAATATCACCCGCATCTGCTTTAAACCATCCCTTTTCTACATTCAGAGTCATCTTTTGTTCGAGCGGAAGGGCAAAGGGGGAATTGTTTATCTGTGCGTCGACATTGAGAAAACCGAAGAGATTATTCGCTCGAATATTGAGAAGGCGCTCGTCTGTAATTTTATTGTTTCTTCCTCGGAAAAACTGCTGATTGAATTGCTCTTCGTCTCCTTGGATGTCATAAAGATGAAGTCCGAGTTTTTGCGTCCCTGTGATTTGAATTTTTTGAAGAAATTCTTGATTGAGCCAGTCGAGGACATCCGCGCGGAGGTCAATAACGAACGCAAAAACGAGAAGAAAGGGCACGCATACCTTTGTTATCCCACCTTCGTATCTGACCCGAAAGCGGGTCGAGTAATCTTTTCTTCTCATCTTCAACCTGCTAACGCCGGGAGTCTCTCCGTCAATATTGTGACGTTTTTTCTCGCAAGTTCTGTCTGCTCCAAGCGTTTCTTTTCCAAGATAAGTTTGAGATTATCCTTCTGACGTTCGTATTCTTGGAAGGCGTTCCATAGTCGGTCCGGAGTTAGATTTTCAACACTGAGCGGGGTCGGAAGCTGCATGATCTCTGCGAAAGCAGAGATTTTCGGGTCGTAGGATATCATCATGGGCGGTATTCCTGCTACGCAGGCAAGAATCCCGGCATGAAGCCTCATGGCGACCATAGAATGCAGCCGCTGAATTCTGGCAAGAAGTTGTGAAGGAGAGCTTAGGTTGCGGATGTCTGGACATCTTCCCCCGTGAAGTTTGGCGATGGCGTCGAGCAGTTCGCCGTCTTTCGTTTTGTCCATTTCGATAAGGACAGGTACGTAGTTGTTTTTGAAAAGAGTGAGCGCGAAATTGCCGAAAATCGCAGCGGGATTTTTCATTCCCTTCCAAGGTCGCGCCGCAATCCCTACACTCGTCATCCCCGGCAACCCGAATTCTTCTTTGCTCGTCGTGTCGGATGGACAAAGCCATGCGAAATCCGCGGTTACGGTTACGTTTTTTTTCACTCCTAATTTGCGTATCGTTTGGAGACTTTCGGGATCTCGCACTGTAATCACATCGCAAAGATTGAGAGCAGACTTCGCCATCGCTTTTCCGAAAAAACTGCGAATCGGACCTATTCCTTGTGCTAAAAGAAAAACTGGCTTCCCGCATTTTTTCCCTAAACGAATTAGATTGCAATAATAATGAAGCGATGCGAGACTGGTTACGTCTTGGAGCAAACTTCCACCGGCAAAAACTAATGCGTGCGATTCGCGTAGTTCTGCAACTATTGCAGATGTATCGCGTCTGGGAATGCCGCGTATGTTGTGTGCTTGATAGGTTTTTTCTGCGTTTCCTGAAAGAACGATAGGGCGAATGGGGTGGTCTCGCAGCGAGGTGAGAAAGCCAGCCAAGACGGCTTCGTCTCCTAAATTGCCGCATCCGAAATATCCTGCGACGACAATTTTTGCTAATTCGATGTCCTATGCTCCCTGAATTGAGGGCGAATAATCCCCCACAAGATAAGGCCGATTATAGCCCCCACGAAAAGACCGACTAGCGTTCGTACCACACTCACTTCGATAGGAGTATGCAAGTGGCAGAAGGTGTTGACGATGCTTGCTTGTCCGATGGCGGCGGCGAAACCCAACAGCGGAACGAATCTCCATTCGCTTCGCAATGCAAAAATCAAACCTAACACCAAAGCGGGATTACCCAAAAAGATTTCTTTCGTCCGTGGCCGTTCGGGCAAGATTTGGTCGAGGATTTCTCGCGCTCGGAGTTCCCAACTCGAAACAGCAGTCGGGGATTCGTTTCCTGTACGCACGACTAAAATGATCAGTGCGAGAAGCAAAACGATAATCACAGCGATGTCCAACCAACGAACTTCTTTTCCTAATAAGGAACGCATAGGTACTTGTCGAAAGAGGAAGACGCTTCCTATGATCACGGGTGGAAGGATATGCGCTAATTTCACCCCGAGAAATTGATCGGCTTTTATCATGAAGGGCAAAGAAGTGAGCATTCCTGCGACGTGCAGCCCCCCGAAAATGCTTATGAGGCTGATGCCGATATAAAACAGGCTCCAATAACGTTTTTCTCCCGAAGAGATGCGCGCAAAGCCCTCCAACATTGCCCATGTAGGGAAGGAAATCGCGGCGATAAGCGCGCTTATTTTCAAAGCGAATGGAGAAAACCAAATGGATAAAGTAATCACCAAAATAACGAGCGCTATGAGCGCTTTCCATGGCGTGTGAGGAAGCAGAACTTCCACGAGCCAAATTGCGAGAAGTGCGGTACCCAAAGCCAAGACGAAACGAAAAAGCGTGGGGATTTCGGGCGAACGCACCGAATTAGGATTTTTCGCATCGTAACCTTCCGCTCGCAGAGAGTCTCTTATGTTCGAAATAAAACTTCCGAATCCTGCTAAAGAACTCTCTTTGCTATTTCCGGGGGGGCGAAGATAGCAGACTCGAATGTTGCGCTCCGTGGCAGCGCGAACGTATCTCTCTTTAATTGTAGAGATTTCGTTTTGCGTCATTTCCGCTGGCAAAACGCTATGCACGCGGAGAACGTTTTCCGGTGCGACACGCAGATAAACACGGTCTCCCGCTTGATTTGCGAATTCGACCGACCCGTACCAGATTCCGGCTTTTTGCAATGCGCTTGCAGCGAATTCCGCTTGGTCTCTCCATCCTAAAACTTGGTCTTGCTGGAAAATAACTCCTTGCGCTTTTACAGATTGCATTTCTCCTAAGATTGCGCGAATCATACGGTCGCTATTCACCGGTGGATTTCCTACGCGAACGATGAGGGCTAATCCCGAGTTTTGTATCGTTCGGCAAATCGTTTTATCGAAACCGACTCCGTAAACGAGTATCTCATTCAAAGAGACTGGCAAAGAGATTTCCGTTCCGCTTTCATCGAAAAACAAAGTGTGCGATTGAGATTTTGTTTGTTGAAGACCGCCGTAGAGAGTTTTGATTCTTTCGAACAGTTCTTTATCGTGGACGAGAAAACCACGTTTCGGTTTTACTGTTGGAACGATTTCTCCTGATTCTTCTAACGATTCGAACGTTTCTTCGCTTACCACGACGGCGGTTAATCCCGCAGATTTTAATCGTTGCAAAGCATCCGTGAACGAAACACCGGAAAGCGCGGCACAAAGTTCGATTTCCTCGATTGGCGCAGCGAGGTGAACGGCTTTTGCCCGCGCTTCCATTCGGTAGCGAACGATTCCGATACCGAATGCAACGAGGGAACTAATTCCTAAACAAATCCATAGCCATTTCGGAGCACGATATCGTTCCATCTAATACACTCCGGGACGCAAACGACGAGCGCGTTCTCGATTCCCAGTAAGCATGACGATTATCATTCCCGCCAAGAACCCACCTGCATGCGCCCAGTTCGCAACGCCAATCTGAGGAGAAAATATTTGAAAGACGAACCAAAGAGTGAGCATTACCCATGCGGGAACATAAAAGGTCCAAAAGAAAAGGGGGGGGATGATGACTTCGATAAGCGCGCCAGGAAATAACAACAGATAAGAGCCCATCACTCCGGCAATAGCACCCGATGCACCGAGCATTGGGGTTCCGCTATCGGGCATCACGATGATTTGCGTAAACGCTGCAGCGACTCCCCAAAAAAGATAGTAAAGGGCAAAACGCATCGCACCGAAATACACCTCTACTCTCGGTGCGAAAACAACGAGAAAAATGAGGTTCGAGAGAAGATGCGCAATGTTTCCGTGCAAAAAGGCGCTCGTGAAAAGCGTGATTAGAGGTTCTTTATCCCCTCCATAAAGAGCGCGAATCACGTCTACCGGTCGCACCGCGAGGTCAGTGAAAACCACCCGTTCACCGAAGAGCGACCATTCTCTGTCCCAGAGATAAATTACGATGAGGAGGATAACGAGGGTGTACGTAACGAAAGGAAATTCTCGCAGTCTTCCTCTTTCGCGAATAGGAATCATGTCCGAAGAGCAATAGCATAGCAGAAAGACGTGTGTATTTGAGTGTCACAGCGAGAAGTAAATGGTAGGAGCGCTGTAAGGCGCGATGATTTACCAAACTTGTAGGAGCGCCGTAAGGCGCGATAATTCAAACTTGTAGGAGCGCCGTGAGGCGCGATGGAGAAAAATGATTTTAGGGAAGACGAGTTAGCGAATTTCTCTTTCTATTAGAGGAAATGCTAAGTTTTTCTTCAAAAGTTATATGAAAAAGAAATTTTGTTGAAGGACAGAGGCGCGATTATTCATCAAGGTCAATGTTCGAGGGTTTGACCACTTCATTTGTCTGTTCTTCATTTGTCCGTTCGAATCACAGCATGTGTGTAGTTTTGACCTTCGGTTCGGCTATCGAAAAGGTTTTTTATTACGCTGTCTAATAACTTCGAGTCATTGTAGAACTTTCCCTTCCACCCGCAGCGATAGCATGTGTCATGAGAAGCGACATTGACGGCGTTGCACCCAGGGCATACTTTTATGGGCTTCGTACTTTTCTTCTTGCGCACATTCTTTTCTTTGGCAAAACGAAATGCCAAACTTAGCTTTTTCGTGAAAAACTCGTTCGAATTACAGGTTACTAAAGGTTTTATTTTTCCGCGCGAAGGAAAGACTCTACTGCACGACCAACGACCGCTAACGAGTCAGCGCTGCATTTATCCGGAGTGTCATCTAAGGTATGCCAGTACGGATAATCGAAATCGATGAGGTCCATGGTAGGAATACCTGCCTCGTTTAGCGGCACGTGGTCGTCAGAAATCCACGATTGAGAGGCGTTCGGAAAATATTTCCCCAATCCGATTTTCGCCGCATGAGCGTAAAAGCGCTCCACGAGCGAGGAAGCATAGTACACGCTGAACGATTCTTTCGGGATTCGTAGATTTTTATCCCCGATCATGTCGAGCAAAATTCCGTAAGCGTATAGACGAGGGTTCGTGGTTTTTGCGAAATATTTTGCGCCGAGAAACATATCGTTGGATTCTGGACCCAAGTCTTCTCCATCTACGAAAAGAAACGTAATGTTTACAGGGGGGGGATTTTCTCGGAATGCGCGCATGAGTTCCAGTAAAACTGCGACCCCGCTCGCTCCGTCGTTCGCTCCGAGGATGGGCTTGTTGCGTTTCGCGGAATCGAGTTCTTGGTCGGCGGTAGGTCGAGTGTCCCAATGTGCGACGAGGAGAATTCTTTTTTTCGCTTTAAAATCCATATCGGCAATAACGTTATACATTTTCAGCGTTTTACCATTCGTGCTCCAAGTGTGTTGAAATTCTTGGATGGAGACTTTATCCGTGTATTGCTTTGCCTGAGAGACTAACCAATCGCGCATTTTGATGTGCGCCTGAGTGCCCGAGTATCGCGGTCCGAAATCCGTTTGTGCTTTTAAAAGCGCGAATGCTTTTTCGCCATCGAACAGCGTATCGGATACGTTATGAAAAGCAGAAGAAGAACAACCGAATAAAAAAGCGGTTGCGATTAGCGAGCGATGTATCGTGGTGAACGCGCGATGTCCGTTTTGCCCTTGAGCACTTCGTCCAGCGTTTTCCCGACATTTCTTACGATTTTCGATTTGTCCCATATTTTGAAATATCCCAGCGCACCACGCGCTAAGGATTCTGGCATAGCCACCTCATATTGACGTGAAGGTTCTAAAAGAGAATCGCCAATTTTCACTTCGATTACGCGTTCTCTCGTAGCGGAAGGAGAGAAAATTACCGTTGCACCTGAGATTTGAAGGAAGGCGTTGCTGGAAGCGGGATAACTGGCTAAAGAACGCTCGAGGGCTTCCCGAATTTCAGCCCCGCTCAGACGCACGACGACAATTTCGTTGGTGGGATAAAGAATGAGAAAAGCCAGGTCTCCACCTGGGTCGGGTTGCTTCAAGAGTCCTGCTGGGAGGAAGGCTAAAGGGGTTTTTGCTGCCTCGCGTATCAAATCTGCTGCGGCTTGTGCGCGGGCGTGAGGTCCTGCCCCTGGGTCGTTCGAGAGCTGGGCGGACACAGGAATCGTAAAAAGGAAGCCAAGGAGAGCAATAAACGCGCGCATTCTTACTAATTTAGACACTCGAGGTTCTCTTGTGTTTCGCAACTTCTCACACTTTAACGTTGCGTTATTCAAATTATAACGCTTCGGAGGGCATATTACAAATCGAAGACTCCTTCTAAGGACAACCTCTGTGAAAAAAACGTTATTTTTTCCTGAGGTAAGCAGCGATAAACTCGTCAATCTCGCCATCTAAAACGGCTTGCACGTTTGTTGTCTCGTACTGGGTCCGCTGGTCTTTGACGAGCGCATAAGGCTGCATGATATAAGAGCGAATTTGCTTTCCCCATTCTGCCGACGTCAAATCTCCTCGCATTTGGTGGAGTCGTTCCTCCGTCTGGTTTCTTGCTAAAGCGGCGAGTCGAGCCGCGAGAATTTTCATAGCGGTGGCGCGATTTTTGTGCTGGCTGCGCTCGTTTTGACAACTTACTACGATTCCTGTAGGAATGTGGATGATTCTCACCGCAGATTCCGTTTTGTTGACGTGCTGACCGCCAGCTCCGCTTGCCCGGAAGGTTTCAATTTTCAATTCTTCGGGTTTGAGGTTAATTTCGGTTTCTTCGACCTCTGGCAGGACATTGACGAGGGCGAAAGAGGTGTGCCTGCGGTTCGTGGCATCGAATGGGCTAATGCGGACTAAACGATGAACGCCATGCTCCGACTTCAGATACCCATAGGCATAAGGTCCTTCGACGCGAAAAGTCACATTTCGAATTCCGGTCACTTCGCCAGGAGTCATGGATAGCTCTTCGACTTTATAATTTTTTCTTTCTGCCCATCGAGTGTACATTCGGTAAAGCATCCTCGCCCAATCGCAGGCTTCGGTGCCGCCTGCTCCTGCGCTGATTTCCACGATTGCGTTTCTAATATCGTATTCATCATCGAGGAGCACTTTGAGTTCGTATTCGTCGAGTTCACGCAAGAAGGAACGAATCATTTCTTCTAAGGAACGTTCCGTTTCGGGGTCGGGCGAAAGTTCGAGCAAGGCTTGCAACTCAGTGATGTCTTGCAGCGATTTGCGTAGTTTTTCGAGTGGTTCGATTCTCCCTTCTAAAGCAGAGAGACGACGCATTACCGCTTGGGCTTGCTTTGGGTTTTCCCAGAAGTCTGGTGCGTTAATTTGTTGACGAAGACGTTCGATTTCTTCTTTTATGGAACGTACGTCAAAGATGTTCTCCGATTGCGTCGAGACGACGTTTTGCTTCTGATAGCGCTTCCTGCACTTTGAGTTCGTACATCAGTACTTATTTTACCTTGCTTTGGGAGAGGAAAGCGTGAAATGGATTACCAGTAAGGAGGGAAAGTAAAGCCTGCGGAGTCGCCGTCTTCCGTGTTCACTTCGTCAATTCGCTTGGCTACCCATCCTTTTCCATTGTGCGAAAAGGAAATGGAGTATATATTTCGAAACGTTCCCCCCCATTCGCTCGTATCTTCAGCAATAAGGATGACTTTTCCTGTTCCTCGGAATGCGTACTGAACTTTGTAATAAAGTGGTTCTCCCAAGATTTTTTCGCTATAGGCGATGTATGAAATTTCCTCTTCGAATTCTTTACCTTTCCAGAATGTCAATACTTCGACCCAGATATAGGGAAGTGCGAAAACGATTATCCAAATCATGAGCAATCGTTGTGTAGCAGGATGCTCACCTAAAATCCCCACGCGTGTGAACCAAGCCCGGATGACCAAGATGCCGAAAGTAATCGCCAGGGAAACAAGCGCGTAGAAAATAAGCCCTAAAACCATCTCTCCTTATAATTCCGGCAGAAACGGCTTCATTTCTTAGGGTAAAGGCTGAAAAAATTTAACAAATTTTTATATAAGTTATGCACGTAATATTACGAGGATTTTGTACATTTTCGAAGATTTTTGTGTACAATAGATTTTATCCGGTTGTATTCCGGGTTGGCAAAAGGAGAGGCGCGGAGTTAGGGTTAATGTTCTCGGCTTCGCGTGAATGTGGAGGGACGGTCCACCACCCCGTCCCTCTCGCATTTTAAATAATCGGAAGTTTTATGCAGAAATGCATTTTCCAAGGGTCGTTCCTAAAAAATTATTTTTACGGGAAAAAAATAAGCCAAAGAAAATGTTTTCAAAAATCTATGGTATAAACCGTTACCGTGGATAAAACGGTAGGGAGTGCCTTGGAGGCTCTGCAAAGAGCCGGTGTTCGTGACGGAATGACGATTATGTGCGGCGGTTTCGGGCTTTGCGGAATCCCCGAAAACCTGATCAAAGGGCTGAGAGAACTGGGAGTCAAAGACCTAACGATTATCAGCAACAACGCCGGCGTTGACGATTTCGGGTTGGGAATCCTTCTGCAAACGCGACAAATCAAAAAAATGATAGCGAGTTACGTAGGAGAAAACGATATTTTCGAAAAGCAATTTTTGAGTGGTGAGTTGGAAGTCGAACTCGTTCCTCAAGGGACTTTAGCAGAGAGAATACGCGCAGGGGGAGCAGGAATTCCCGCTTTTTACACACCCACCGGTTATGGGACGGAGGTTGCCAAAGGAAAAGAGGTTCGTGAATTCAATGGACGCTGGTTCGTGCTCGAGACTGCGCTTACCGCAGATGTTTCTTTAGTGAAAGGATATAAAGCAGATAAATTAGGAAATGTAATCTATCGAAAAACCGCGCGTAATTTTAACCCTATGATGGCTACCGCCGGAAGAATAACAATTTGTGAGGTCGAAGAAATTGTCGAAATCGGGGCACTCGACCCCGAATGCATTCATACCCCTTCGATTTATGTGGACATGGTAGTGCAAGGGACTTTCGAAAAACGAATCGAACAATTGACGGTACGTGATTGAAATCGGGTGAGTCGGAGAAAGTAGGACAAGTAAATAAACCTAAGATTTAACTTCCTCATAGTTTTTACGGATTTGTAAAAATTTTTCCCGAACCATGCCTCATTCCCTCCCGTTCTAAAGTATAATGAGGTCAGACTTGGCTGGTCTAAAGGCTTATTCTGCTCGGCAGAGGTTCTTCGGGCAAAACGATACCGTTTTGTCCTTTTCCGGCTGAGTCTAATCAAATATCTAAACCTACAGCTGTATGGAGGAAAGTATGAGAAAAATAGCCATGGTTCTCCCCTTAGCAGCCCTCGCTGCTTTGGCTTATGGACAGGCAGAAAATCGTTTCCGCAATATGGATCCAGCCGTCGCTCAAGGTTATTACTATCCAAGCCCGAATGAGCATGGTGATGATCTTCTTCTCGGTGCAGGTTCGAGCAATACCGTTTACCAAATTTCATTTGCCGTTTGGCAGTCGAATTGGGCGCTCAACCCCACCGTGGATGTTCGACTTTATGAAGACACCAATGGCGATGGCTTGCCCAGCGCCGGTGAAATGAAAGTCGAAGCGTTAGACGTCCCTGTTATTGACGACGAAACCCTTATCACAGTGAAACTTGCTACCCCAGTGACGGTGGACCCGAGTAAGACTCTTTTTGCAACACTCGACTTCGATGTTAATGAAGGTGGCGCACCGGACGTGGGAATGCTTATGTACGACCCGCCCAGTGCAGGTTCGAGTGCAGACCTCTTCGTCGAGAACGACCCGAGTGCGGGTGGTTGGGGACAGTACTATTTCGGTGGTGCCCCAATTGCAAACTTCGGTGTTAGCCTCTGGACAGGCGCGGCGCCTGGCCCTGCTGTTTTTGATAACAGCCTAAACGATACCGGTTTCTTCTTCCCGCACAATACGGAGTATGGTGACTGGATATCACCCGAAGGTTCGAGCACAATGCGTGGCACGAATATCGATTCCGTAACAATCGGTTACTTCGCTGATTTAGCAGTGGAACAAGGTGACGAGAAAGTCATCATTCGTGTGTATCGTCATGATGGCGGTTCGACCACGAATGGCTTCCCGGCGCCGGACACCCTTCTTTATGAATCCGCGCCTCAAGACCTCGCTCCTGGTGGGCCGACCGAAATCACATTGACAGGTCTCGGCTTGAGTGTTCCGGATTCGTTCTATGTCACGGTCACTTTCACAGGAATGACAAATGTGGCTGGTGACTGGGCAGGGTTGGTGATTTTCAGCCCGCCGGTTGTCGGATGGAGTGAAAACTGGTTCGTGATCAAAGACTATCCGGGTTATCCCGGCTGGAATGCTTTCTGGTTCGGCGGTACTCCGGTAGCGAACTTCTACATGCGAGCGAATCAGTCAAGCGCGTCTGAATTCACAGCGAGCACGAAGGTTATTATCCGTGGTCAAGATGCTGCTGGTGATTTGTCCGACACCTACGTATGTGACAACATTTACGACAAGACGAACCGTGAGCGAACGCAATCGGTGACTGGCGTAAAGATTCTCGTTGCATATAAGGGACTCTCACCGATTAAGACCGGTGCGACCAACCTGCACATTCATACGCAGTTCAAGTCGAGTCTCGGTGGGGCAGCGTACTCGCTCATCTTGATGAAGAAGGACACTTCGGGTTCTACAGTCGTTAGCAGCGGCAGTGTCGGCACAATAGAGCTGAACATTGACGTTGATGCTCCTGGCGATCCGAACGTATACATCAAGGATTCGGATGGTGAAGTAGAACTTCGCTACGACTTGACGAAGACTGGCTTTGTTCCCAGCCTTTGGACGCTTGATGTTGATTGCTTGCATTTCACTGTCCAGTAATTTTTGAGAACTGATTCCTTTGTTTTGAAATGAAATTCGGGGTTGCGAAAGCAACCCCAATTTTTTTATTCTTTCTATATTAAAGTAAAAGCGCGGGTTTCCTAACAATTCGCTGCATAAAGTGAAAGAGATTTATGTGAAAGTGCCAATTGTGGATGAAGCGAAAAAGAATTACCCCCTCCGTAAGGTTCCCCCTGCTTACGCAAGGGGAACCGATTTTGTGTGACTTTATCCTGTGCACAAATGATTCATCCGAAGTACAAGCGATTATCCGGAGTACAAAATGCGCTTTACGACTTGTATGGTGTTCGCTGCATCTCCGGAGGATTGCGCTTTTTCCAACTCGTTTCGTTTCGCATAGATTTTCATCGCTTTTTTCATGCAGTTTGCAAAGAATTCCATGCTCAACCTCATCGAGACTACTTGCTCCGTGCGATACGTGAATTGGTCTTCTCCGAACCAACCGTCATATCCCGTGTCTATAGCCGCATAGCAGAAATCCACGAGTCTCCAGATGTCGTCCGTGCCAGCGATGCGGTCTTCGTCGTTGCTGTTGTATTTCGCACCGTTGATATGGAAATTCGCTATGGGCACACCGACGCGTTTCAACATATATAAAGAATCGGCAGGGGTGTTTCCGACCATTTGTTCGTGACCATAGTCAATCACTACACCCATCACGGTTTTGCCGAGATTTTTGTTGACTTCTAAAGCAACGATAGCGGCTTTTGCGACCGTGTTCACAATCATATTTCCTTCGCGAGGTTCTTTCTGTTTGGGTTCTGTTCCGAATTTGAGTCCTTTTTCATCGCATTTTTTTGCAATCTTCGTACATCCTTCGATATACCAATCGAAACGCTTTCCGTAGTTCGTTTCGAAGTGATAATCCCAACCGTCACTTCCAGGCCAGATGTTACATGACACACATCCGAGTTCTTTTGCAATTTCCACTCCTTCTAAACACATGGCGAGGGCATCTTTACGAACTGAAGGATCTGGATGCGTAATTCCTCCGAATTTCCATTTCGGGTCTGTCCAGGTATTCATGTTCATGTTCGTTGCTACGACATTGTGTTGCTCGAGAGCTTTCCGGGCTTCCTCGATTTTTTCTGGATCTTTGCCGTCTTTGCTGGTGAAAAGGACATTGTGAAATTCGATTCCTTTGATTCCGGCTTTCGCAACGCGAGAGATTTGAGCAGGAACACTGTTGTCGAAATTTATGTTGCTGTTGTAGCCCACGGGACAAAACCTATCGTAAAACTCGCCTGCACACCAATGTCCCGCGGCGAATTTGATGCCGAAGTCGTTCAAAAACTCATCCACTAAAGAGCCTTCGAGGTAGTCAGCGTATTTCGTTTCGAGTAAGCGAAGGTTTTGTTCATTGATGTTCATATGAACCTCCTTTTTAGCGATAGAAGTCGCATTTCATTTATTCAACCCAAGGGCAAGCGTGAATTTCCTATAGCGAAGTTATACTGCCTTTCGGGTTTCCAATAGCATAATACTGGAGTGCCGTACCCTTCGTGGTTTTTCCAGATAGGGAAATTTCCGCTTGCATTGGTAATGTTTCTTTTTGGCCCAGTGCGGGTCGAGGGAAGAGAAAAGGTGCCGAAGAGTGGTCCTTTACTCGTGTTGGCGAATCATATCAGCGATTGTGACCCTCCAGTCGTCGCTTACGCGATACAAAGACCCGTTTATTTCATGGCGAAAGAAGAGCTTTTCAGGATTCGGTTTTTCGGTGGGTTGATTCGGTGGTTGCGAGCGTTTCCGGTAAAGCGGGGTGCACCTGATAGGGCTGCAATACGAATGGCGATGCATTATCTGGAGCGTGGAGAGGCGGTCGTAATTTTTCCCGAAGGCCAGTTGAGTGAATCGGGGCAGTTGCAGCCGATTCAGCCGGGGGCTGCGATGATTGCGCGCATGACCGGTGTTCCGGTTTTGTGTGTGGGTCTGCGAGGGACGAATCGGATAATGCCTTTTCGTTCTCTTATTCCACGTCCTGCATTCGGGGGGGTTAGAGTGAGAATCGGGGAGCCGAAAAGATTTTCGAAGGAGACTTCGACGGAAGAAATCGTGAAATGGATTCAGGAAGAACTTACTCGTCTAACCCTGGAATGAGAAATATTCTTCAAATTGTTAAAACTCTGTAAGTTTCGGGTCGCACGTCATGCCCCCCCAGAAGGGTTCGATGATTTTTCCGTTTACGATCTTTCTGGGGCGATCGTTCGACATTTTCGCTGCTTTCGCGTGACTATCTGCGGCAATCAAAACGACATTCGCTTGGAATGCGAATTTGCTTTGGTCGGTTTGGTTGCCGCTCAATGTTCGTTTAACGGATAAATATTCTTTATAATGCATTCCGCTGTTGTGCATAATCATATCTGCGCACGTCCATGTATTCCACCATTCGTCTCCAGAAAACCATGTGAATCCCGAAGCGCTTTCTGCAATAAGCATCGTAGTCGCTGGATATTCAATCATCGAAAAGTACGCATTGAGAGCGTCGTCATAATCTCCTATCACATCGTAATTGATAATGTAAGTCGTATAGGTAGCGCGGTCCACTCCCCAGTAATCGGGGATTGGATAGGGTTCGTCATAGGCAGGGCATTTGCGCACAATCATGTTGTTGACATATGGGTTGACCCAATCGAGCCATGTGTACCATGCATCTTCGTCGGTCCAAGGGTAATTGTTATCTGGGCGTGTCATCAGACGATCGTCATAGTCGCCGGCATAGAGCATAAGTGCTTTACCCATTTGATTCGCGTTGTTTAGGCAGGCAATCTGTTTCGCTTTCTCCTTCGCACGTGCAAAAACGGGGAATAGGATGGCGGCGAGAATGGCGATAATCGCGATTACGACGAGGAGCTCGATCAGGGTAAATGCGGTCTTTCTAGAGGTCATCGCTTGCTCCTAATTTTCAAAAATCCTCTAACTTTTTTGAATTATACAACGTAATTTAAGAGTAACCAAGGAATGTTCACACCATGGTAATTTGAGTTACAATAAAAGTATGGCAATCGCGGAAAAGTACCCCACAGTCGTTGACATACTCGGCTCGAAGGCTCAGGATTTACTGGGTCATACCTGCAAGACGATTCCCAAGGAAAAACTTCACCTTCCAGGACCGGATTTCGTTGACCGTGTCGTCGCTCAGTCCGACCGGCCCAATAGAGTGCTTCGAAGCCTTCAGACTATTTTCAATCACGGCAGACTGGCAGGGACTGGCTATCTCAGCATCCTTCCCGTAGATCAGGGAGTAGAGCATAGCGCAGGAGCCTCGTTTGCGAAGAACCCGGATTATTTCGACCCGGAGAATCTCATTCGTCTCGCCATCGAAGGGGGTTGTAATGCGATTGCAAGCACGTTAGGGGTTCTCGGCGCGTGCAGCAGAAAATACGCGCACAAGATTCCGTTCATCGTAAAACTCAATCACAACGAGTTGTTGACCTATCCGAACAAATACGACCAGATAATGTTCGCTGGCGTAGAACAGGCATGGGAACTCGGTGCTGTCGCGGTGGGGGCGACGATTTATTTCGGAAGTGAAGAGAGCGGGCGACAAATCGTCGAAGTGTCTCAGGCTTTCGCACGGGCGCACGAACTCGGGATGGCATGCGTTCTTTGGTGTTATTTGAGAAACCCTGCTTTCAAGAGAGACAAGGATTATCACGTTGCAGCGGATTTGACGGGTCAAGCGAATCATTTAGGAGTAACCATCGAAGCGGATATCGTGAAGCAAAAACTTCCCGAATGCAACGGAGGGTATCTAGTGTTAGGGCAAGAAAGTCCTTATGGAAAGACGGACAAACGTGTTTATTCGGAATTGACGAGCGACCATCCGATCGATATGGTGCGCTATCAGGTAGCGAATTGCTACATGGGTCGTGCTGGCTTGATTAATTCGGGGGGGGTATCCGGAGAGAACGACTTACAGGAAGTCGTTGCGACCGCAGTGATTAACAAGCGGGCAGGTGGAATGGGTTTGATTTCCGGCCGCAAAGCATTTCAGAGACCATTCGAAGAGGGCGTAAAGATACTGAACGCGATACAGGACGTATATTTGAGCAAAGAGATTACCGTGGCGTAATTTCAGTTTTTTTTCATGGATGATTTTCTAAAACAAAGAGCCAAAGATTTTTGGGAAGAAGCTGATATTCTCAAGAAGAACCGTAAATATAATTTAGCGGCATTTCATTTAGAACAAGCGTGTCAGTTATGGTTGAAATATTTAATTCAAAAAAACACAGGGGAATTCCCGAAAACACACAGTTTCGAGAGATTGATTAATGAATTCGTAAGAGTTTATCCTGAGAGTGAACCTTTGAGTGTCTTTTTTCATAAATCCCCCCTTTTTTTCAGTACTTTAGAGGATGCTTACATTACGAGCCGTTATTTGCCTAAGGAATACTCAGAGGAACTGATAGAGGAAATTCAGAAATACGCAATCGAGTTCATAAGAATAACAGAACAAATAACCGGAGAAAAGTTTGTCGGATAAACCTTCGCATTTTGCCATCCTTTCTGATATCGTACACGAAGTTCGAGAACATCAAAAGAATTATCGAGCTATTGCAGTCGAGGTCAAAAAAATTGCTGAGTCTCTTTTAGGGAGTGTAGAGGTTATGGTTTTCGGTTCTGTCGTGAAGGGGAAGGCAGGACCGAACAGCGATATAGACATTCTTATTCTTTCTAAAAATATGCCTAAAGATTATCGTGAGCAACTGAAAATAAAAGCGCAAATCCGAAGTCATTTTCCCATGT
The DNA here is from genome assembly GCA_035559795.1 of Fimbriimonadales bacterium. Classification (NCBI taxonomy): domain Bacteria; kingdom Bacillati; phylum Armatimonadota; class Fimbriimonadia; order Fimbriimonadales; species Fimbriimonadales bacterium. The sequence goes on along the minus strand of DATMAR010000012.1, from coordinate 430,982 downwards.
TAGTTCCCTTGCAACTTCATTTAGTCACTCCAGAGGAATACGAGCAGTGGTATAGTCGTTTCATCAAAGAAGATTACGAAAAAATCTGATTTCAAATTTTTGAATTTCTCAGGATGAAGGAGGCTGCGATGTCGGTGCTGAAGGAATTTCGTGAATTCGCCATGCGAGGGAACGTGATTGACCTCGCTGTGGGTGTAATCATGGGTGCGTCCTTCGGGAAAGTCGTAGATTCCCTCGTGAAAGATATCATTATGCCGCCCATTGGATTGATTTTGGGAAAGGTGGATTTTTCTGAACTTTTTATCAATCTTTCTGGCACGAAGTATGCGAGTTTAGAGGAGGCGAAGAAAGCAGGCGCAGCGACAATTAACTACGGGATTTTTATCAATAACGTGCTGAGTTTCTTTATTGTCGCAGCCTGTGTGTTTTTCTTAGTGAAATGGATTAATCGCCTGAGGAGGAGTTTGGAAGCGCGTGAAGCGCTTCCTTCACCGCAAACGAAAACGTGTCCTTATTGTGTTTCTCAGATTGCCCTTGCAGCGAAGCGTTGTCCTTACTGTACCTCGGAGTTATAACCCTCTCGCGAATTTAATTACCTTGGATTTTTCCTAGTGCTTCCTCTGCTCGAGAATACTCAAAAGAATTCGGGGGGGCGACACCCATCGCACGGTGGAGTTCGATTTCCGCCTCCACGTTCCGACCTTGAGACAGTAACTCGAGTGCGAGTAGAATCATCGTATCCGCTGCTTCACGACGAATCTCTTGTGCAAACAGAGGATAATTCGAATAACCAAGTCTCCGTATTTCTGCCATCCATTCCGTTTGCAACTCCTTTTCGTGTTCGACAATTTTTTGTAAGGTATCTTCGTAAGCGTCGCGCGAGTTTTCGTACAGAGATATCCGTTCAGGCAGAGCTTGATTCTTTGCCGCTAATTCTTTATAGGCGCGAGCCAGATGCAAATGCGCGAAAGGGTTCTCTGGATTTTCTTCGACTGCCAATTGGAAAAAGTCGTGTGCGCGCTGTAGTTCTCCTCGTGAAGAGAAGGTTTCTCCTTTACGAATGTAAATTTCCGAAAGTGCGCTGCTTATGATGTTTCGGAACTTATCCGAGCGCGAAGAGTCTTTTAGACGCAACAGTCTTTCGATACCTTCATCGTAATCTCGATTTGCGATAGCAATCGCTTCTTCGACGGAACGGCCGATTCTTTCTTCATCCCACCGCAAGTTCTGGTGACGTTCTGCAGCCGTGTTCAAAGCCATCACTCCGATGACAGCAAGCGCGAGAAGAACCCCACCGAAGAACACGACCAGAAAAGTCTTTTTCAAAAAATCCGCAGCAGCAGGACTCAAGAGAGGTTTTCTTGGGGGGGGACTAAACCAACCAGGCGGGAAGGGGGGGAAAGAGGGAGGATATTGCTGTGTTCCGGGGGGGTACTGCTGACTATATTGGCTTGAAGGTTGACCGTAAGGTTGTCCGTAGGGTGTTCCTGGCGTTTGTTGCGAATAAGGGTTGTAAGGTGCCGGATGTTGACCAGAATAGGGACCTGGTCCGTACGGACTCGGCTGTGGATAGGAGTAAGGTTGCGACGTTTGAAACAAAGAGGGGGGGGTTTGCGCTAAATACGGGTCGGACTTCAGTGCTTGTAAAGCCTCTTCGATGGCGCGCTTCATTTGTTTTGCCGATGCGAATCGCTCTGACGGTGATTTGTCTAATGCCTTCTTAATGATATGAATGATGGGATAACTTGCATTCACCGGGTCGGGGGGGTCGACATGCATAATCGAATGACTAATAGCGACCACGTTGTCTCCGGTGAACGGTTTTCGTCCGGAAATCGCTTCATAAAGAACGATTCCACAACTGAAAATGTCGCTATGAGCATCGATGTCTCGACCGACGATTTGTTCCGGCGACATATAACTCGGAGTGCCGAAAACCTGCCCGTCGGCGGTTAATGAGGGTTCGAAGGTGAGTCGAGCGATGCCGAAATCCGTTAGTTTGATTCTGCCGTCCGGAAGAAGTTGGATATTTTCAGGTTTGATATCTCTATGGATGATTCCTCGTTCGTGTGCATAGGCGAGAGCGTCCAAAACCTCGCATAAAATCTTGCACGCCTCTTCTTGGGGAAGAGCGCCTCCCGCATCGAGACGATTGCGAAGGGTTTGCCCTTCCAGATATTCCATGGCGATGTAGTAGCGACCGTTTTCTTCGCCGAAGTCGTAAATCACGACGATGTTGGGATGAGAAAGCGACCCTGCGGCGCGCGCTTCCCTCTTGAATCGCTCCAAGCGCTCTTTTTGTTGACGCTCGCTCACTCCTGGGGGCATGAAGAGTTCCTTGAGCGCCACTCGGCGGTTCATCTCGGGGTCGTAGGCTTCGTAGACAATGTCGTTGCTCCGGGCAATTTCCCGGATGATTTGGTATTTGCCGAGCGTGGAGGAATGCGTGCTCACGTTCTGATTACTATTATGTGTAACTCCTTGGGGCAGGTTTTGGTTTCTATCGCGCCTAGCGGCGCTGACGTTTTTTATATCGCGCCTTACGACACTCCTATGTTTTATTTCGCGCCTTACGGCGCTCCTACGATAGAAACGATAAGAAAAACCTTTACTCTACCGTTACGGATTTGGCTAAGTTGCGTGGTTGGTCTATATCGCAGCCTCGCAAGCGGGCGACGTGATAGGCGAGGAATTGATACGCCATCACGCTAACCAGAGCGGCGATGGGGTGAGAATCTATATGAGGAAGATGAATCGCATAATCCGCAATTTCAGTAGTAATCGAATCTCCTTCCAAGAGAATCGCAACCGTGGTGCCCCCCCGTGCTTTTATTTCTTTGATATTGCTTATGACTTTTTCTCGAGTCAGCGGATTGGTCGAACCGAAAATCGCGACGACACCTGGTTCTACTAAAGCCAAAGGCCCGTGTTTCATCTCACCCGTCGGCGATTCTTGCGTAGGGATATAAGCGATCTCTTTCATTTTCAGAGCGCCTTCCATAGCGACCGCAGCGTCTGCACCGCGTCCGAGGAAAAACATGAGATTCGTTCGATAAATCTTTTCTGCGATTTTGCTGATAGGTTCGTCTAATTTCCGAGTGGAATCCAATAAGTCTGGGAGGCGTTGGAGTTCACTCGTTAAGAGTGCGAGTTTTTCGTTATCGGTGTTTTTCAAATGACCCAAATAAAGAGCGATGAGGGTAAGGACGGTCGCTTGAGCGGTATACGCTTTCGTGCTGGCCACACAAATTTCTGGACCTGCTTGCGTATAAAGAACGGCGTCAACTTCGCGTGCAACCGTGCTTCCGACGACATTCACGATCCCGAGCGTTTTAATTCCTTTTTCTTTCGCCAATCGAAGGGCGGCAATCGTATCTGCGGTTTCTCCGCTTTGGCTGATTACGATGACCAAATCGGTTTCGTGAAGAATGGGGTTGTTGTAACGAAATTCACTTGCGTATTGCACTTCGACCGGTATACGCAGAAGACCTTCAGCGATGTACTTTCCCAAGAGTCCTGCATTGTAAGCAGTTCCGCAGGCAACGATAACGAACCTTTCGAAACGTTTCCATTCTTCGACCGAGAAAGTATCCGGAAGCCGTATCGAGCCATCTTTCAGAAGTCTTCCGCTTAAGCATTGTCGTATTGCAATAGGTTGTTCGTGAATTTCTTTTATCATGAAATGTTCGTAGCCGCCTTTTTCTGCTGCTTCGATGTCCCAATCTATGTATTGTTTATTCGGCAATTTGGGGCGACTTTCGGCATCTTCTAAATAAATTTCGTTTTGTGTAAGAACCGCCAAATCCCCTTCTTCTAAGATGATTACTTCTCGTGTGTAGGGAAGAAGTGCAGGAATGTCACTTGCTAAGAAATTTTCCCCTTTTCCGATTCCGATAACTAAAGGGCTGGCATTTCGGACTGCTACGATTTTGTCTGGTTCATCCACGCATAAAACGACCATTGCGAAAGCCCCCCGGAAACGACGAATCGCACGCCGAACAGCCTCCACGATTTGTCCGCATTTCTCGTACTCTTCACCGATTACATGAGCCGCAACTTCCGTATCGGTTTCGCTGCGAAAAACATGTCCCTTTTCTTTGAGTTCTTTCGTGAGTTCGTAATAATTTTCGATAATTCCGTTGTGAATGACAGCGATTTTTTCGTTTTGGTCGTAATGGGGATGCGCGTTTGAATCCGTCGGTGCGCCGTGCGTTGCCCATCGCGAATGCGCCATTGCGATATGCGACGAGGGTTTTCTTTCATCGATGAGCGAACGCAAGTTTCTGAGTTTCCCTGCGCTTTTCAGGACGTCAATTTTGTTATTCGTTCGGAAGGCTATGCCTGCGCTGTCATAGCCTCGATATTCCAAACGGGTGATTTGGTCGAATACGACCGATACTGCCTCCCTCGGTCCGATGTAGCCTGCTATTCCACACATAGTAATAAGAATATCTCGAAGGCTGGAAAGATTGCCTGCATACGGATTAGACGCCTTCGAAGGGGACGAAGAAGCGAGGAAACTCCTCAGGTTTCTGTTTCCCTTCTATGAAGTCGAGGAGGAGTTTCCCGAACCAGATCGTGAATTTGAACCCGTGCCCGGAGCATGCACTCACGAAATGTGTAGGTACTCGGTAAGGGAGCCTACCGATTTGGAAATCCTCGTTCGGAGCCACAGTGTAAAGGCAAGTATAAGCGTCTTTCTGGACAACGTTAGGCGTAGAAATTGCTCCTGCTCCCAGGCGGAATCGAGCGCACTCTGCGATTTCAGAAAGCGTTTGTAGGTCTATTGTTCTTTCGGGCGAACTTGGATCGAAAACAGGACCGTAACGGTGAAGCCCGATTTTGAATCCTCGACCGTAATCCGGGAATCCATAAAAATGGTCGGGGCTGGCTTCGACCCAAACAGGGATTTGCTTAGCGAGAGGTGCATCGAAATAGACAAAATGCTGTAAGCGCACTTCGACATCGAGAGGGGCGAATTTTTTTATCCATGCGCCGGCGCAGATGGCTATGGCGTCGTACGATTCTTTGCCTTTTCTCATGAGGACGTTCCCATCGGGAGAGATTTCCGCTTCCATTTCCTCGAAAATTTTTGCGCCGTAGCCTTGCGCGAGTCGAAGATTCGTTTCGATGATTTTATCGGCTTTCAAAACGCCTGCTTCCGGTTGGAATATTGCAACTTCTTCGTCTCCTAAATGAAAACCACCGAATCGTATTGCGACTTCCTTCGCAGAGAGTTCTTCGAACGGAACTTCGTTTGTTCGCAGGCTTTCTTTCGTTCGAATGAGCCATTCGGATGAGGGTTTACCGAAAACGAGTATTCCCGTCTGGACATGCAATGTTTCTTTTGCTTCTCGCTCGAGTTCGAACCATAAAGGATAAGTTTCGTTCATCAGAGCGGTGTAATACGGGTCGGGATAGGATTTGCGGATGATGCGCGAAGTGCCGTGGCTGCTGCCCTTATCGTGCCCAACGCGAAATTGTTCGTACACATGCGTTTCATGACCTGCTTTTGCGATGAACCTTGCCGCGGCGCTTCCGACCCCCCCTGCGCCAATGATCGCGACCTTCATGTCTTCTTTTCCAGGGGGGGCAAGGTCATATCCGTGCTGTGACCAGGGAAGACGCTCACGTGCGGGTCAATATATTTTTTTGCGAAGTTGACTGCGACACATACCTCTCCCACCCCTGTTGCAATCAAATCGAGTTTTCCTTCGTGCGTGCAGATATCTCCTGCGGCGAAAACCCCCTCTAAATTCGTTTGCATTCGTTGGTCTACGACGATTTTATTTTTTTCGAGTGTAAGATTCCAATGTTTGAGAGGACCGAGCGTGGTTTTGAATCCGATGCAAACGATCAATCTGTCGCAAGGGATAGTCGTTTCCGCATGGGTTTTCGTGTTTTTTACTTTTACTGCTTTTAAATAACCGTCACCGAATAATTCGGTAACGACTTCCCATAATCGCACGTTAGTGGGGGTGGCGAGGAGTTGTCTCACGCTGTGTTCGTGTGCTCGGAATCGGTCGTTGCGATGAATCAAAGTGATTTCGGAGGCGACTCCTTGGAGATTCAAAGCCCAATCCACCGCACTATCCCCCCCTCCTACTATGACGCAGCGCTGATTGCGCATAGCCTCTTTGTTTTTTACTCCATAACTCAAGCCTTTGTTTACGAATTCGTCTTCGTGTTCGATTCCTAATTTCGTCGGAGTGAAAGAACCTACACCCGCGCAAATGATAACCGTTTTGGAGAGATGTTCGGCTTTGTTCGTCGCAAGGACCCAGATATCTTTATGCCTTTCGAGGGTTTGGCATTGCTCCCCTAAAGCGTAAGTGGGATGGAATCGATTCGCTTGGATAATCATCTGATGGGCGAGGTCTTTCGCATAAATCTCCGGAAACCCCGGCATATCGTAAATGAATTTTTCCGGATAGAGCGCAACGAGTTGCCCCCCCGGTTCATCGAGAGAATCTACGATTTTCACTTTCATGCCGCGAAGCCCAGCATAAAAAGCGCCGAATAAACCGACAGGACCGGCACCTATGATGGTGGTATCGAAGATTTCATCCTTCTTCTTAGATTGATTAGGAGAGTTTGTCATCTATAGGATACTTTTTCGAGTCTCTGCTGTGGATGCCGGAACGGTTGTTTCGGTTTTGTCTTCTGCGCTGAATTCCGTTTTCCAAATCGGCACTTCGGTTTTCAGTTTTTCGATGAGGAAGCGACAGGCTTCGAATGCTTGCTCTCTGTGCGGGCAGGCGGCGATGGTGACTACTGCGATCTCACCTGGAAAGAGTTCTCCTAAACGGTGCACCATTCCCACTCTTCCGCCCCACCGCTGTTCGGCTTCACGGGCGATTTTCTCCATTTCTTTTATCGCCATCGGTTCGTACGCTTCGTAAAATAATTTCGAAGTAAGCCGACCGTCGGTAATGTCTCGCACAACCCCTAAAAAGATTGCAACCCCACCTAAAGAAGTCTCTTCGAAAGCACTTCGTATCGTTTCTACATCTATAGGTTCGTACTGAAGGCGAATCATAAATTTCCCCCACTGACGGGCGGGATGACTGCGATCTCAGCGCCGCTTTCTATTACGTCGGTCTCTTTTGCGAATCGTTGGTCGAGGGCGATACGGGAACCTTCTATCCAGCAGTTTTTTTTCTGAAGTTCCGAGATGAGTTCCTTGACCGTGATAGGAGGTTGGAGGTCGAGAGATAGGGAATCACCATGACGCATTCTCAAGCCTGCGAAGAGTTTAACCGAAATCGGCACTCCTTCATTTTATCTTGTAGGAGCGGTTGTAGGACACCTGTAGGAGCGCCGTGAGGCGCGATTTAGAAACTCTGCGAAGGTGCGATAAATGTAGGAGTGCCGTAAGGCGCGATTTTTGAAAAGATGTCGAAATGGTCGGTGGGATAATATTTTGAAGTGGAATGGATACGGGAACTGCCCGATAAAGTCGAGGAGGCGTGCCGCTCGCTATTCGAGGCATTGCCGCTCGATAAAGCAATGGCGGCATTAGTGCCGAAAGAGTCGCACGATAAGGAAATCTTAGAACTCGCAGAGCGAGTCGTTCGCTCGGATGCTTTTGCAGAACTTCTGGAAGCGCAGGCGGGGATTTGGCTATACGTAGACGAATTAGAACGCAGTCATAAAATTAGCCAAAATTTGACGACGCGCGAGGGGATGACGTGGCATGGCATTATGCATCGCAGGGAAGGAGATTTCGGAAATAGCAAGTATTGGTTTCGTCAAGCGGGGTTTCATCAGGCGTTGAAAGCGATTCCCGAATACGAGCCTTTTCATTTTATCGATGAGTGCGCGAGAAGATATTTAGAAAATCCGCATGAACTGGTCGAGATGCAGCGAAGGGAGTGGGTAGCGATGTTCGTTTGGTGTGCGAAGCATGGACATTAGACCAGACCCTCATCGTGAAGAACGAGAAGTTCCGAATACGAGCGAAGGGGGGGCTTTTTCGGAACATGAAATAGTCGGGGGAGCACGCGAAACCGAGCAGCCGAAAAGCCATGTGTGGCAGTGGTTGTCAGGGATAGGCGTCGTCTTAGCGTTTTTACTCGCAAAAGGAAAAGCATTGCTTCCTGTTTTGAAGTTTTTGAAGTTAGGGAAGATTCTCCCCACAGCGGGTTCGATGCTTTTGAGCGTTTGGTTTTATGCAATGGCATTCGGTTTTTGGTTTGCATTGGGTTTCGTGCTTTCGATTTTCGTTCACGAGATGGGTCATGTGTTTGCGGCATGGAGAAAAGGCGTTCCCGTGACTCCGCCTGTTTTCATTCCCGGAATGGGAGCGTTCATTTTACAGAAACGCGCGGCGAAATCCGCTTGGGACGAAGCAATCATCGGCATCGGAGGTCCGATTGGGGGGGCAATTGCGGCGCTTTTTTGTTTGGGGCTCTATTATCTTACGGACAGTTTGTTGATGTTAGGTCTTGCCTATACGGGGTTTTTGATTAATTTGTTCAATTTAGCTCCGATATTCCCTTTGGATGGCGGATGGATCGTGGGTGCGATTTCCCCGAGGCTTTGGTTGGTCGGGACGGTTCTTCTCGCGGTGTTGTTTTTTGTCGGATTCATTCGCAATCCTTTCATTTTGCTTCTGCTTATCCTTTCGATACCGAGGCTCATTCACGGTCTGAAAAGTGGAGAAATGCTTTATCCCGAAGAGAAGAAAGAGCCCACTACGAAAGAGCAGAAATGGATTTTGGGGTTCGCCTATCTCGTCTTAGTCGTCTTTCTTGCGGTTTTGGTTGCGGAGACGCATCTGGAGCCAGGGGAGATTAGAAGATAAGGCTTATTGACATTATTAGAGTCTAGGCAGTCTCACTTAATGTCATTAGGGAATGGAATATCGTTTTTTTGAGTTAATTTTTTTGACTGTAAGCGAGCGTGAAGAAACTTGTAATTCCTTCGACATAATTCGAGTAACCAGTCACTATGACCATACCTGAAGGGCTAACAGATATAGACCGTGGGTTGTCTTCCGCGTTATTCACCGGACTCCCGTAACGGGCGACCCAAATTCGATTACCCGATGGAGAGAACTTCAACGTTGCGCATTGCCAAACGCGCTCCTGCGTTTGTGAGCGTCCTGTTACATAAACATTACCATCTTTATCTAAAGCAATTGCGAATGGGTCGTCCTCTTTTCCATTGTCGTATGTTTTAGCCCACTTCAAAACGCCGTTAGTGTCGTATTTAAGAAGTAAGTAATCGGAGAGGTTGCTCGTAGCAAGTTCAGCATGTAGGGAAGCTAGCACGTAGAGGTTTCCACTGCTGTCCAAAGCCATTGCACGGGCTCGTGTGTCTACATTATCGCCACGGCTATATCTTCGCTCCCAAAGCAATCCAGCCGGTGGATTATATTTCAGTGAAAGCACATCCCATTTTTTTAAACTTTTTCGATGAGAAGATGCGACGACATATATATTTTGCTGGGAGTCAACCGCTAAACCTATTGGTATTTCACTTGTACTATACGAGGAACTATACTTATTAACCCAGTTACCTTTTGCCGTAATTATCTTGTAAGCATTTATACCGTTACTATCCATTTGTGCCCCTACCACAACGCGTTCTATTGTGGAATATTTCTGCACTACTTCAATTCCTACACCGAATTCACGTAGCAACGTATTTCCGTATAGCCTTACGGAATCTAAGGTTCCGTCTTTCGTTAAAATTATTTCAATAAAATCTTCGCTTATTTGAACGCCATCAGTGTTCCACGCTGAGCCGACAACATATACTCTGCCATCTTCTGATATTCCAAGCGATCTTGCAATATCATTCCAATGAGCGGTTCCATCGTACGTAAACCCCCAGACCAGATCTCCGGTAGGAGTGTATTTCAATATAATCATGTCGTTGTAAGTTGCAGGTGTTCCTTCTGAAGTTCCAGCAACGTAAATATTTCCATCTTTTCCGATTTTCATGAACGTCGGTGCGTCGAAACCATTTCCTTCGCCGTCGTAGCGTCTTTCCCAAAGGATTGTTCCCGTGGGGGAATATTTCAGAAGTACGATATCTTCGTCACCGTCTAAGCCTATCGATGCTCCAGTGACATAGATGTTCCCTGAACTGTCAATTTGGGTTGCTACTGCGGCGCTGAATTTATTAGCGGCTCCTGTGTAATACGCCACCCATTCCTGATGCACTTGACAAACAACATACGCTTTAATTCCGAAGGTAACAATGAGAAAGGTAAAAAGTTTGAATATTATTTTTTTCATTATTAACTCCTCTTTTAGTCAACGATTGCTTTTGCAAAAAAATCATTAATTGCCACATCTTGTCTACTTTCTTCGAAATCATAATCGGGCCGGAAAAGAAAGGGATAACCTTCCGCAGTCCAATAAGCAGTCGGTTTGCCGTTCATGTCATATCCCGCGAAAGGATCGGTGTATTGATCAGTTTTGGCGAATTCAAGAGTGCCACCCAAAGGTATGAACCGAACAGTGCCGTCCACCGAGAGAAAATGCGCCCCACGTTCATAAGACCACATGGAATATGGGGCGAATATAACGCCATTAAAATATTCATTTTGAAATTTTTTATACATGCAATCACTGGGAGGCACATTAGATCCGCAATACAAAGCTGGGTTCGAAAGAGCGAAGCCAAGCAACTCTGCATGACCCAAACCCTGCCAAATTAATGGCAACTTCGATGGATTTGCGACAGATGATTTAGGCAATAAATGTAACAATCCATTATAAGTGTATGTAGAGCTTGCATAATCTTTTTTCTTTTTCTCATAATCTACGTCTTTCTCTTTTACTTTAGTAACAGCGGGGGCAGCGAGAACGCGGTAATCTTCGATATAGGCTTGAGTCGAGTTGCACCACGCACGACTATAAGTGAATTCTTTGTAAGCATCTGTTGACATCCTCCATCCGGCAGGAACTTCTATATAGTAATTCCAGTAAACATGAAATTCGTCCATCCTATATGCATATGGAAAATGTTCATCATTCGCTTCCGTATATAAATTGAAACCCTTTGATAAGTTTTTCAAACGTGTGATAGCAACTACCTCACTCTGACCTTGACCACGTAGAATAGGAGCAAAAAGTAATACTATTAGCGCAAAAAGAAACGCACAAGAGAAGACTTTCTTTAATTCTTTCATTTTTTTCCCTCTAGCAAAGTGTCACCAAACGACCCCATGGGGGCTACACATTTATTTTGACTCGCTGTATTTTATGTTTGTTCCCGAAGGTTGTTGTAGGAGAACCTATCTAGAGGTAAGTAGACAAAGATCTACATAATATAAAGATATATAGTAAATATTCGTCTACATTATTTAAAAAATTTTTTTCAAAAACCTTTGCACAGTTTGTGATTTTCTATGATATTATGTGTGTGTTGAAGTTTTTAGAAACCTCGAAATGGGCATACGGGCTATGAAAACGCTGTTTTTGACCGCATTTTTATCTTTGGTCTTTGTTGGCTGTATACAAACTGGTGCGAGGCATTCCAACAGCATTTCCGTGGCTGGGGGGGGGGTAGCTAGCCTCGATGGACTCGTCCTCATAAACTTACGAGGGGAAGAACATCCTGCTGAGGAGGTTCTAAGAGATGCCAAGGCAGTGTTTTTCACCTGTGGCTGTGAGCCTTGCAAAAAGGAGGCAAGTCGTGTATCTCATCTCTCGGACCAGATTGCATGCATTTCTTATCTGAGTATCGAGGAACTGGGCGAGTTTGTTCGAATAGTAGGTTGGAAAGGGGAAGTATGGCGAGACCCAGGTATGGTAGTGGAAAATAAACTTGGAATCTTTGACTGTCCGAAATTTATGGTTAATGAACAAGGAAAGATGCGCATGTGTAATGTAAACGAACTGAGGGCATTTCTATGAGGAGTACGCCAATCATAAAACTTTTTCATGGAGAAGTCCCGATGTGGGCATTCATAGGTCTTGCTGGGCTTGTACTTTTTGAACTAGGTTGGTTGAGAACTCAATATTTTTTATCGGCATTACCAATTGGTCTTTCAAAGACGCAAGTCATGCGAATGATGAAGAATGACCCACCAATGGGTTCCTATATACATATAGACGGAACTTCCCAAACAAGGCATAACATATATTCTTTATATACAAGAATGTGCATGTAACAAAAGACTCCTTGAACCTTTGCTGAATGCTTTTCCGCCAATGTGGCATCTGTTAGTCGTATTACCTGTAGAGGAGACAAAAAGTAAGAATTTAATTAAGAGAATTCCAGCTGGCTCTAAGATTATATTAGATGGAAATATGAGTATTCATAAAGCGCTCAACGTATGTTTCATGCCTCGCTCATACCTGCTCGATGAAAACGGAAAGTTAATTTGGAAGCAAACAGAACACGATATCCCTTTGCAGAAAGCATTAGCGCAAGCAATCGAATTTTGGCATGATAGGTATCGCGCCTCACGGCGCTCCTACGAAACGAAAACAGCAAATCTAAACTAAGGAGACAAAACAATGAAAAAAATCAGTATCTTTAGACGACTGCTCTGGCAGGGCATGCTCTTTGCAGTCCCCGTGTTGTTCCTCATCGGCTTCGCTATGCGCCCTTCTATTTCGGAAGGTTCGCAAGGCGGTTACGACATCAACGAGTCTATTGCGAAACTGAAAGCCATCGGTAAGGCGTTGCAGATTTACCGTGCGGAATACGGCTATCTGCCTGTCGAGCAACGAAAGAACTATAGCGATGCTGGGTTACCCCCGTTCCTATCGGATGCTTTGATGGACTCCGGTTTCGCTTGGAGTGTGCCAAAAGATACGTTCTATTTATCGCACCCCAACGACATGCATCAGGGAAAGTGCTTGAGTTTCACGCAGTTATACGTGGACTCTATGGAGGATTACGAATCCTCTTATGAATACAAAAAATATGGCGACCTACGAGAGTTGTATGCAAAGCGTGGAGAAGCACTACCCATTCTGATGGACTTCAACATGTTATCCGGGAAGGAAATGGCGGAGATGACGAAATTTCCGGTTTTGATTCTCCGTTTGAATGGCGAAGTCGAACAAGTAGAGTATTTGCGTGACAAGCCTTTTGAAATCTACAACAGGTAGGTAAAAAATGAGAAGCTATGTACCGATTTTAGGACGCAAAATGAGATAACCATAGGAGAATAGAAATGAGTTTAGATGAGAAATTACAGGCTCTCGAAAAAGAACTTGCAGTGCTCAGGCGGCATCATCGTCGAATGGTACTGCTCTTCGCCATCACCATCCTTGTTGCTATCGGATTTGCCTCGTTTGCAACACTCCGAAAAGAAACTGCCGTTCAAAACATAGTGAGAGCAGAACGTATCGAGGTCGTTAAAGATGGTGAAAAGTTCGTGGAACTTTTTGTAGGTAAATCCGGCGGGAGTATGAATATCTTCAACACGAACAGGAAATCTGTTGCGCATTTTACGACGACACCGACAGGTGCAGGAATAAGCATATGCACCAAGGACGGAGTGCCGGCTGCAAACATGGTTGCATACCCCGAAGGAGGGAATGTTGCCATCTACAACAAGGAAGGAGAAGTGATCGGTACCTTGTTCGCAGAGTCTGAAGGTGGGAAGCTCGCTCTCGGACCTTCGCAAGATGGAGTTTGGTTCGAGGCACCTGAGAAAAAATATCAGAAGAAATAATTTTGTAATCTCGCGCTGACAAAACGACTTAGCGCTTTCGGGGCATGAAGAGTTTAGCCTCCGATTTGGCTCATGCCTCGCCCTCTGACTTTTTGTCCTTCGGCTAAGTAATGACGCTCCGGTTTGTGCTGAACGACGAGCAAGATGAGTTCCGCAATCGCCTCGTTGCTTGCACCCGACCGCAAGGGAGTTCGTAAGTCTACTTCTCCATCCGACATCAAACAAGGACGCAGTTGTCCATCCGCGGTGAGGCGAAGACGATTGCATCGTTCGCATAAATCATTGCTAATCTGACTGATGAATCCGATGGTTCCTTTCGCATCGCGCAATCGGTACGTACGAGCCGGTCCGTTCGTAGGAATTTCTGCGGGGAATAAATCACCGAGAGCATTCTCAATGCGTGTTTTGACCTCTTGGGAGGGTATGAGCATTCGTCTCATCTGCACGTCGTCGAGCATATGATTGTCTTGTGCTTTGCGCAAGTAAAATAAGCCTTTGCCGTCGCGCAGTTCGCGAAGAGGATAAAAACTCTCCGTGTCATCCAAATTCCATTGAATCGGCATAAGTTCTATAAATCGCACGTGAATTTCTTCATCTAGCGTCCATTTTGCGAAATCCACGACCTCGTCGTCATTCACTCCTTTCATCAAAACGCAGTTGATTTTTATGGGGTTTAGTTTTGCCCTCTTCGCGGCTTCGATACCTTCGAGAACTTTTTGCAAGTCTCCTCGTCTTGCGATGCGTGCGAATTTTTCTGGAGCGAGAGTATCGAGGCTAACGTTTACGCGATTCAAACCGGCACGTGCTAATTTTTCTGCCATTTCGGAAAGCAAGTAACCGTTCGTAGTGGAAGAGATGTCGATAATTTTAGGATGTTTGCGAATTTGCGTTATTAATTCCGGTAAGTCTTTTCGGATGAGAGGCTCCCCCCCTGTAAGTCGCACCTTCGTAATTCCCAGGTTCGCGGCGATATGAACCACCCGTGCAATCTCTTCGAAGGTGAGAAGTTCTTCCTTCGGAGAAACGGGATATCCTTCTTCCGGCATGCAGTAGATACATCGAAAGTTGCACCTGTCGGTAACGCTTACGCGTAGATAGTCAATCGTTCTGCCGAAACTATCCCGCATGGACAAACTCCGAAAGAATATTCGACAACTTGAAGGCTATTTCTCCGTTGCTCACGATTCTGTCCGCTCCTGCTTCTTGCGCTCTTTTCCATAATTCTTTCTCTTTATGACCTGCGAAGGCGATGACAGGAATTCCAGCGTCTCGCAATGTTTGTATCATCTCGAAAGGGGAAAAAGAGGTCTCTGCAAGATTTACGATTGCTAAATCGCCTTGAGGGCTGGGGCTTTCCGAGCGAATAGTTTCTACGTCATGACCCAACGACCGAATCGTTTTTTCAAGTCTACGCGACCAAAGTAAATTGCTGTCTGCGATAATTACTTTCATAAGAGCATAAGTTGTTCGACAGGTGTGCGATTCAAGAGATATCCTGCGACTTTCGGGAACAAATAGGGACCGAGATAAAGATAGCCTACGAGCAACAACAGTGTCGGAACGATGAACCACTTCAAGACGATCAACAGCAACCGCAGTAAGCCTCTGCTCACAGAAGTAGTCTACCTGTTCGGTTTCTGTGAAAGAATCACGTTTTGAAATGCCTGCGGCAAAGGCATTTACGTTGCGTTTCTCGGCGGTAACATTTCGGCATGGTAGAGCGGATTCGGGTGGTGGTTGCGGATAACGAAGAGTCTTATCGAAAAGCCTTTCAGCAGGTGCTCTCCTGCCAGCCCGACATCGAATTATTAGAGCTGGCGAGGGATGGCATCGAAGCTACTAGGCTTGAGGAGGAAAAGGATACGGATGTTTTGCTCAAAGACATCGAGATGCCTCGGATGGATGGAATCGAATGCATTTGGCAGTCGGTTAAACGAAAGCATGATGGAGTCCCAGTAATTCTCACAGTTCATAAAGAGGAGGAAAATGTGCTTCAAGCGATACGAGCGGGGACAAACGGTTATTTGCTAAAAACGAACACATCGGAGGAAGTCGTGATTACGATTCGACGTATCGAGTGTTTGCAGTTTACAGAAAAAACTGTGAAAACTCACGTGGGCAATATATCGAAATCTCTTTATGCGAATAGTCGCACGGAGGTGGCGATGAAAGCGGTACGGGAGAAGTCGATATGAAAACTTCCATCGGATTTCTTTCGATTGCGCATCTTCATGCATATTCTTATATTCATGTGTTGAAACAAACCGAAGACGCAGAAGTAGCAGGCATATGGGACCACGATTTCGAGAGAGGAGAAAAGTTAGCCGATCAATATCAAGTGCCTTTTTATCGCGATAGGGAAGAGTTAGTGAAGAAAAGCGACGGTGTGGTTGTTACGAGCGAAAATATCTATCATTTAGAGCTCGTGGAAGTCGCTGCACGATACGGAAAGCCGGTTCTTTGTGAAAAGCCCATCGCCGTAAACGAAGAGCATGGGAAAAAGATATTGTCTTTAGCGCACGAGACAGGAATTCCTTTGATGACTGCATTTCCTTGTCGCTATAGCCCGGCGTATCAGCAGATGAAAAGGTACGTCCTGCAAGGAAAATTGGGGAGAGTTTTGGCTGTGTGTGCGACGAATCGAGGAATGTGCCCCGGAGGTTGGTTTACGAAACCAGAACTTTCAGGTGGGGGGGCGATGATGGACCATGTGGTGCATGTGGCTGATCTTTTGAGAGATTTGCTGGAATCGGAACCCATCAGTGTTTTTGCGCAAATAGGAAACAATCTCTATCGACAGGAATGGGAGGACACTGCAATCCTTCACGTGCGTTTTGCGAACGATGTGTTTGCCACGCTCGACTCGAGTTGGTCGCGTCCACAAAATTACAAAATATGGGGAGACGTGATGATGAATGTGGTCGGGGAGGAAGGCGTCATCGAAGTGGATTTGTTCAATCAGGGTTTCGAGATGTATCGCACCGACCCCAATCGCTACTCACTCGTGAGTTTCGGAAGTAGTTTGGACCGAAATTTAATCGGCGATTTTCTCAAGGTAGTGAGAAGGGAGAAGGATCCACCGATAACGGGCTTCGACGGCTTACAGGCTGCTCGGGTGGCATTTGCAGCGTATGAAAGTGTGAGACGCGGCGCTCCCGTGGAAATCGTGGAGTAGATTTCGTCAGCCTTTGAAGACATTTCCCGAAAGCGAAAGGAAATTTTGTGACTATAATAAAAAGAGTCTTTGTTATTGGACATGTCGGATAACGAAAAGCAGGAAAATTCGCAAGACCCGAGCGAGGATATTTATCGCACGCAAATCGGCGCCGCGCCCAGCATTCAAGTTACGCAAACGATAAAGCCCGTTCAGTGTCCTGTTTGCAAAACTTTCAACGCAGCGGGAGAAGCGTTTTGCGTGGAGTGCGGTTTATTGTTTTCCAGCGCTTTGCCGGAGGATGCTTTCGGCGCACCCGCTGTGAAGTTGCCCTGCTTAGTCGAAGAAAATGGGCGTGAACATTTCCTCCAACCGGGAAAGAACCTTGTCGGGAGAGAAGGTGATGTTTTTCTATCCGATGGGCGTGTGAGCCGAAAGCATGCGGAAATAATTTTCGAAAATAACACTCTGATTCTTAAAGACCTCGGCAGCACGAACGGCACATTCGTAAATGGCGAGAAGTTAGAACCGAACGTCCCGAGACAACTCAAACATGGAGACAAAGTGGAATTCGGTGGTGTTCCTCTTACCGTTCAGTTTCCAGAGGAGATGTCGGAAGAAGTTCCACCCCCTTTACAAACGCAAACGATCGAGAGTCCTTTACGAGGAGAAGAGCCGCCTGTAGCATTTTTAGTTTCGGGAGAAAATGAATTTCCGATTAGAGCGGGGGTGAATACGATTGGTCGTCGTTCTGAAAACGACATCGTAATCAGCGACCCTTATGTTTCTGGATTGCACGGCAAAATCGAGGTGAAAGGGGAGGAAGTTTGGTTCACGGATGTCGGAAGCACCAATGGGAGTTTCTTGAACGGGTCGAAAATCCCCCCCCATGAACCCGTGCGAATTCGACCGGAAGACGAATTACAACTCGGAAGTTCCGTCTTTCGGGTGCGCTTTGCAGAGAAAGAGAAAAGCGAGATTAGCGAATGAGCGAAGAAATCACGGCGGAATTTTCGACAGAAGAACTCACACAAGCGCCTGCAGAACTTCGCGTACGTCCGAAAATCTCTCTCGCGTGCAAAACCGATTTAGGACGAGTCCGAGAAAATAACGAAGACAAGTTCGAGTTCTATATCCCCGAAGACGACTATCGGCTGGCGACACGGGGGGCGGTATTCGTAGTTTGCGATGGAATGGGGGGGCATGCGGCAGGACAAATTGCGAGCGAACTTTCCTGCAAAACGTTTATCGATGTGTATATGAATCATACGGCACCTGAAATCGAAAAGGCGGCAAGAGCCGCCATCGAGGCGGCGAATCGTTATATCTTGGATATGTCGAGACAAATTCCATCGAGAAGCGGAATGGGCACGACGTTGAGCGCATTGGTGATTTGCCAAGACCGCGGGACGATAGCCCATGTAGGAGATTCTCGAATATATCGTTTGCGTCATGGTGTTTTAGAACAATTAACCGAAGACCACACTCTCGTGAACGAGCAAATCAAAGCGGGCTTGCTTTCTCCGGAACAGGCGATGTGGCATCCGTATTCGCATGTGCTCTCTAGAGCAATCGGTGTCGAAGAAAATATCGAACCGCAAATCGAAACATTCGACTTGGAAGAGAACGATATTTATCTCCTTTGTACGGATGGGTTGACGAATCATGTGCCCGACGAGGAAATCCGAAACATCTTAGCGAATCATTCTCTATCCGAAGCGGCATGGAGATTGGTCAATTCCGCGCTGACTGAGGGGGGGCGGGATAATTGCACTGTTTTGATCGTGAGAGTGGATGAATTGACCGAGGTTGGCAAAGGGTGATTCGCTCGAAGAGTAACCATAGAACATAAGTCGTAGGAGCGCCGTGAGGCGCGATTTTTCCGATCTGCGCATAATTTGAAGAAAAGCCTCAACAGCAGGAGAGGATAAAAAACAATTACGTTCCCAAACAGAGTTTGGAATATAAACATGTCAAAAGCCTCAACTGCAGGAGCAGTTGAGGCATGAAATGCGAAAATATCTAATAACTTCAACTGCAGGAGCAGTTGAGGCATGGAAAA
This sequence comes from Fimbriimonadales bacterium, assembly GCA_035559795.1. Lineage (NCBI taxonomy): Bacteria > Bacillati > Armatimonadota > Fimbriimonadia > Fimbriimonadales > Fimbriimonadales bacterium. The sequence continues at coordinate 412,118 of DATMAR010000012.1, read as the reverse complement.
TCATTTCTTGAAATGAAATGCGATAGGGATGATTCGAGTTACTTATTTATTCTTTTCTATCGATGATGTAACTTGCAATCTCTTTCAAAAGAGTCGCATTTTCTCCGAAATTCTGGATGATTTTCAACGCGTTTTCGAATATTTCTTTCGCCATACGAGTAGATTCGTCTATGCCCAGTAGAGCAGGATACGTCGCTTTTTTTCGTTCTCTATCGCTTTTCGTAGGCTTTCCGAGTCGTTCTTGGTCCCCTTGTTCATTCAATACATCGTCAATGATTTGAAAAGCCAAACCAATACGTTCACCGAATTCTCGCAAAGTGCGAATCCGAAGATCGGTTCTATCGAAATCCCGTTCCTTCGAGGCGAGTCCGAATATCGCGCCGATTTCACAAGAGGCGGCGATTAAAGCTCCGGTTTTTTTCTCGTGAATTCTTTTGACGTCTTCGAGTGTGACAGGAGTGTTTTCAGCGAGGAGGTCGAGCGTCTCCCCCCCCACCATTCCTTGCGTTCCGGCAGCCTCAGCAAGCGCGGATATTGCAAGAAATCGTGCCTTTTCTGGTGCGTTCATTCGAGCAATCGTTTCGAACGCCAAACTGAAAAGTCCGTCTCCAGCGAGGAGGGCGATTGCTTCTCCGAATACGACGTGACAAGTCGGTTTTCCTCGACGCAAAACGTCGTTATCCAGCGCAGGCAAATCATCATGCACTAAGGAGAAGCAGTGCACCATCTCGATTGCACATGCCGCATCGAGGGCCTCCTCGAGCGCCCCTCCGAGCGTTCGGGCGGACGTCAGGCAGAGTAACGGTCTAATTCGTTTCCCTCCTCCCAACACTGCATATCGCATTGCTTTATGAAGTTGTTCGGGCGGGATTTTTTCGGAAGGGAGGAGTTCTTCCAGGCGTCGTTCGATTTTTTCACGAGAATCCTTCGCGAATTCGGGCAATGTCACGAATCACAGTTTATCGCCTCGCAGAGCCATTTTTATTTTGTGGGCTATATTTACACTCGTGGCAAAAATTCGTCCATTTCTCGCTTATCGCTTTAGTGAAAAGGCAGGAGACCTCGAAAATTTGGTCGCTCCGCCGTATGACGTGATTTCGCCGGAGGAGCGTGAACGCTTAGCCGCCAAAAGTCCCTATAACACGGTTTGGCTGACGCTTCCGGAATCGCTTCCTGATGATAGAAGCAAGTTCGTGAAATACGCTCGGAGTTCTTCACGCTTAACCGAATGGAAGCGAGAGGGAATCCTGAAAGCGGAAGAAAAGCCTGGCCTCTACCTCTATCTGCAAACTTTCACAGACCCGTTGACGAATCGTCGTCTAACGAGGCAGTCGTTGATTACTTTGATGAAGCTCGAACCCTATGAGAAGGGAATTGTGTTGCCTCATGAGGAAACTTTCCCGAAACACAAAGAAGACCGTCTTCGCCTTTTGGAAGCCACTCGCACACATTTGGAATGTATCTACGGTTTATATCAAGACGAAGAAATGAATGTCGAAAAAAATTTATATTCGGCACCCTTCGAGACGGTTGCTGTGGTTACGACGGAAGATGAGATTCACCACGAGTTGAAGCGTTGCACCGATCCGGATGCGATCGAGAGAATTCAAAAAGCGATGCAACCCGAGAGAGTTTGGATTGCCGATGGACATCATCGTTATGAAACGGCATTGAATTATCGCGCTCAGATGGGCGAAAGAAGCGAGGAAATCGCAGAGGATTACATTCTGATCGCGCTATCGAGTATGCGCGATCCTGGCCTCGTCATTCTTCCTACACATAGGATGATAAAGCATATCGAAGTGTCTCGAAACGAAGCACGCCAACGTTTGCAAACTTATTTCAATGTGCGAGACGTAGCAATGAACGAACTTCCGGAGGAGGTGAGAGCACACAACGCTCCCGATACGCGCGTGTTCGGAGTCGCGATGCAAGATCCAGTTGCTTGGTTAGCGACGCTCGAAGAGCCGGAAGCCGTTCTCGAATGGATCGAAGGAGACGCAAGCGATACATGGAAAATGCTCGACGTTACGATTGCTCATGAACTGATTCTCAAAAGAGTGTTCGGCGTAAAAGATACGGAAGGGATTGCTTATACACGCAGTGCGGAAGAAGCGTTGGAATCCGTTCGTAAGAAACTGTACGAAGTAGCGATATTAATGAACCCGCCTTCCGTACAAACGATGCGCATCATCGCAGAGGGGGGGGAAAAGATGCCACAAAAATCTACGTATTATTATCCGAAACTCTTGAGTGGTTTAGTTTTTTGGTCTTTAGAAAACTTTTGATTTTCGAATGAGAATTCTTCTCACGGGTACAGGTGCTGCGGATGGAGTTCCCGCAATGTTCGCGGATAGTGAGGTTTCGGAATACGCTCGAACGCATGGCGGAAAAGAGATGCGTTTGCGTGCGAGCGCTTTGGTGGACGATGTGCTTCGCATAGATTTTCCAGCGGATACCTTAGCGCAAATTCATCGCTTCGGTTTGCGAGCGAAAGATTGGAAAGCGATTTTGATTACTCATTCCCACGATGACCATCTTGATGTCAAAGAATTGCAATATTTTCTCCCCCCCTTCGTTCCGTTAGAAATTCCCCGTCCTGTAATTTATGGAAATGAAGCCGTGTTAAAAGTTCTTGGAGAAATGTATGGCGAAGGATTTCAGAAAAAAGAATTGAAATCATTTCAGAAAGAAGAAATTTGTGGATACGAGGTCATCCCGATACGCGCTTATCATAAACTCGACGAAGAGAGTTTGAATTTCTTGATTCGAAAAGATGGAAAAACCTTACTTTATGCAACCGACACGGGTTACTATCAGCAAGAAACGTGGGATTTTCTAAGAGATTGGAAGTTGGACCTAGCGATTATGGAATGCACCGATGGATTCGCTCCGACGGAATATTGGGGGCATTTATCTTGTGAGGACTTTCTCCGCGTGGTGGAAAAGATGCGACAGTTGGGATGCGTTTCAGAGAAGACGAAATTCGTGACGACTCACCATGCACATGCAGGGATGGCTACGCATAAGGCTTTGGAGGAATTCTTTTTACCGCATGGAATCGATGTAGGCTTTGACGGAATGCTACTCGAGATTTAGGAAGAAAGTTTTACGATTTATTACGGATTTCGCTTGTAGGGGCGCTGTAAAGCGCGATTTTTCCGACCGTTAGAATAACCTCGACAGAAGGAGATCGAGATACGCGTTCACAAACAGAGTTTGGGAACGAGAAAATTTTTTCTCGAAACCCTGTGACTTCTAAGTAGGAGCGTCAAGAGGCAAAAATCCGGTTGACTTGTTTTCGAAAATACCCTGTTCCCAATTGGAAGAAAGCGAATTATTCCGGAAAGAAATGGTAAGTGAAACAGGTTCCCCTTGCGAAGCAGGGGGAACCTTATGGAGGGGGGTTATATGCATGCCCAAACAGAGTTTGGGAACGAGAGAAACTAAAAAAGATTTCACTGCGTCCTCGAGGGTCCTCCCCCCTCTTCGCTACGCTCGAAGGGGAACAAGATTCATTCATCAGCAGGGAAAGATGCTCCGCTTCTAAATACGCTCTCGAAGTCTTTTTCGAAAATTTAAGAGGCTTTTTCGCCCTTTCTTTCGTCTTTTCGGGCAGAAAGGCTTTTTTGCCCCACTCGAACGCGCGAAGGGAGCGTCGTTTTGCGGCTTCGACGCTCCCTCATCATTTCAATACGTCAAAGTGCATTCGAATTTACTTTGAGGAAAGCCAGATGGTGAAGCGGTTTACGTCGGCTCTTCTTTTGGGATGTATTCACATTTTGAAAAAATAACGCAGCCGAGGGTGAGGGAAATTATCGTGACGAGAATTAGCGTGTTCCAAGCGGTAGTCTCACCTATAGTAGTAGGATTCAAGAGCGCGATAACTTCCGTGACGTCGCTCGCTCCGACTGGGGTGTGTCCTGCAATTGCACGAACGTGAGCCATGATGGAGAGTTTTTGCACGTCGCCTGAAAGCATCCATATCCAACTTTCCAACCCGAAGACGTAAATTACCATAGGAAGCACAGGCCTCGTGAGTAAAACGGAGAGCAACGAACATACAGCGCAGTAGGTAATCGAAGCAATGGGAATAGCAATCAAATCCCGCTGGAGTTGCGAATTAAGAAAATCCCCCCCGTACAATATCAAAGCCGTGAGAAACGCGCTAAACATCATCGAGATCGTTACGAGGGTCGTTGCTCCTAACCATTTTGCAAGAAGGAGTTTTGCTCTCGGAACGGGGTGCGTTAGAAGATAAGGAATCGTTTTTGCAGTAACTTCGCTCGAAATGATGCTCGAGGCGAACAAAATCGCTAAAATCACTAAACAAAACGAATATCCTCCCAATTGAATAATCAGGGAATAAGTGTTCGAGCGATTCGTGTCGTCCGCTAATGTCCGAACCAGTAAAGCGAAAAAGGGAGCGACGAGGCTTACGAGCAACGCTGCAATCGTTTTACGCAGGCGCGTGTTTTCCCAAAAAGACCAGGCGTACAATTCTAAAAAACTCATTTTTCCACCAAATATCCGAACACCGCTTCCAAATCGTTATCGGGCGAATAAAAGTCTTTGATTTCGATTCGATGATCTAAGACGATGTCGGCGAACTGTGAATAGAAAGCGTCGGGTTGCGTCGTGCGAAGATTGAGTTCTGTCGGATCGTTTCGGTTGAATTCCAAGGAAAGCACAGAAGGAAGTTGGATGAGAAGAGGTCCTAATCTGCGCGCTTCATCTACTTTTAAACGGATTTGATGAGGATGACGGTCGATGAGCGAACGAATTTCACGCACGTCACCGCGCGCCAATAACCTACCGCGATGGAGCAAAAGGATATTTTGCGTGAGCGCTTCGACTTCGTAAAGGATGTGACTACTCACGATGATGATTTTGTTTTTCGTGGCTAATTCTTTCAGCAAATCCGAAATGTGCCTTCTTCCTACTGGGTCCAATCCACTCAACGGTTCGTCGAGAACGAGGAGTTCTGGGTCATGGATGAGTGCTTGTGCGATTTTGATTCTTTGTCGCATGCCTTTCGAGTAAGAGGCGATTTTGCTATCTGCTCGCTCCGACATCCCTACGAGATTCAAAACCTCTTGTGTTGCTCCATGAACACGCGATGCTGGAATCCCCGACATCCTCCCCATGAGCGAGACGAATTGTCGTCCGGTCATATCTTCGTAAAAATTATCTGTCTCAGGGCAATATCCGAGTTTGCGAAAGATTTCGACATTCGCAAAAGGAGTATCTCCCCAAACTCTTATCTCGCCTGTCGTCGGTCGAAGTTGTCCGGTGATCAGTTTGATGAAAGTGGATTTCCCGGCTCCGTTTTGCCCTAAAAGAGCAGTAATTCCCGTTCCGATTTGGCACGAGACATCGTTCAGTCCGATGACTTGCCCATACCATCGAGAAGCATGAGTCGCTTCGATCATCCTTGTACTACCTCGACTGCTCTAATTCTCGAAAATGCTAAAAGGAGACTTACGACGATACAAACGATATACACCGCAAACAGGGGGGGGAATTCGGGAAGGGAGGGAATTTCGAGCCCCGAACGAAAATCGAACTCCGCGGGAGCGGAACCGATTACATGGTAGCCTAATCCTGAAAGTATCCCCAAAAGACTAAGATGGCGCAAGGTGAAGGCTTGGGGATCTGACATGTCGACTACGTCTGCGACGATGTTTACGGCTGCATCGGTGAAAAATACCAATGCGATATAAATCACCCCTACGACCCACGGAGTTTTATTCCATGCGGAAATCCCGCACAACATCGAGGCGTGGAAAGCAGCAGGAATTGCGGCAAGCAAGAAAAGCTTGAGGTGTAACGTAGGATGCTGTTTGAAAAATTCGACGACTCCTTGGTCGAGCGCAGCATAGGTGATGGCGAGGAAAGCAGGCAAGAACACCACTGCATAAACAGGGATAAAAATGGACAACCATTTTCCAACGAGATAATCGAATTTCGTAATCGCTTTGGATAAATAAATTTGCAAGGCATTTGCGCGATTGTCTGCTGCGATGCTACCAGCACCAACGAGCATAGCGAAAAACATCACTAAAAAGACAACGAAACTCCCCCCGTAATACTGCGCAAACGTCGCTTCTAAGGGAATTTTTATTCTTTGGAATTCTCGAATCGTTTGCGTAAAGAACAAATTGATAACCATGATGAGGTAGGGAAGTGCGCAAAAGATTGCGAGTGTCCAAAAATTCTTCTTGCGAATGTTCATTCTCAAGCCGTTTTTGGTAATGCTCCACCAACGTGTGGCGGACAATGTTTTCGGCCCGTCGTAGTTTCGATAACTGAGGTCTGCGATGCGTGTGGGTTGGCTCATTGTAGTGCTTCTAAGTGTAGTGCTTCTAAGAATGCATCTTCGAGGGTTCTTTGGGCTTGGCGCAAACTTCGCACCTGCGCTTTCGAATTTTTCGCAGCGAGAAAAATTGCTTGCGATGCACTGGGGATACCATCCATGAATTGGATTCTATAAGAGTGCGAAAGTCGGCTGATGACTTTTGCGCCGAATTTTTCGATTTCTCTTTCGAAGTCATCCGATGGTTCTTTCAGTTCGATATCGTATTGCAGCGCTGATGTTTTGCGGATGTTTTCGACCGTGTCTTTCGCTCGAATTTCCCCTTTTTGCATGACGATGACGTAGTCGCAAGTGCGTTCGATGTCCGGAAGTAAATGGGAGGACAAAAGCACATTTACACCTTTTCCATGAGAGATATCTTTGATGAGGGTAAGCATTTCCTCTCTTCCCGCAGGGTCGAGCCCGTTTGTCGGCTCATCGAGAAAGAGGAGGTGCGGACCATGAACGAGTCCTTGTGCAAGCTTCGCTCTTTGCTTCATTCCCGTGGAATAGGTGTCTATGAGGCGGTAACGCGCTTCGCCTAATCCTACGTAGTCCAGTACTTCATGTGCTCTGCGCATCGCTTCGGAGCGCGGCATTCCGCAAAGCTCTCCGCAGTAAGCCACGAATTCGACCGCTGTAAGACCTGGGATGTAGCACTCCGTTTCCGGCATCAGGCCGACGTTCATTCTTACAGTAAGAGGCTCGTGGAGAATGTCGTAGCCGAGGACTTTCCCTGACCCGGAGAAAGGGGTAACAAAACCGAGCATGGCTTTGATGAGTGTGGTTTTTCCGGCACCATTGGGTCCCAAAAGGCCGACGCACCCTTCAGGAATTTCACAAGATAGATTGTTGACAGCGGTTACCTTATCGTATTTGACGGTAAGCGAGTCCAACTCCGCTATAGCCATGGAACAAGATAGTATACGCTCATTTCGGGGCGCTGGTTTAAGGTGTTATCTGAAGATAAACTGTCTCGTAAGATGAGTGTAATTATGATTCGAGAAGAGCGACTTTTTCAACTGTTCCGCGACCTGTGTCTTATCAATAGCCCGCCGCTACAAGAAAGAGATTGTGTACTTTTTGTACGCAACCTTTTAGAGTCCAAGGGTCTTTCGGTTTGGGAAGATAACGCTTCCCAAAAAATCAATGGTAATGCAAACAATTTATATGCGAAGTTGCCGGCGAACCAAGCGGGCATTCCGGGAATTTTTTTCTCTGCGCATTTCGACACCGTAGAACCCACGGAAGGATTGGTCATCGAAGAAAGAGATGGTGTTTTTTATAGCAATGGGAAAACTATTTTAGGCGCAGATGATAAAGGGGGGATGGCGCCGATTCTCGAAGCCGTTTTCGCGATACAAGAGTCGGATATTCCTCACGGAGATATCTTTTTAGTTTTAACCTGTGCGGAAGAAATCGGATTGAAAGGGGCATATGCATCGGATTTCAAAGATGTGAACGTTTCTTATGGATTCGTTTTCGACACAGGTCCTCCTGTTGGTTCGTTCGTTTCCCGTGTCGGCACGCATGACAGGTTCACAGCTCGAGTCATCGGGAAGCCTGCGCACGCGGGCAAGGACCCTGAAAAAGGAATCAATTCGATTCAAATTGCATCCGTGGGAATCGCAGCCATGAAATTAGGAAGAATCGATGAAGAAACCACGGCGAACATCGGAACTATTCGGGGGGGTACGGCGACGAATGTCGTTCCCGCTGAAACGGTGATGACTGGAGAAGCGCGGAGTTTCGATAAAGAAAAACTTCGGCTTCAAATCGAGCATATGGTAACTTGTTTAGAGAAAGCGGCGCAAGATGGTTCGGCGATTGCTGAAATCGACGTCGAAAGAGCGTATGAAGGATACGAACATGATAAAAACTCGAAAGTCGTGCAAGTGGCACTGCAAGCCGCGCGCCGTTTGGGATGGAATTACGACCTCCGCTCGACTTTAGGCGGGAGCGATGCGAATGTTTTCAATTCTCGAGGAATTCCAACCGTCGTTTGCGGCACAGGAATGGAAGAGATTCACACGCACCAGGAACATATATCGAAAACGGATTTAGTAAACTCGGCGAGGCTTGCGATAGAAATCGTAAAGGTATCCTCGGAGATACGATGATTCGAAAAACTACATGGAGCATCTTCATTTTGTTTGCGCTCGGAATGTTTTCGTGCAACCCTCAGCCTGAAACACAAAAGACCGCACAGAATGAAAATTCTCGCAATGCTTTCCTTCCACCTCGGCCTTTAGAACAGCCGGAGCAGAGAAAGCGATTGACTCCTTTGGGCTCCTATCGAAAAGGAATTGTGGAAGTCAAAAACAAGCACGTCCGTGTTTACATAGCGGATAGCCCCGAAAAACAGCAAGAGGGATTGATGTTCGTAAAGCCTCATGAACTCGGGCAAGACGAAGGGATGTTGTTTATTTTCACGGACGATACGATACGCGCTTTTTGGATGAAAAACACGGAAATCCCTTTGGATATCGCATTCTTAGATAAAGGAGGAAAGATCGTGCGCGTTTATACGATGAAGCCTTATGATGAATCTTCTTATTCTTCGGATTACCCTGTGCGATATGCGCTCGAACTCCACGCAGGATGGTTGGAGAAAAACAGTGTGAAAGAGGGGGATACGGTAAAGCTCGTCAAGATTCGTTAGACAAATTCCAAATCGTTTTTCCCGATGGAAATTTTTTGCTCCATTCTTTTTCTCCGATTCGCACGATTAGGGTGAAGGTCTTATCCGTTTGCACTTCGAGGGAAGCCGATGAGGTTTTATGCTTTCGAGGCAAGCAGATAAGACTTACCGTGCAATCCGCAAAACGAAGTTTCAGGATTCCGTGCCTATCGGTTCTGCGAAGATTCCACATTACGATTTTTTTCTCTGCGTTTACTCGAATCCCTATCACCGCTTCGATGAGCCCAGCAATCGTCATATATCCTGCTTCCAAGGAATCCGTTTCTGCTAAAGGGGAATGGCTTCGCGTTTCCGCTCCGTATTCGCTGTAGAGAAAGTGATTCTTGCCGGCATCCAACTGCATGAATCGGAGAATTCTTTCTGCGAGAGTTCCTGCCAATTCGTTTTGTCCGCATTCCAAAAGCGCTTTGAGAGTGAGATATTGAAAAAGTGGGCGACATTCCTCGTCGGCACGAAATGCTGGGTCGCTTTTTGCAACGATGGGAAGCGGCATTTTCGTTCCGAATTTATCGGAATCGAGAAAGGCTTTTTTAAGCGAGGGATGCTCCACAGATAGATTTCCTCCGATGCCCCCCCAAAAAGGAACGAGAGACAGCCGTTCTGTTGGCTTGCCCTCTTTGTCTTTTCCTCTATAGCAGCCCGTTTCTTTATCGAAAAGAGCGGCTAATCGTGCACGGTATTCTTCAGCGCTTTTTCGCAAAGCGCTTTCCGCAGGGGAAGAGGAGGCTTTTGCGATTTTCAACAAAAATTCCTGACTGAGCAAAAGCAAGCCCAGCGATTCTGAAGACTCTTGAACTGCAGGGGGGGTCTCCACATTAGGCAATGGGGAAAATCCGGATGGCAGATATCCACCTCGATTCTGCAGAAAAATTTTTTCGTAGAGACGATGCCGAAGAGACACCGACGGCAGAATCATAGAGAGAAAGGTTTTGTCTCCTGTTATTTCGTAAAGGCTCCATCCAGAAAGCGGCGCGAGAGGAAGACCATAGGCGACTCCTTGCCGAGAGCCATCGGAGAGTAACACAACATCAGGTGAAGTTCCGTCTGGGGAAATCAACCGCAGTGCGAAATTATATGTTTCGATGCAAGGATTCGCCCTCCACCCCCAACGCGCATAAAGAGGGAGCGAAATAGCCTCTTCGAATGAAACCCTTCCCTTCGGGGCGAGAAATCGGGGGGGGAAAATCGCAAGGCGAGTTTCTTCGACGACAGCGCTTTGAAGAAGTTCCCAGGATTTCCAATAAAGTTTTTCGAAGCCAGGGTCGGCTTCTAAAACGGGAGCAGGAGTGCCCTCTTTCCACCCCATTTGAGATACGAAAGCGAGAAAACTTAAAAAAAAGACCACTTTATTCGTTAGACGACGAGGTATTCCGAGAGTTTTTTACTTGTTTTGCCTGCTTATAATTACTCAAGGAACGCCTTTAAATTGCTAAAGAAATCGAGGATGAAGCGAGCGATTGCAATGCGCATTCCAAATCGTTCAAATCAAATACCGGAATCGCTCCTAATTTCGCAAGAGCGGTATTGCCCGAACTCGGCGTCTTTCCCATAAAAACAAAAATCGGAGAAAGCCGCATGCGTTTTGCATAAAGGGCTCCTGCCCACGCTCCCCCTTCCCCGAAACGGCTGCTTACGACGAGAACCGCATGAGAGGCGGCATAAATCCATCGGTTGCGTTCTAAAGCCATGAGCCTGTCGAAAACCTCTGCTTCCGGGTTCGCCGTTATGAGACCGGATGCTCTAAAGGGAAAGCCGTTTTCTCCTCCAGGCAGAAAGTGGACACCAGTACCATTTTGGGATATCGCTCCAGAGACTCCGAGCCTATCTGCCCCTTTCGCTCCTCCAGAAAATACAACCCAACCTTTTTCGGCTGCGAACATGCCTGCTCGATAAGCAAACTCTTTTTCTTCTCCCGTAAGATTTCGGCTTCCCACGATTCCAATAGCAGGCTTTGAAATATCCGAGTTCCTCTCTGCTAATTTCTTTTCGAACAAAAGCGGAGGGAAGCCGCGAGGCAAAGCGGTGCGAAGCCTGCGAGGGAATTTGGGAGAAGGGGAAGGAAGCGGTACCCAACCCCTTCGCTCCAAATCGGAGAGCTTTTTGCGAGCCTCTTCTTTTAGGGTGTTGTCTTTTATGAGCGCTGCGGCATCTCGCAGAAAGCGGCTTTCCAAACGAGCGATGAATTCTTCTTCGGTGCTGGCTTCGTTCCAACAGCCAACGACCACAGAGCCAAGGCGAGGATGCAAAGAAACCAACTGCCGCCCCTTCCATTTGAAAAAGAGCATCGAAAAAAGCAGCCCCGCATCCGAAGAAAGCATTTTAGGTTTTATATATCATTATCATGCTCTTTTTCAAGAGGAAGTAAACTGCTTTTCCAGTAAAATGCAGTGAGAATCGCCCTTTGAACTTTTTAGAAAAAGAGAGAGACTTTCATGTTTAAATATCCACATATCACGGAAGAAAGAATCGCGCAGTTCATTCGAAATGAACTCGAGCCCGAAATTCTTACGAATTTTTCCGATTTGCGTTTAGAATTTTGCGCGGGCTCTTGCTCGAAGCAACCTCCGAAAAACGAAGAATTCGTAAACGTAGGGAAAGGTTTTCGCTGGGGTTTTCCTTATCAGCGTGCATGGTTTCGCGCAACCGGGATGATTCCGAAATCGTGGGCAGGGAAGAACGTCGTTGCGCAAATCGAAATAGGGACGGAGGGAAATGTTTGGAAAGGGAATACCATAGTGGGCGGGATAGATCGCGCGCATCCTTATTTTCGAGTGACAGAAAACGCAAAGGGGGGGGAGAAAATCGAACTTTATATTCGCGCTTACGGGGGGAATCCAAATGTCCGTGTGCACGGGAAAGCCTCTTCCGAAAGGAAAGAGGGGAGTTTCGAAATCGGAGAAACGCGGCTTTGCGTGTTCGATTCGGAGTTATGGCAGTTTTATTTGGATTGCCGCTTCGCTTATCTTCTCATGAAGGCTTTTCCTGAAGAGGATGTGGCGAGAGCATGCTTGAGATGGGGGTTGAACGAGGCGATTAATTTATACAAATCGGAAAAACGCGAAAATCTCTCTTTCGCAAGTAAAGCGGTAAAGGAGGCTTTGAGCCAGAAGCGTGTGGACAGATACCACAAACTTACTCCTGTAGGTCATGCTCATTTGGATACCGCTTGGCTTTGGCCCATAGAAATCACGAAAGAAAAAATGGCGCATACGACGGCGATACAACTCGCGCTCATGGAGCAACATCCAGACTATGTCTTCGTGCACAGCCAAGCAGAACAATATCAATGGCTCGAAGAAGAGTATCCGAAACTTTTCGAGAGGGTGAAAGATAAAATTGCAGGGGGGCAATGGGAGCCTTTAGGTAGCACATGGGTCGAGCCGGACACGAATATCCCTTCGGGGGAATCTTTGGTAAGGCAAATCCTTTATGGGAAACGATACTTTTTACAAAAATTCAACATCGATACGAAAGACCTTTGGCTCCCCGATTGTTTCGGCTATTCCGGAGCCTTACCGCAAATTTTAGTCAAATCCGGAATCGAATATTTCGTCACCCAGAAACTCTCTTGGAATCAATTCAATCCTTTTCCGCACACGAATTTCTGGTGGCAGGGCATTGACGGCTCACGAGTGCGTGCACATCTCCCCCCCGCAGATACTTATACAGGGAATGCCGAACCCCAGCAACTGCTTCGTCATATTCATAAGAATAAGGATTTCCCCGCATGCGGCTTAGGGCTGTATATATTCGGTCATGGAGATGGGGGGGGCGGTCCTACGGAGGAGATGATAGAGTTTCTGAAACGCGCATCGCGCTCTCCGGGAATGCCGCAAATCGAATGGAGGAAGGCATCGGAGTTTTACGAAGAAGCGAAATCGAAATGTCAGAACTTGCCCGTTTGGGTGGGAGAACTTTATTTCGAATTGCATCGCGGTACCTATACAACGCAAGCGAAGACGAAAAGAAACAACCGGTTCGCGGAAATATTGCTCAGAGATGCGGAATTGCTCGCTTGCTTCGACCCAGAATATCCCATTTCCTACCCTTCTGAAGAACTCACGACGTTGTGGAAGAAAGTGCTACTCAATCAATTTCACGATATCCTGCCAGGTAGCAGTGTTCGCGAAGTTTACGAGCAAAGCGAAAAGGACTACGAAGAAGTTTTTCAAAAAGGTGAAAGCATTATCGAAAATTCTTTGAAAAAAATTTCAGCAGATTTCGACACTTCGCATTGCAACAAGCCCGTTGCGCTTTTCCAATTCTCTCCTTGCGTTACGGAAGCACGAATGATGCCTCCGAAAGGGTTCGTTCCTCAGTCTATCGTTTGCGAAAATCAAGCGCTGCCGGTGCAATTGATCGAAGAGTTCGGGGATAAGTTTCTCGTTTTTCCTTTGCCAGAAGCGGCGATGGGCAAAGTTGCACTCGCAGATTTAAGTACAGACTCCCCCACCATTCTCCCCCGTTTAAATATTCGCCCGAGAAGAATCGAAAACGAATTTTGGACTGTGAGACTCGACCAGCACGGAAACATAACGAGTGTGGTTTCTGCAGAAGACGGTACGGAGTACATCGCTCCAGGGGCATTAGCGAACGTCTTCCAAATTTTCGAAGACAAACCGCTCGGGTGGAGCGCTTGGGATGTGGATATCTTTGCATTGGAAACCGGAAGAGATCTATTGCGAAGCGATAGAGTTGAAATTGTCGAAACTGGACCGGTACGTGTGGCGATGGAAATCGAAAAACGATTCGGAAATAGCCGACTCGTTCAACGAATCAGTTTAGGACCAACACCGGGAATTCGTTTCGACACTTGGGTGGATTGGCACGAAGAGGAAAAAATGCTCAAGGTTGCGTTCCCTGTAAATATCCATTCTGACAGCGCGAGTTTCGAGATTCAATTCGGTCATGTCGAGCGACCTACGCACCGAAACACTTCGTGGGACATCGCTCGCTTCGAGGTTTGTTGCCAGAAATGGTTCGATATCAGCGAAGGGGATCAGGGTGTGGCTTTGTTGAACGATTGTAAGTACGGCTGTGATGTTTTAGGTAATGTTTTGCGATTAACGCTTTTACGAGCGCCGAAAGCGCCAGACCCAGAAGCAGATATGGGAGAGCACCGATTCACTTATGTCCTTTTTCCGCATTTCGGTACGCTCCCGTGGTCTGGAGTGGTGCATGCCGCTTATGCCTTGAACAGCAAATTGCGCTATTGCTTTCTGGAAAAGCAAACGGGAAATAATACAGCGCAAGAGCGTTTCCTTTCGTGCGATGATAGAAACATCGTAATCGAAAGCGTTAAAAAGGCGGAGGATTCTTCGAATTTGATTGTTCGCATGTACGAATGCCACAACGCGAGAGGCAGAGCGGAATTGAGATGCGCGAAAAGTTTCCGAACTGCATATCTTTGCGACTTGATGGAAAACGACTTGGACGAGTTGGACGTTTCGGACAACGCCGTGATTTTCGATTATAAACCCTTCGAAATCATTACACTCAAGTTGGTATTAGAGAAGAAATAAACGTGAAGAAAATTTTGCGACGTTGGAAGTTGTGGATATTGCTTCTCTTTTTCGCGGCGTTCGGGTATGGATTTTATCTTATCGCACCGTTTTTGCCGAAATTGCCAGCATTTTTGGACATTCAGTGTTCCCGAAAACGAACGTACAATCCGGAAAGTTGCTTCGAAAATATGAAATCCCTTAGCCAAGCGCTAAAATTGTACTTGGAGGCAAACGACGCCTATCCTCCCAAAGAAGTTTGGATGGATGAACTCGGTAAATATTTAAGAGCCGCGGATTTGCCCGCCGAAGAACAGCAGAAAAAACTCAGATGTCCCGACTTGGCTGCGATAGATGCATCTGCTTATGGTTACGCTTATAATGGGCAATTATCGGGAAAATGGAGCGACGAAGTGTCTAACCCCGAGAAGACCCCGGCAATATACGATAGTACGAAAACGGAGAAAAACGCTTACGATGAAATACCCTTCGCCTCTTTGCCGAATCCCCCGAGAGAGGGCGGAAACAACGTGATTTGGGCTGATGGGCATGTGAGTAAGAAACGATGAAGATTGCGCATTTCAGCGACACGCATTTAGGCAATTGTGCATTCGGGCAAATCGCTCCGAGTGGGATGTGCCCGCGCGAAGAAGACGTTTTAGAGACGTTCGAAAAGTTTTTGAATTCCATTTCTTCTTACGCTCCCGACATCGTCCTTCATACGGGGGATTTTTTCGAAAGCCCGCAGCCGAGCAATGCGACGATAATAAAAACGTATCATCTTTTAAGCGAATTTCAAAAAGCGCGTGACTATCGTCCGTTCGTAATTCTTGCAGGGAATCACGACCTTCATAAAACTTTGGGTACAGGATGCATTCTGCAACTGTATAGATATATTCAAGGAATCATTCCAATAACGAGCAGTATAGTTTCACAATCTTTTCCAGAATACGGTGTAGAGATTCTTGCTGCCCCTGTGCGCGGGATTGCGCATATAGAGAATGTCTCTTTACGCCCCACCTCTGGGCAGAGGGTGAACGTTCTTATGGCTCATGGTTTAGACCGCAGTATCAAGGATGGATTGAGTTTCGATTTCGATATCAGGGAGTTTCATCTCGACTTGTGGGATTACGTTGCGCTCGGTGATTATCATGTTCGGAAAGAATTGCGAAGAGGAAAGGTCGCCTATTCCGGCTCGACAGATTATACGAGTTCGAACCCTTGGGAAGAAATTTCCGAAAAGAAGGGATGGTATCTTTTCGACACAGAAGAAAGAACTTTGGAGTTTATTCCCGTGGAGCCTGTACGTCCGTTTTACGATTTGAACGTAATAGATGCTCGTGGTCTTTCGGGGGAGGAAATCGGCGAAAAAATGTTGGAGTCGTTTCAGAAAAAGGTCGGGAAATTGAAAGACGGGAAGAAGCCTGTCGTGCGGCAAGTCATCGAAAATGTTCATCCCGCTGCGCGCACAGAAATTCCTTCGAGCGTGTATCGCGAATTGAAGTCTTTGTGTTTATCTTATCGTTACATAGTGAGTACGGAGAAAGTTAATTCGTCTGGCCTTCGGAGTGGAGAACAATCTCGCAGAAGATTAGAAGAAGAATGGAAAGAATATGCATCGAAGGCAGAACTTCCTTCGAACATCTCCCGAGATGAATTCATCGAAGCGGGCAACGCATTGTTAGCAGAGGTGAAAGATGCTTCTGAAGGAACTTAAACTCCAGAATTTCCGGCAATATCGAGAGGAAAGCATCGAGTTTCATCCCGGAATTACTGCAATAGTCGGTGAAAATGGTAGCGGAAAGACGACTCTTCTCGAAGCGATGATTTGGTGTTTGTACGGCGAAGCGAGGGATTCAAACAAAACCATTCCCAATAAGTGGAGTAAAGGAGATGAACCCACATTGGTTGAGTTGCGATTCGTGTTGGATGGTCGTGAATTTACAGTTATTAGGGAGTTAAGGAAAAGCAACAGTAAGGCAACAGTGTTGGATGCGGAAGGAAAATGCTTGGCGGCGTCGCCTACCGAGGTGAATCGCTTCGTCGAAAATCGTTTGCTCCGCATGACCTACGAGCAATTCCGCAATAGTTTTTGTACGGAGCAAAAGCAACTCGATTTTTTGAATTTTCGAAGTCATAGCGATAAAAAGGACGAAATCGCGAAGATGCTGGGATATACGAGGTTGAGAAAGGCACAGGAGTTAGCGAAAGAAAAGGCGAAAGAGGCGAAAAATAAAATCGAGGGAAGCGAAGCCTTTCTTTCGATAGCTCAAAACTACGAAAAAGAAAAGAAAGATGCAGAAGCGGAATATCTCGACGCGAAAAAGAAGAGAGAGGCAGTAGAAAAAGAATTTCAGGATATAAGTACTAAGTTGAAAGATTTTAGTTCTCGTGTCGAGGCGGCGAAGGAGGTGATAGAAATTGATAAAGAATTGGCGCAGAGGAAAGAACTCGAAGAACGTTTGAAAAAAGATCTCTTACAATCGGAAGGCGAGATAAAAGCGCTCGAGAAAAAGAAAGAAGAAAGAGACAATTTGAAACCGGACGCTGAGAAATATGAAGCTTTAAAGGGTGAATTGGATTCTCTGTTAAAAAAACAGAAAGAATTTCAGAAAAGAGCCATAACTCAGTCTCGTATGGAACGTGCCGAGGTTGATTTGGCAGACACCAGAAAGCGTTTGAAGGAACTCGAACCTCTTCTTTTGGCAAAAGTCGTAAAAGAGTTTCAAGAAACAAAGAATCGAATTTCTCAGTTGGAGCAAGAAATCGAACTCTTCGAGAAGAAATGGCAGAAAGAAAAAGAAAAAGCACGAAGGCTTTTCGATAGAAAGCATCAAGAGCTGGACAACTTGCAAAAAGAACAGAAGCGTTTAGACGAATCGGTAAAAGAAGGCAAATGTCCGACATGCGGACAGAAATTGAAAGAAGGGCGTCTTCCGAGGGCATTGGAGCTCGAAGAGCAAATCTCCAAAATCGCAGAGGAATACCGAAGTCTGAAAAAAGACTTGGAGTGTATAGAAAAAGAACCGGAAGAATACAAAACGAAGAAGGCAGATTTAGAAAAAGAAAAGAAAAAATTGCAAACCTTAGATGAACAGCGCTTAGAAGAAACGAAAAAGGACAACACAGCCAAAGAATTGAGGAACAAAGAAAAAGAACTCGTGAACGAGATTGAATCTTTACGAAAACAGATAGAGAAATATCCGCCCGCCTTCGACGAAAATCGCATCCAAGCCGTGCAGGAGGAGATGAAAGAACTGCAACCGAAATGGCGTAACTACATGGAAAACGCGAACATCGAACAACAGCTCGAGAGTTTAGAAAAAAAATTCTATACGATGCAAAAAGAACTCGAAGCGGAAAAACAGAAAAGGGAAGAGAAGATAAAACGCCAAAAAGATTTAGGGATGAACAAGGCGGAAGCAGAACAAGTCCTTTCGAAACAAGAGGAAATGAAAAAAGAGTACGAAACTATTCAACTGAAGATGACGGATGCGAAAGCGAAAGAAAAAGCCGAGAAAGATAGATTAGAGCGTGCTGTCGAACAAATGAAGAAATACGAGGAAAGAAAAAAAGAGGTCGAAGAATGGAAAAAGCAAAGGACTTTGTATACGGAAATTGCCAGAGCTTTCGATGGGTTATATGGAATTTTGGCATTGCGCACTCGTGAATTGCTGGAGGAATTCGCTAGTGAATTCATCAATACCCTATCCGAAGGGAGATACACGAGTTTGGAACTGAACGACCGTTACGAACCTGTTTTGAAGGATGATGGAATTGGAAAAGAAGTAATCAGTGGGGGGGAGACAGACTTGGTTAATCTCTCTCTTCGATTAGCGTTAGCGAACTTGATTCAAGAAAATAGCGGACATGCGATGTCTTTGTTGATCCTCGATGAGGTTTTCGGCTCGTTGGACAACATCCGAAGGGATAGTGTGATGCGGCAATTGAACGCTTTACGGGAAAGGTTCGAGCAGATTTTGGTCATCAGCCACATCGATGCGATAAACGACGCTGCCGATCGTTCGCTAATCGTCACGTTCGATCCGGAAGAACACGTGAGTAAAATCGAAGAAAAAATAGCAACTGCTATGCTTTTATAAAGACTTTCTATAACCCCAACTTTATGGCATATCAAGCAAACCTGCAAAGCTTATAGCGATATTTTTCGAAGATTCTTCCACCCATAAGCAATGACCTCATGCATTTCTCCTGCGATTCGTTCCCGTTTTCTTTCTACGATTTCCCCCCCGAGCGATTCATAAAACCTGCATGCGGTATTTTCTGGATGCACCCAGGCGAGCATCGAATCGTGTCCATGCGCAATGAGCCATCGGGCGCAAGCATCCCACAATTGTTTACCGATTCCTAAACGCTGGTACTCTTGCAAAATATAAATTGCATAGAGTTCACCTGTATAATCCGGATGCTGAAGAGCCCTTTCTTTTCCACAAGACGCGAACCCGACAATATGCGATGAATTCTCCTCAGCGACAAAAACCCCATGTTCGCCTTCGCCGCCAGAGAGAACTCGCGTCCACCATTTTTCTCGCATAGACACGTCGAGACGCTTCAGATACTCCTCGGGAAAAATATTCACATACGTCGTTTGCCAGGAGTGGACGTGCACGGATGCAATTCCAGAAGCATCTTCGATTTTCGCCGCCCGAATGCACATAGCAGAATTCATTTTATGCAAACCCTAAAACATGGATTCTGTCTGAAGTTTTCTTGGGGGGGTTCAGAGTATAGGCATCGAAAATAGATATAGAATGAAAGCCTGCGGCATCCATCGCATCGTAAATTTCTTCGATGCTATAAGCGCGTTGAACATGTATCTCTTCGAAATGCTCGTCTCCAATCCAAAATCGCATGGTAATTTCGCAAAGCCGCGTATTCGGGTCCCAACGACTTTTCCATTTGTAGCGAACTTTCGCCGATTGACTGAGGCATTGCTGATCGAACATTTTTTTCTCGAAAGCGTATGCCGTATTCAAATCGAAAAGAAATGGCTTTTCGGATTCGAGATGAATCCGAACTCGTGCCAATCCGCGCATGAACTGCTGATAATCTATAATGTTGTTCAAACTGTCGAAAAACGAAAACGCGGCGTCGAATCTTTTATGTAAATTCATTTCAGCGACGTCTTGCACTTCGTAATGAATATCTAAGCCTTCTCGTCGGGCGATTTCCTTCGCTTGCGCAATCATTTCCGCTGATTTATCCACCCCCGCAACGATATAGCCTTCTTTCGCCAACATCCTGCATAAACGCCCCGTTCCGCAGCAGACTTCTAATACTTCTCGCGGTGATACCTCTGCGAATGACCAGACCAATTTCAGATAGGAAAGCCACATCTCATAGGGCACGGATTCCATCAAGACGTCGTAATACGGAGCAATGCGAGTAAAACTCGTCTTCGCCTGAGATGGGTCTATAGAGCGGCGAGGCATCGGACTTTCTCGGTATACTCTGACCGATATGCATGGACGCACGCAAGGCGGGGGAAACTTCGGAAGCCCTGCCTTGCAGCGCCTCATAAAAATAGGAGGTGTCTTCAAGATGAAGACGAAACTATGTTTGCTTGGATTGTTAGCACTCGCTGCGCCTATGGCTATGGCGCAGTACTTTCCCCCTGAGACAAAGCCCTTTCACATAACGATTGGTGGGCACCTGTACCAAGGGGATTTACAAGACCCCCCGTTCGACATCGAAGCTGGTTTCATGGGTGGCATCGACTACTACATGTATCCGCTCGGCGAAAACACGATGTCGTTTCTCGGAGTGAGAGGATGGTTTTCCTCCGAAGGTGGCACTGATGCCGAGGCATATGGTGTCCACTGGGGGGTGCGAATGAACTTCGGAGTTCAAGATACGGGAACTGCCGGTCAACCCGGTCAGTTTTATGCACGTCTCGCTGCTGGATACTACAACAACCGGGTCGAAGGTTTCGATAACGAATGGGGTTTCGGTGGCTTCGCCGCTATTGGATACGATTTCGGCGGTCAGTTTTCTGCTGAAATCGGATACGAGGTAGCACCGGAAACGAATAGTATCGAAAATCACGGTTGGTTCGGCGCAATCGGTGTTCGTATCTAAATTTCGCATCGGAAACATTAGAAGGCGCGATTTTTTTCGCGCCTTCGTTTTTATTTAATCTTGGAAACGAATACTTTAGGTGTTCGAGTTCTTTCGTTCGGAAATCATTTCTCCGTCTTTCCTGGAATTCCAGGCTCTGTGAGCAAACTCGGGTCGAGGGCTTTGCGTAAGGTTTCTTCATCCAAAAGTTCGAGTTCTCGAACGACCTGAGGAATGGTTTTGCCTTCCGCAAGCGCTTTTTTCACGACTTCCGCCGCTTGTTTATATCCAATATACGAATTCAACGCTGTAGCGAGAGAAGGCGAAGTCTCCGCATATCGTCTGCAAACGTCTTCGTTTGCGCGTATTCCGATTACGCAATTTTCCCGAAAAGTTCGCAACGTGTTCGCTAAGATTTCCAACATAAACTGACTACTGAATGCCATCGAGGGCATCATTACATTCAATTCCAGTTGCCCGGCTTGTACACACATATCTATCGCATGGCACTGACCTAAAACTTGATACAGAACCATATTGAGATTCTCCGCCATCGAAGGGTTCACCTTTCCGGGCATAATACTGCTCCCTGGCTGAACGGGGGGGAGCACGATTTCTGCGAATCCCGTAAGTGGACCCGAAGCTAACAAACGTAAATCATTCGCAATCCGCGTGAGTTCTAAACAAAGTATCCGCACCATGCCAGCCAATACGGACATGCATCGTTGCGATTGCATCGCTTCGATTAAATTTTCTGCAGGGCGGAATGGGAAGCCTGTCCATTCTTTCAGTTTTTGAACGACGATAAATCGCGCTTTAGGATGCGCATTCATTCCCGTGCCCACGGCAGTTCCACCGATTCCCAGTTCCTCTAATTCTTGCGCAGCGATTTCGAGTAATTTCTTGCACCTTGCAATCGTAATCCCGTAAGCCCGAAATTCTTGACCCAAACGTATCGGAACGGCGTCTTGAAGATGCGTTCTACCGGATTTGAGAATACCGTCGAATTCTTTACCTTTGGAATGGAATGCTTCTGAAAGCAAATCCACCTCCAGGAGGAGATTTTCCAAAAGCATGCGCGACATTATTCGCATTGCGGTGGGGAAGGTGTCGTTCGTAGATTGTCCGAAGTTCACATGATCGTTCGGATTAATTTTTTCGTATTTCCCTTTTTCCCCCCCTAAAATCTCTTCCCCTCGATTTGCGAGAACTTCGTTAAACATCATATTGAAGCTCGTTCCCGCTCCCATGTGAAACACATCCACAGGGAATTGGTCTCTCCATTGTCCGCTTAGGATTTCGTCTGCCGCTCGGCTGATTGCCTTTGCGACATCCGAAGGAATCATCCCTAATTCGCCGTTCGCCTCTGCACAGGCTTTTTTCAAAAGAACATAAGCCTCTATCATTTTCGGGTGCGCTTTTATTCCGCTAATAGGAAATAAACGGCGACTTCGTTCGGTCTGAGAACCCCAATAAGCGTCTTTCGGAACTTCCACCTCTCCCAAACTGTCTCGTTCTATTCGGTATTCCATCTATTCCAGTCTACCTTTACGTATTAATATCCTCGCTGAGATTTTTATGATTGAGTTTCGTAAATTCTCCTGCATATTCCGGAGATGCAAATGAGAAAACATACGTGCTTTTCCGGTACCAAACGAATCGCACTGCGCTCTCTGTGGTGTTACAAGTCGGTTTTCGTTTGAGCGAGTCTCGAAGCCTGCGATAAGCCTCGCCGTAAATGAAAATAGCAAAAATAGGACCGATAAGCAAAGAGACTCCATAAACGTTGCCGACCAACCCGAGCGCAACCCACCAAACTCCGATATTGAGTGAAATGAGCTTCCACGTGCTCAACCACTCGTATGCTCGGAGATGAGAAAGGCACGCGCTACAGTAGGGAATGGTGAAGGGTTCTTCCGATATAGGCATTCCCGGGGCTCGGGGAGGAGGGGTAGGCGTGTATGCTGTATCCGCATTTTCGTTGCAACATGCGCAAATTTTAGGGAAATCGGGACGGTCGGTTTCTACGGCGATTTTGTGTGGAAAAAGTTTCGGCACGGTATAACAATTTTAGCGCAAGGTACTATTTTTATGTATTCCCATCGAAAGAGGTCGCATGAATAAAATCCTGTTTTTAGTGCTCATATTTTTGTGGTTTCCTTTGCTCACGAATGCTCAAAACATCGTAATCGGCGACGTCGTTGTCCTCAAATGCATCCAAGAACCAAAATTGGATGGAGAATATCGGGTCTCCGAAAAGGGCGAAATCGTTCTTCCTATAATCGGTGGAATAAATATTCAGGGCTTGACCGAGAAACAAGCGGCGGAGCGGATAGCGAAAACAATCATCGAAAAAGGAGTGTCTCAGCAAGCGACTGTTAGCATAACTTTGAAGGCACGTGAGCCGATTCGTTATGGGGGGGCTGTAAGAAATGCGGGAGAGGTTGCTTATCGCGAGGGAATTTCTCTCAAAGACGTCATCACGCGTGCAGAACCGACTGTTGTAGCAGACCTTACAGCGATAAGAATCGTTCGTCCCGGAGGCGAAGTACGAACGGTGGATTACACGCTTTTCGAGAAAGGAAATCCGGAAGGGAATCCACTTTTGTATCCCGGTGAAGAGGTTTTTGTTCCTTTGAAAGTTGCAGGTTTGGAGGTGCTGGTTCTCGGTGCTGTGAATCGTCCTGGCATTCTCATTTTCACGGAGGGACTAACCGTCGAGGAGGCAATCCGAAAAGCGGGGGGGCTTAGACGGGACGGAGACCCTAAAGCCATAGAATTGGCACGAAACGATGGAACGAAAAAGAAAATCAATATGGATTCCGAAGAAGCGGAACTTCTTCTGCAACCCGGTGACCAAATCACCGTAGGTATGCGGGAGATTACGGATTATATCTATGTGCGAGGAGCAGTCACGAGACCAGGGCTCGTTCCTTTTACGGAAGGTCTCACGCTGCTAGAGGCTTTAGCAGAATCTCAACCTTTCGAAAATGCCCGCCTCGATCGCGTGAAACTTTATCGCAAGCAAGAGGGGGGAGGAACGAAGATGTATACGATGAACGTCCGCGAGATTCAGGCGAATAGTTCCGAAGATATGCAACTTCAGCCAGAAGATATCATCGAAGTACCTTATCCCTCGAAAAGTTATTCCGCGCAAAACACGGTACAAGTCTTGGGATTCTTGCTGCTTTTGTATTTTCTTTTCAAACGCTAATCCTATGGTGCTACCCCATCCGCGCAGAGAGCCGATTGCAGCACTCAATCGAATTAAACTCATCGAAAATCACGAGCCGCTTATAGATTTGAGAAAATTCTTTCCGGAATTGCCCATTTTGCGTGAGACCGCCGTTCCCTGGCTAAGGGAAACAGCAGCCCAAATGCTCCGTAACGCGAATAAATTGCTCGAACCGAATTACCGTTTGGGCTTGCGTGAAGCGTGGCGTTCTTTGCAACGACAAAAACTCCTTTATGACCGTTTTTTCGAACAGATGCGCGAGAAACACCCGCATGCATCTTATGCCACACTGCGAAGGTTGACGAATCGTTTCTTTGCACCTTACGACCAAAAAGCCCCCCCCGGTCATTGCACCGGCGGGGCGGTAGATGTATGGCTTTTGAATGCGAACGGTGAACCTATAGATTTGTATGGTGGTGACCGCTTCCTTTATGCGCCAACTTTCGCAAAAAACGTACCGAAAGAGGTGCAACGCAATCGCCTTATCTTATACGAGGCGATGATAGAGGCTGGATTTTCCAATTGCGCCGACGAATGGTGGCATTACAGTTACGGTGATGCTGCATGGGCTGTTCGAACAGGAAGAACGGAGTGCGTATATGGGCTCATTACGCTTCCGGAAGAAGAATATATCGAAGCGGACCGTCTTTTCGTTGAGGAATTGGCAAAACGGACTTAACCTCTAAGCTAAATAAAATCAAAAAGCTTGATACTTATGTACCCAAAAGTAATTGGCTAACCCTTACCATGGGGTCGCGTAACACAATGCTCAAGATAGTCGGCCTGTTCGTCATATTCGAAATAAAACCATCGAGAAGAATGATGGTAAACAAAATCATCGTTCCATATGTTCGGCTCCAGATGCCGAAGCGCGCACCGATTCGCGCAGGAAGCAATGCAGCAAGAAGCCAATGACCGTCTAATGGACCGAGAGGTATGAGATTGAAAAAACATAAACCGATATTGATAATTGTTCCTAACAAACACACATAAATAAACATTTCGTTTCCACTCGGAAGCGCGGCGTAGCGATACGCAATTGCAAAAACCACAGCGAGAATGAAATTCGTAAGAGGACCCCATAACACAGAAAGAAAATGGTCTACTCGTGGATTTTGCATATAACGTGGGTTCACAATCACCGGCTTACCCCACCCGATTCCGAAACCCGTTAGCGAAGTTACGATAATCATGAGCGTTCCGAGTGGGTCGAGATGAGCCAAGGGGTTGAGAGTTACCCGTCCTTGAGAACGAGGAGTGGGGTCTCCAGAAGAATCTGCCGATTTCGCATGGGCGAATTCGTGCAGTGAAACAGAGAGCAGAATTATAACGATGGAAACCCAGGGCAAGGCTTGTTCAGGCATTTGTATTAATGATAATTCTTATGGGCTCGGTGGAGGGAGATTTCGATGATAGCCAATCAAAGGAACTCACCGTCAACGACCTACCCTCTCTTGAATCATTTCGTTTCGGAATAAATCATCTAAGGTTTCTCTTTTGACTGCTAAACGTTTTTCTTTTCCTTCGATTATTATCATAGCAGGTCGGGGATAGCGATTGTAATTGCTCGACATCGAGAAATTGTACGCACCCGTGCATTGAACCGCAATTACATCTCCCACGGTTGTCGTTTCTGGAAGTTTGGCTTCCGGAATCAATGTGTCCGTTTCGCAATGCCTTCCGGCAATTCGAAAAGGGGCGTCATGTTCTTTATCAGCACGAGTTGCATTGATTGCAATGTAGCGTGCATTGTACAATTGCGGTCTCGGATTATCCGCAAGACCCCCATCCACGACGACATACGTCCGCGTTTTTCTTTTCTCGCTGATGGGGACGGTTTTTATAACGCCGACCCGATACAACGTCGTTCCCGCTTCCCCGATGAGAAAACGCCCGGGTTCGAAACATATTTTTGGAAGCGTTTTCGCATTTTCGAAAGGAGCCAATGTCGCTTCGATGGAGTTCTTCAAGAAAACTTCGACAGGTTCTGGGTTGTCCTCTTCCGTGTATCGTATTCCCAATCCCCCTCCTAAGTTTATTTCTTCAATATCACCGATTTCTTTGCGTAAGGAGATTGCGAATCTCGCTAATCTTTCTCCCGCTGCACGATGCGCTTTAGAATCTAACAACTGCGAACCGACGTGACAGTGAAAGCCTATTAATCGCATCGAGGGATGACGCAGAATCTCTTTCACGGCTCTTTCCGCACTCCCGTCTGCGATGTTGAAACCGAATTTCGTGTCTTCTTGCCCTGTGCTGATAGCCTCGTGAGTCTCCGGGTCAACACCTGGAGCGCAACGTACGATTACGTCTGTTATTTTCGTTTTATTTTTGCAGATATTCGCTAACTTTTCGATTTCATAAAAATTATCGAGAACGATGGCTTTTATTCCAATTTCCACTGCACGCGTAAGCTCCCTTTCGCTTTTGTTATTTCCGTGAAGATAGATGCGTTTAGGTGGAAAACCAGCTCGTATCGCTGCTTCTAATTCTCCTTCGCTCGCCACGTCTACATAGAGTTTCTCGGATTCTGCGATTTGCAAAACGCCGAGTGCGCTGTTCGCTTTCGCGGCGTATACGGTGCAAGAATTCGGATAGATATCGCTCAACGTTTTTACGAATCGTCGAATGGTTTGTCTGAACTCTTCACCGTCTACAACGTAAAGGGGGGTGTCGAATTCTTGGGCGAGTTCTTCTGCAGAGAACTCACCGAGGAAAAGTTTGCCGTTAATGACTCTTTGAGAACCTAATAGTCTTAGGGGCATGGACTGAAGAGTATGACACGTAAGAGGGGATATGCCTCAACTTCGCCTCAACTTCTTGGAAGGTTAGGCAAAAAAGTAGAGGTGTTTAGCACCCTAAAAGTGAACGCCTGAAACTAAGGCTACGCGGCACGAGAGATCTCTAAAGGAGTGATAGCGAGAGTTTTCTCTAAACCGATTTCGCCGAAATCGAAGCGAAGTGTCGTACCGTAAAGAGGAACATATTCTACTGCTAACAATTCGCCGTGTTTCCTGTAATCATTGCCTAAACGGTCCTTGTATAGCACTTCTACCTTCAGACCTATATGTTTTTTGGCTTCTGCGAGGGTCAACATTTTTTGTCCACTGCTGAAGATCGTCAGTGAAATTTCTTCCATAACCAAAGGTGTGAACTGCCCGTAACAATGAGGAGTGCACGAAAATAACTCATCCGAAAAAGTACTGGTTTTATCGCTTCCAGACTTAGTGATAGCGCTTTCGCAGAACGCTATTTAGAACAAGCGGATGGTTGTTTAAAATATCTCTCTAAGTGCCGCCTCGTATTCGGTGGGGACGAGCATAACTACCGTGTCTCCAGATTGAAGTGTCGTTTCTCCATCCACCAATAACCCCTCTTCTCCTCGCAAAAGCCAAATAATATTTGTTTTAGGCGGTAATTCTAAATCGCGCACTTTTTTTCCTGTGGCAGGTGAGCGCGAAGTGAGCGTAACCTCTACCACTTCGATATTTCCGAGTCTCAAAGCCGCCAAAGGAATGACTTCGTCCGGTGTGATTTCTTGTTCGATAAGGTTATAAAGAACATCGGTTGCGCTTACGGTTGCGGAGACTCCCAGTTCTCGGAACAACCAAGCATGCGAAGGGTCGTTCACACGCGCAACTGTGCGCTGGACCCCCCAAGTGTTTTTCGCCATTTGACACACAATGAGGTTGTCTTCGTCTTCGCCGGTAACTGCTGCAACGACATCAGCCCTCTGAAAGCCTGCTGTTTTCTGTACTTGTGCTTCGCATCCGTCGCCATATAGAACGATATCCCCTAAGGAGTGTCGTAGATCTTCTGCAACTTCTCGATTTTTTTCGATGAGGAGCACTTCGCTTTTTGCACCTACAAGGCGTTTTGCAAGATAAGAGCCGACTTTACCGCCTCCGACAATCACTACGTACATAGTTTTTACTCTCCTTCTTCTATAACGTTATATGTATCTATAGGTTGGAAAGGTTGTTCTAATATCCAATCTCTCATCATCCCAGCAGTCAAGAGATTCGGGGTTATGCAAAACAGTCCCAATTTGCGATATTCCGCTGCTCTCGACGGGTCGTTGACTTTTACGCATACTCGTTCGACACGGTAGCGAGTGGTAGCGATTTGTGCTGCCATGAGATTGGTATTGTCCCCACGCGTGCAAGTCACGAAAACGTCTGCCTCTTCGATTCCGGCTTTCCTTAGCACGTCCTCGTCCAATCCGTCTCCGATTATTGTCTTGCACCCGTGGTCTTCCCCTAAACGGTCGAGGGCTTTGGGGTCTCTTTCGATAACCACGACTTCGTTGCCCCGTTTTGCCATCATTCGCGCGAGCGCAGCACCTGTTCGCCCGCATCCGAAAATAAGAATTTTCATGCTTCGTTTTCCGTCATCCTTTGCAACATCGGCGTGAGATATTACTATCTCATACTCGATGATTTCCAAGTGAATCTTCTATTGGGGGCTTACCTTCTGGCGAGTTTTTTCGCAGTTCTCAACGATGAGGGCAACCAGGCCAGCAGCACGGCCTACGCTTTCCTTCGATTAGTTCTTTCTTAGCCCTCTCGATTCGGTGACTCCTCGTTTCTGGTTTTTTTGCAGATTCTATCCAGCAAATCCACTCGTTACGAGCGAGCGGCGTAATGTCTTCCCATGCGGCTTTAGCCTTTGGGGAAGAAACGAGGATTTTTCGTAAATCCGGCGGAACCTTGTGCACCACGCCCTCAGCGAGTTCTTTATTAGCCAACTTTACACATCAGTTTACCCTTGTCATTCATTCACCAAAACTCCTAAGTACAAAGCAAGCAAAAGCAAGCAAAGGCAAACATATGTGCTTGGAAATACCAATCAATAAATCTTTTCACACCTTTTTCTCGAAAGCACGTTCGATGTCTTCTTTGCGAATTTTTTTCCCATTCGGAAGATTCAAATAAAAACGTGCGACTGCTTTTCCCGACCATTGACCTATACGTGCGAATTCGACGTTCCAGCCGTATTCGGCGAGCATGCGGGAGACACGATAAGGCATCCCTCGTCCCAAAGGAGTTTCGATATCCAAAATTGCGGGTGCTCCTTCTTGAAACGTGTATTTGAGAAGTTGTTGCTTTCGTTTCGGCTCTTTCCCGTGTTTTTTTAGCAACTCTTCCACGAGATACGCATCCCGCAAGCGATTGCGAAATTCCTTAGCGACCAAGCGACAAATTCCAGGAGGCAATAAGTGATTTTGGAAAGAAACGGAAATCGTGTCGAAAGCAATGGGGGGGGAATTCGGAAGGGAAGCGACGCGGACGCTGTGTGTAGTCAAATCGAGAGCATAAATTACACCGAGAATGCGGCTGAGCAAACCGGGTTTCGGTAAATCCTGCATGCAAATCGTGATATCCGTAACATGAGCCTCTGGGCGATTTTGGAAGTTCACGACAATTTCGCCTTCACGCGCTTTTCGCAAAGATTCCAAATGCTGAGGATAGTTCTCGGTCGGAGTGGCAAGCAGATAATGAATGGGCATGGTATCTATAAACTTTTCTAGTTCTACTTTGTCGCGAACGGGTTCCGTTAGTTGTTTTGCTTTGCTTCTCAACAAAGCATCGTTTTCGAGCGATATTTCCTTTTGTGCATTTTCCATGCTGATTACACGTCTCGTTTTTTCGTAGAGTTCGTGAATCGCCGAAGCGAGTTGCGGTGTCAAGTTCTCGGGGCTTACAGAGGCGGTATCTGCAAGCGTCAAGACATAAAGCATGGCTAATCGATCGTTTCGTTGGCAGATTCGTGCAAGTTCGAATGCGGTTTTTGGATTTGCCAAATCGTAAGTACGTGCGATTTTTGCGAGAGTAAGGTGTTCGCGAACGAGCCAGACGACGGATTGTTTTTCATCTCCCGAAACTCCGAGTCTTTCGCAAACCGCTTCCGCAAGTTTTGCACCGGTTTCACTGTGCGGACTTCCGGGGAGTGCCTTTCCGACGTCGTGCAGAAGCGCAGCGAGATACAGCGGGCGCAGATTGGTGATGTCGTTCCAGACGGTGGCAATGGAAGGGGTGTGAAATAAGAGTGCATCAGACTGGAGGGGGGGGAGCTCTATGGGCAAACTTTTATGAGAGAAGGGAATTTGTTCTATGCTCTCAGAGGATTGTCGTAGAAAATCTAACAAGCCGATTGTTCTCAGGGTGTGTTCTTTGACGGTGAACAAATGAACAAGGTCGTCGGATGGCAAATATCGGCACGCGTGAAGTTCAGGCAATATTTCGTCGAGCAATCCGGATTCCTCGAGCCCACGAATCACCTCGATCCCGGAGGCTAAACATTCCACGATGCGAGGGGCGTCTCCCCATTCTTTTGGAATCGTGCCGCGCGTAATTCGAAGCCCTAAACGCACTGCTCTGCTGACACCGACAGCGGCATTTGCGAGGTCGGCATTGTCGTGAATTTTGCATTCTCCGTGCGAGGCATAAACTCTCGGAGAGAGTTCGAACGTGGAGTTTCTGATGCGATGCAAAGTGTTGAGCCATTTTCTTTCGATGGTCTCGGCAGATTGCTGGACTCGCATGAGCAGTTCATCGTTTGAAATGCCGAGTAACGAGGCGACATCGGAGGCTTTCGTTCGCACGAGAAGGTCCTGTTTTCTTTCGGAGACGAGTTGCAAGAGGTTTCTCGTTTTCAATAAAAATTCTACTGCTTGCCTCGTTTCGTTCTGAGGACGTATTTTTAATGCCCTTTCCATCCATCGCGCGCATTGAAAATCTCTTAACCCCCCCGCGCCATCTCGAATGTGAAACTCGATGACATACGGTGTGTCGTGAAATTTTTTTCTTGCCTCGTTGCGCTCTTCGATTTTTGCGATAAGAAAGTCCGCAATGGGGAATGTGTTATAAAAGACCTCTTCGAATTGCGCAAACGCATCGTGGTTCCCGCAGATAAGACGCGCATCGAGAAGACCCGTGCGTGTAACCGCATCTAAACCAGGGCAGTCGCTGGGTAAACGATATGCATAACCTACCTTCCAATCCAAATTGTCGAAGACTTCGATGAGAAGATGGAAAATCGTGCGCACGGACTTTTCGGTTCGTGGGTCGAGTTCGTCTTTTGGAATAAACGTGATGTCTATGTCGCTGTAAGGAGCAAGTTCCTTCCTTCCGTAACCGCCCGTAGCGACGACTGCAATTGAGGGATCGAGCCCCAATTCCATGGATGCGATGTGGAAAATTTTGCGAACGACGTTATCCGCTAAAGCGGTGTAAAGACGACACCAACTCGCGCCCGCAGGTTTTTCTTTTAGTGTTTCGAGCAAAGTTTTTCGCTTAGTGCGTGCATGAGAAATAAGCGCCTGAAGTTCACCTCTCGAGTCAATGTTTTGAAGAGACGTCTTCACGGTTGAATGATCCGAAAAGCCTGTGGTTCGTTTAATATCCAAGATTCTACGATGGGCTGCAAGCGAGAATCTATATAAATCGCCAAGGGTGTAAAAATCAGAATTGCGACGAGAGAAATAATGGAGAGAAGAAAGCCGATATTTGCAAAAGCCTTTCCGATGTAGGCGAGGACGGGCTTTTTCTGTAGATGTGCCCATGCGGTAGTGATGGGAATTACGAGAGAGAGAATCACAAAAGCGAGCTGACCCCACATCGAAGAATCTGAAAGCATTCTCGCTAAAAAGGGAGATTGTTTCTGCGCCAAAACAAGAGAGGGGTTGAGAGATGAAAACCATATCACTAAAAGAACGAAACTCAATATGCCTATCAAATTGAGCATTAATCGGCTATGACCCTTTATCGGAACTATTCCAGGTTTAGAGGTTTGCATAGGATATGCGGTTATCCCCCCCACCAACAAACACCATGCTCCGAGCAACCATGACGAGGAGCAAGCCCAAACAGCGACTGCTCCGAGGATTGCTATGGCAAGGATTACGCGGTTGTCAGGATGAGGGAATTTTCCCCAGAGATGTACAAAAATGTATCCTAAAAGGCCCAGTAGAGTCACTGTGATTCCTGCGAAGAAAACACTCGAAGGGATGATGGGAGCAAATAACGACAATAGAAAAACTCTTCGTTGCTCTACTGCTATTTCGTTTGAGGAACGCAAAATTGCATACCATGCGGTATTGCTTCGAAATTCGCGCCTCGTGCGATTGCCGATTTCGTCGCCCATAACGCGATGAGCGTGTGCGATAAATTGTGTTCTTAGTGTTTCCATGGCTGTGGGGCGAAGTTCTCCAGGGGGGGCAACCCTGGCGCCGGTTACATCTGAAGCGACATCGATGGCGATTTTTCCTGATTCGATGGAGCGCGCGAAATCCCTGATTAATCCAGCATTGAAGAGGAGGTAAAGCCGCAGAACGAAATCCATATCTTTTTCGATGGGAGAGTTCATTTTTAACCAAGCGTTAGATTCTGAATCTCCTTCCGGGTTTGGAAGGGGGGGGGAATCGAAGGTTTCTGATTGCTTTAGTGGGTTAGCGTTACTGTCTCGTAATGTGGAGAAAAGAGAAGCGCGGCTTTTTGTGAGTTTTTTCAAGGTTGCAAACAATTTGGGGATGTCTTCAGGACGATAAGAAAGGGCCAAGAGTCCTTGCCATGAAAGGCGGATCCCGGCATCTCTACTCAAGTTATGCCAAATTGCCTGAACTAAAATTTCGGATCCGTTACGCCAGGAGGTTTTTTGCGCAGCCCGGTAAAGAAAAGAACGGACGTCTTTGTATCTTCCAGCGTGATAGGAAATGGCTGCAGCGATTTGAGGCCATACAGCGTTATCGGGGTCGTATTTTTCCGCTTCGGTAAGAAAACGTAACGCAATCTCGCAGTCCCTATCGGAGATGGTTTGTGCATTCCTGCTCAGACAATTGCGGGAGATGAGAGTTGCGTTGCGATAAATTTCCAATTCCGTCATATCAACGATGTGTTTTGGTTCTGGAATCGGAGCAGGGACGGAGCAAATCGGTTCTTTTTGAAGCGCTTCTTTCGGATTGCTTCCTAAAAAGGGATAAAACAATAAAGAACGAGATATAGGATGTGCGATTAATGCCAACAGTCCTCCCAATCCGCATCCTAAAAGGAGCTTCTCGCGAGCGGTCATGGGATAGAAATTACCCGTCGTTCGGTAAAAACGTTTTTGGGGAGTCGGTAGGAGTTTCGAAGATCGTAAAAGGCGCAGTATGGACATCTACTCGAGCCGTGCCCGTTGGATCTCCTTGATTGATTTTTGGTTGGATTGTGAGGATTTGGAGCAATGCCAAAAAGATAACAGCGCCAGTGACTGCACCGACAAGAGCTAATTGCGTTCCGTACACTTTTTGAGATTGCAATTCGTTGCGTCGTGCTAACATAACCTTGTCTGTAAAATTTTCACTTCCAGAATAGTTTGAAGCGCTTTTTCGCAGTGCGCTTAGGCTGGCTCTCACTTGTGTTTCGTAAGCGCGGCATGATTCACATCGAAGAGGATGCTCGATGGTAAAAATTCTATCGTTAGACGAAGCAGAAGAAAATTCATCCGCCCCTATAAGGTATTTGAATTTTTCGCATTCGCTTTTTCTAAAAAATTTAAAAAACATGTTTCTTAGTCCACCGTTTGTCCATTACATAAAAAATTACGAATTACTCTATATCTCCGGCCCTGCCTTCGTTGGCAGAGAGCCATAAGAGCCGGAATCGTTCTCGTGCTGTATGAAGCCGTGAACGGACCGTCCCGATCGGAACCTTCATCACAGCCGCGACCTCTGAATAACTCAATTGTTCGACTTCTCGAAGGAGCAGAGTAGTTCGCAAATCGGGGGGTAATTTTTCGAGAAGTTTGCCGACGAGGAGACGGGTCTCTATTGTTCCGTTGACTAAAGGCATAGTCGGCTCGAGCGGCGAGGTCTCCGCTCTTTTGAGTCTTAGGTGGTCTACGCAGAGACGCACGCAAATTCGGTAGATAAAGGAGGCGAAAGCCCTATCGTCTCTCAACCTGTGAAGTTCTCGGAATGCCTTCAAGAAACTTTCTTGGGCTATGTCCTCGGCTTCGGTAGGATTGTGGAGAATGTTCGATGCCGTCCTGATAAGGCGAACTCTATGCCTGTCTATGAGTTCACGGATGGCCTCTTCATCGTCCTGGCGAGCTCGAAAGACGAGTTGAGCCTCGTATTCTCTCGGGTCAGTAAGTAGAGCTTCCTGCGCTCTTGCAAAAATCATGAAATACCTCTGGCTAAGTGCCTAACAATAGTTTACACCTCTTTTTCTTTCTAAGGAAGGATTTTGCAAGGGGAATTTTTAAAAAAGTTCGAAAAATCGCCCTGAAATTTTTTCCAGGGGTAGGGTTTATCTACGCACGGGGTATATATTCGCCTGGAATGCCTCTCGAACTCAAAGCAAAGCAATTGGTGCGCGATATCCCGGATTTTCCTACGGCCGGCATCATTTTCAAAGACATCACCCCGATATTGTTAGATCCACATGCGTTTCGTGAATGTATTGAGCATTTTTGTGAGATTGCTTCAGAAATGCGTCCCAACATCATTGTCGCAATCGAATCGCGGGGGTTCCTTTTCGGCGCTCCGATGGCGATAAAGTTGGGTTTACCGCTGGCTGTAGTTCGTAAATTGGGCAAATTGCCGCATAAGACGATTTCCGAAGAATACGCGTTGGAATATGGGACGAATACCGTGGAAATGCATGCGGATGCCATTAACGGAGATGATAATGCGGTCGTCGTTGATGATTTGTTAGCAACCGGAGGAACTGCTTTAGCAACTGCTCGTCTCATCGAGCGTTTGGGAGGCAAGGTCGCTGGGTTTTGTTTTTTAATCGAATTAACTTTTTTGCCAGGGCGGCACACGTTGCGCGGTTACGACGTTCGTTCTCTCATCGAGTATTAGAATCTGATTAGATTTCATTCTGCTCTCAAAGCGACAATCGGATCGAGAGAGGCGGCACGCATCGCGGGATACATTCCGAACACTATCCCCACACTTGCGGAGAAGGCAAGCGCGAACAAGGCAGCCCAAACGGGAAAGGAAACCATGAATCCCGTCCCCCCCATTATTCCCATTGCTTTCGTAGCCGTAGAGCCTGCGTAGCCAATCAACCAGCCTAAACCCATTCCAATCATTCCCCCAGCAAGAGAAAGAGTCGCGGATTCCACCAAAAATTGCATCAAAATCGCAGTGCGGGTCGCCCCCACTGCTTTGCGAAGACCAATTTCACGTGTTCGTTCCGTTACGGAAACCAGCATAATGTTCATGATTCCAATCCCCCCCACCAATAGAGAGAGTGCAGCGATTGCACCTAAAATTATTCCTGCAACTCGGATGATGGCTCCGAAAGTTTGCAAAATAGAACCGCGAGAATCCAAGCGGTAAATAGGGCGGTTTCCGGATTTTCGCATCATGATTTGCCACACCTCGT
Organism: Fimbriimonadales bacterium; assembly: GCA_035559795.1. NCBI lineage: Bacteria > Bacillati > Armatimonadota > Fimbriimonadia > Fimbriimonadales > Fimbriimonadales bacterium. The sequence goes on along the minus strand of DATMAR010000012.1, from coordinate 376,873 downwards.
CCATCGCCTGTTCCACCGTTACACCAGGTTTCGGGCGCATTAAAATTAACATGAGGTCGTCCCCCCCTAACCATTTGTCTTGAACCGTAGTTATGGGAATCAACAACGCTCTGCCAGTTCCTTCGCCCATGAACTCGATCTCCTCCAAAACCCCCACGACTTCTAACGTGATTCCAGGAAGAAGAATTTTTTTACCAATCGGTGATTCGCTTCCGAACAAACGACTTCGAATCTCGACCCCTATCACGCAAACGTTGTTTCGTTCTTTGATGTCCTTTTCCGTTAGATGGCGACCTTCGATAACCTTTAGGCGGTTCAAGGTGGGGAAGTGTTCGTCAACCGCTTGTATTCTCGGATTCGACATTTCTTGTTCACCGTAGCGCACGGTTCGTCCACCGATTTCGTTATAAGCGGAAGCAATTTCGATGAGTTGTGAGCGATTGCGGATATAATCGAGGTCGCTCATACGAAGATCTTCGATCCCCCCCGTGGTTTGCCCTCGCATACGTCGCCCTGGGTCATAAAATAGAAAGATCGTGTCTGCGCCTAATCGAAGGAACTGAGTTTTGAGATAAAGTTGAAACCCTTCGGACAACATGAAAATAATCGTAACGCTCATCACGCCAATAATCACACCTAAAATCGTCAAGACAGCGCGCAACTTATGAGCGAGCAACATATCGAGCGCAATGAGAAACGCTTGAATAATTCCTGTCATTCTTCCCCGATTTGAATTGCGCCTTTTCGCGGAGGACCTTCATACGGTGGCATTACGACGGTTTCTCCTTCACGAACCCCGGAAAGAATTTCCATGTGGGTTGCGCTCGAAGCACCGACTCGAACTTCACGACGTTCTGTCGAAGGCGGCTTCCCCTTTTTAGGAACTTCTTTCGCTACCATAACATAGAAGCCTTTCGAATCCTTTCCGACGTATTCGATGGGGACTTTGAGAACGTTTTTCTTATCGAGCACTTTTATCGTGCATTTCGCCGACATTCCGGGTTTGATTCTCGTATCGCGTTCCGTCAAGAGCACTTCGACACCGTATTTTACGACGGGAGATGCTGTCGTCGCTGTCGCTTCTACCACATTCGCAGGAGCAATTTTAGAGATGACTCCTGAAAATTTTCTATCGGGGAATGCGTCGATTTCGATTTCTGCTTTCATTCCTTTGCGTATTTTCGCAACGTCTATTTCGTTGACTTCCAACTTCACCCGCAATTGGGAAAGGTCGGCAATCTCCACGACGGTCGTCCCCCCCGTGAAGCTACTCAATGCCGTTACTAATTCACCAGGCTCGACGAGTTTTCGCGTTACGACGCCGGAAATCGGCGCACGGATTTCCGTCTCGCTGAGTTGACGCAAATTATCGGCGACGGCTATGCGAAGTTGTTCGGCTTGGGCTGCCGCTTGTAAAAGAGATTGCCTTTCCAGTTCCACTCGATTCAGGTTATTTTTCGCTTGCTCATAAGCCGCTTTTGCTTCTCGATATTCTTCATTGCGATTTTTGTCGAGTTCGGCATTTGCAAGCGCTTGATTTAACGCTGCCTCCGCCTGTTTCACGTTTTGCTGGGCGTTTTTCACCTCCGTTTCATGACGCGATTTAAGTCTTGCTAATGCATCTTGCGCCTGTTGATAATTCGCTTCGGAAAGTTCCATCTGTGTACGAGCGTCATTTACTGACCTTTCCGATACGTACCCTTTTTGGTATAACGAAACTTGCCTTTCGTAATTTCTTTTATCGTTTTCGAACGTCGCTTTCGCTTTCCGAACTTCTGCTTCTGCATTTACGCGTTCTCTGGGATGTGTGGTCGAAATTAGAAGTTCGAGAGCCTGTTTTGCTTGTTCATAAGCCGCACGCGCTTGTTGTATGGAATTTTGACTGAGAGCCGGTTGAGTTTCCATTGCGCGTTTCGCCTGAAGATAGCGTGCTTCTGCACGAACGAGTTCTTCCTTCAGTTCTTTTTGCAGGATAGGGATATTTTTTTCCGAGCGCCTTACGACGCTTTCAGCGCCTTTCAATTGTGCGGAGGTTTGCTCGAGTTGCAAACGTAGTTCTTGCGGGTCTATTTTCCCGATGAGGTCACCTTTTTCGATTCTGTCCCCTTCTTCGACGACAATTTCGGAAACGCGACCTGAAACGCGGCTTTTTACTTCGACATGAGTTACCGCTTCGATATTTCCGGATTCCACTACCGTAACGAGCAATTCGCCTCGCTCTACTTTAGCGGTTTGAGGAGCGGAGGCTTCCTCACTTCCCGGGCGAAGGCATCGGAATCCGATAAAGCCGATAACCACGATAAGAAGCGCGAAAAGAAACAGCCTTTTCTTCATGAGATAAAAGAGTATGCCCGCAGAGGAGTTTTTTTTGCGCAATAAAATGAGGTTTGTATGTAACGTCGGCTAAATGTCATACTCATTATAAATTCGTGTTTAAACAGGCGGAAGTTGCAAACATCATAGCGCGCCCGTAGCTCAGCGGAAAGAGCGCCTCCCTCCGGAGGAGGAAGTCGGGGGTTCAAATCCCTTCGGGCGCGCCAGATTCTTAAAAGAACTTTTATTCCAAAAAAGATAGTTTTTATGATAATCTTGAAAAAATGTGCGAAATTCCCTCTGCAATGAAACCTTTCTCGGACCGTGAAGAGAAATTGCTTCCACATAAAATTCGAGCACAGGTGAAATGGCTCGGAAGGGTGGGATATGAGGAGTGTTGGGAGGTTCAGAAAGATTTCGCCAAGAAAAGGGCGGGCGTGGAGATTTTCGATACGTTGCTTTTCGTCGAACACAACCCAGTCATCACATTGGGTGCTGGGTTTCACCAAGAAAACCTTTTGTTGCCCTCGGAGGAATACGCAAAGCGGGGAATCGAGATTATACGAACAGACAGGGGGGGTGACATCACCTATCACGGTCCCGACCAATTGGTGATTTATCCCATTTTCGATATCCGCGAACATTCCAAAGACGTGCATGAATGGCTGAGACTATTGGAGGAAGCGGTGATTCGAACCGTACAACGTTTTGGAATCGAAGCGCATCGCTATCCGGGTTATACAGGTGTTTGGGTGGGGCAAAAGAAAATCGCTTCGATAGGAATCAAGGTGAGCCGGTGGATCAATATCCATGGAATAGCGCTGAATTGTAACAACGACATGACTCCTTTCTCCTGGATTGTTCCATGCGGAATCGTCGGTCATCCAATGACTTCTTTAAAATTAGAGACGGGAAGAGATGTCACGATACATGAAGCGATGCGAGAAGCAACTGCGGCATTCGAGGAAGTTTTTCATTTGGAATTCTATTCGTAGAAGCGACATTAGTACGATTCGTTTTATAAGACATCGGAATTTATAAGATATCGGAAGTCGCTTACCCAAAAGGAAGTTATTTTTGATTTTTGTTATTTTTTTTATTGGGTTTCGAAGATTTTTCGTTCTGTTTTTTTTCGGGTGTCTTCGTTTGTGGAACGGGACAGGCTTCGCCTTCTAACGGTACACCCCCCTCACAGCATGTTTCGCAAACCCATCCGCAATTGGCGCACTGTATGGTGCCTGCCACTTCGACGAGATAAAGTTTTCTTCCGCATGCCGGGCATATCGGAAACGGATACCATGTCTCGGGATGGTCGTTCGCGGGTGACATCATTTTATTCTTGCGAAAATTATAGATGAATTTATGGCAAACTTTAACCTATGTCCGTTCTTTTCGTTTCGACTTGGCGAGATGCGGGTGAGCCGTGTGTTCGGAGGGCTTACGAAACGTATTTGGAAACGCGAGATTTGCTCACTTCTTGTGAAAGAGGCCTCATAGAAGTCGAGATGGACCCCTCTTTCCGCGCGGTGGGTTTCGGCTCTTTGCCGAATGCCGATGGAGAACAGGAACTAGATGCCGGAATTATGGATGGTAGAAATCTCGAGGCAGGTGCGGTGTGCGCAGTTCGAGGAATTGTTCCTGCGATTTCATTGGCGCGAAAAGTTATGGAGAACACTTCCCACGTAATGTTAGCAGGAGACCAAGCGAGGAGATTCGCTGAGCGGTTGAATTTTCAACCTATGTGTCTTCATTCGGAATACAGTTTGCGAGAATACGAAAAATGGAAGCGAGAAAAACGGGAAGCGGAAGTCGCTCATCTCGTATCGGATACCGTAACTATCGTAGGATGGGAGAGCGGTAATTTCGCCGACGGGATTTCAGGGGGGGATGATGCGCACCTGGTCGCTGCTTGCAGTACGAGCGGTCTCGCTTGGAAAATGCCGGGGCGCGTTGGTGATTCTCCGATTGTCGGTGCTGGATTTTATGCCGATGATGAGGCAGGAGCGGCGGGGGCGACGGGTATCGGCGAGGATATATGGCGTTTCATGCTTTCCTATCGTGCAGTAGAGAACATGCGCATTGGAATGAATGCAAAAGAGGCATGCGAAGATGCGATACGCAGAATGATTCGAAGAAAACCGGAAACAAAAGAAAAGTGCAATGTGGTTTTCGGAGTGACACGCTCAGGAGATTGGGGAGCGGCAGCGAGCAAAGACGGTTTCGTTGCGTGGGTTTGTCGAGACGGAGAAATCCAAAGCCACTCTATTCCGGGATTGAATTGATTTATGGGGGGGCATTTTTCTATTCAAATATTTTTCGTATATAACGCAGGCAGTGGCTTATACCGTCCTTACATAATTGAAATCTTATGGCGTATTTGATTGGCACTGCAGGACATGTAGACCACGGCAAAACGACGTTAATTGCTGCACTCACGGGAATAGACACCGACCGCTTACCCGAAGAAAAGACGCGAGGGCTTACGATAGATATCGGTTTTGCATATCTTGATTTGCCGGAGATAGGGAGGGTGAGTATCGTTGACGTTCCGGGTCACGAGCGATTTATAAAAAATATGCTTGCAGGCGCGTGGGGAGTGGATGTGGCGCTGTTGTGTGTCGCTTCGGATGAGAGCGTGATGCCGCAAACGCGCGAACATTTCGAAATTATTCGCTTACTGGAAGCGAGGAAAATGGTCGTTGCGATGACGAAGTGCGATATGACAGATGAAGAAACACAAGACATCGTGGAGATGGACATTCGTGCGTTGCTCGAAAATACACCCTATGCCGAATCGCCGATTGTTCGTGTTTCTGCGAAAGAGCGAGTGGGGCTGGATGCTTTGAAGAAGGCTCTTAGCGATGCAATCTTGTCTTTAGGTCCTCGGGAAATAGAAGAAAAGAGTTGGTTTTTACCGATTGACAGGGTATTTCGTGTGGGGGGGCATGGCACGGTCGTTACAGGCACGTTAGCCAAAGGGAAAGTTCGTGTCGGAGATGAGGGAGTAGTGATGCCCGGCAATAGGAAAGTGCGTATTCGGAACATTCAAGTTCATGGAGAATCCGTAAAGGAAGCAGAAGCCGGACAAAGGACAGCATTGAATGTCGCAGGCATCGAGATGGAGGCGCTGCATCGAGGACAAGCGATAGGTTCGCCTGGTTCTTTAGTAGAGACGAAATGTATAAATGTTCGTTTGGTTTCGATAGAGAAACCCAAGCACGGGGAGCGAGTGAGAGTTCATATCGGTTCAGGTGAGTTTTTCGGGAAATTGATCCTCTTCGATGCAGCGCCTGGATATGCTCAAATTCGTTTCGAAGAGGCGGTTGCCTGTTCGAAGGGGCAGCGGTTCGTGATACGAAGGTATTCACCCCCCATATTATTAGGGGGGGGAGAAATCGTAACGCCTAATGCGCGTATTCGTAGAAAGAGCGATCCGACCGTTAGGGAACTTTTCACTAACGAGACAACGGATAGTGTGCGAAGTGTAGAAGAATCCATTCTCGCAGAGGTCGAGAAACATCCAGAAGGTGTGGAGACCTCCGCGATTTGCGAGACATTAGGCAGAACACCGCAGGAATTAGGAGAAGCCTTCGAGAAATTGAAACAACAGAATAAAATTCTGGGTTTCGCGGGAATTTGGATAACTGCGGAAAATTATAAGAACCTTGCGGAGAGGATTCGAAAAATTCTTTATACGCTTCATGAAAAAGAGCCAACATTGGCGGCGATTCCGAAGAGTCGCTTGATTCAAGCATCGGGGATTAGTTGGAACACCAAGTCGTGGGACCGTTTCTTATCGAAACTGAATGAAGACGGATTCGTTCGCCTGATGGGGGGGGACGTTCGGCATCCCGATTTTGCTATCCAGTTGAACGAAAGACAAAAAGCGCTATTAGAACGTGTCTTGGAAGTGATGAATTCTCGTGGAGCGATTGCGCCGAGTCCATCAGAGGTGGCGAACGAATTGCGTATTCCCCAGCAAGCGGTAGAAGAAATTTTCCGTCTCGGAATAGAATTGGGGGTGCTCGTGAAATTGGATGAAGGGCTCGTTTATTCTAAAGAAACATTGGAACGATTGAAGGATACGGTTCGAAAACTCGGTCCGAAATTTACGGTAGCGCAATTTCGAGACGCGACGAAATCCTCTCGCAAATACGCCCTGCCGATTCTGCAATACATGGACGAACAGCGTGTTACGAGAAGGGTGGGGGAGGAACGCGTCGTAATTGGATAAGAGACGGAGAGAGAAAAAGTCTCGAGAGTGGAGGGAGTAAGAAGTGGAGAGAATAAGAAATAGAGGCGATTAATACTTATTCATGTGCGTTAGCAAAAAAACGCACAATCGGAAAACCGATTGTGCGTTCTAATCGGAATACTGAGGTTTAGACTCTCACACCGAGAGAGAAATAAAAACCGGTGTTGTCTATACTGGTGACTTCGGGCATAAAGAAATAGCCGAGTTCGAATGCGGCAGGAATGTTCGTTGTCTCCGCACCGAAATCGAAATCGTAACCGATTCCTATGAATCCACCGAAGTCAGTCTCGTCGACGCTCCCGCCATTGCTCAACTCCGTGTTGTATGCACCGGCAGCAGCCTTGACATAGAAAGGTTGGGCTCCTCGTGCTTCGCCCAGGTTGAATTTAATCCCGATGTGCCCACCGAAAGTTCGGCTGTCGAATCCGTCGGAGCCCCAAATTCCACGCGCTCCGACGAAAGTCATCGAGTTCTCGGTAACACCGATGATGTAATCGATTCCGAGAATAAATCCTATATCGAAACCTGCGTCATCGTGGTCACCTGTCCAAGAGGTGAGGCCAACAGAGATTTCCCATGGCTTATTGGCTTCGCGCATCTGAGCAAAAGAGATGCTCGAAAACGCAATTAGCGCTGAGAGAACCGAGATGGAAAGGAATATCTTTTTGAACATGTTTGCCTCCTTGCATTTTATGCAAATGGGTTGAAAAGGCATTATAGAGTACCAAAGAGGGATTTTTCCACTTCTTTAATCTCTTCTACCTATTTACGCCTGTAGGCATCCGAAAATCACCCCTCATCTTGCTTTCGGGCAGTAAAGTGATCGAGTGGTGGACGGTCCGGGTGGAATGCCTGAGGGTCCTATGCCGGGAAGAAATAGCCAACAATAACCCGTCTTCATCGTGTTCGTGTCTCGTATCGTCAAATAATGAACGATGCCGAGAGCTTGCGAAGGGTACATGACATCAGAAGGTTGGTCACTATGGCCATAAATCCCCATAGCGTGCCCCATTTCATGAGCAGCGATTTCTTGGATATCCCCGTCGAAAAGCGGAGTGTCGTTATAAGTCGTTCGGATTTTCATGTCCACGACCGGAAGAAGAACATCTCCGCTGTACGTGAATGAGGTAATTCCTAATGTGTTGCCAGAGAGAGTGGGTGTGAAGGAAACGCGAATATGAGCATCGTTCGGGTTTGTCGTAATCACCCAATGAATTACACCGTTCGTGCTCGAAGTCCATTCGTCGAAACCTGCGAGGGCAATAGCGCGTAGCGAATCAGTGTAGTATTGGTCTTGGACGAAATATACATTTACCGGAATGCCAGGCCAATGGAGCAAGGCGGTTAGGTTGTATACGTAATTCGGTAGGAATTCGTCTCCATCGCATGTTCCCGTATCGTATACAGCAGTGACAACCACATCGCTATAGAGCGTGAGTTGTAGTGTATTAGATGTGGTCGTGCCCCCCCATGAGGTTTGCCAATGAGTAAAACGAATCCCATTGACATCCGTGGGTGCAACGAGTACTACCTGTGTGTTCGAATCGAAGATTCTTTGAAAAGGGGTAACTCCGTCAGTTTGCCCTGTGGTATCTGCAGGGGAAACACTGATGGGTATTCCCGTGAGCCCTGCGGACTGAATTTGCAGGGTCACCAAGGACGAAGTGCTCCCGGTACTTCCTCCTCCACCGCATCCCCATAGGACGAGAATACCGATGAGGAGGCTCCAGAGCGACCAAAGAGGTGGCAGTCCTAACACTTTCCTCGAGTAAAAGATGGAGTTTCTCCGTGCCGGTATAGTTATCTGGCTTATAAAATGATTGGTCATTCGCCTCGACTTTTCCAGTTAGAAGCGCCCTTTTCGCCTGCTTTCGGAGAATTTTTTTTGAATGCGAGGTAAGATAGGAACGACTACTAAGGCGGTTCATTAGAACTGCTCCATCCTTGGAGAACCGATTTGGCTATAACAGCAGAACCTTTATCGTCGCATTTCGAGTTGTCCAACGCGAAATCTATTTATGCAAATCTTCCCGCGGCAGAACTCGTAGAGCATGCGATTCGGAACAACGAAGGGCTTCTCGCAGATAATGGGGCTTTAGTAACGCGCACTGGGAAATTTACGGGACGAACACCATTAGATAAATTCATCGTAAGAGAACCTTCGAGTGAGGGACGTATTTGGTGGGAAAACAACAAACCTTTCGATGAGGATAAATTCAATAACCTGAAAGCGAAAGTCAATGAATATTTACGGGGGAAAGAACTTTACATCGTAGATACGTTTGCATGCGCAGACCCGCGTTATCGTATAAAAGCGAGATTCATTACACAAAAAGCATGGCACGCTCTTTTTATTAAAACGCTCTTGCTTCGTCCGACTGCTGAAGAGTTGGAGTATTTCGAACCGGATTGGACGGTAATCAACGTTTGCGAGATGCAGGCGAATCCTAAAGAGGATGGAACTCGTTCCGAGGCATTTATTCTCATTCATTTTGCGCAAAAGTTGGTCATGATCGGCGGAACGCATTATGCGGGTGAGATGAAGAAATCTATTTTTACGATCATGAATTATCTACTCCCGGTAAACAATATTCTCAGCATGCATTGTTCTGCGAATATGGGTTCTTCGGGCGATGTGGCACTGTTCTTCGGTTTGAGCGGCACAGGCAAAACGACTTTGAGCGCAGATCCAGAGCGTCGTCTCATCGGAGACGATGAGCACGGCTGGAGCGACGACGGAGTTTTCAATATCGAGGGGGGATGCTATGCAAAATGCATCAAACTCTCGAAGGAGAGAGAACCGCAGATATGGAATGCGATTCGCTTCGGTTCTGTGTTGGAAAACGTAGTTCTGCGAAAAGACAGATCGCCGGATTATGATGATGCTTCTATAACAGAGAACACGCGATGTAGTTATCCTATCGAATATATCGAAGGGGCTGTCGTGCCGAGTGTGGGGGGGCACCCGAAGAATATTTGCTTCTTGACCTGCGATGCCTTCGGCGTTCTTCCTCCGATAGCGAAGTTGAGCGAAGAGCAGACGATGGAACAGTTTTTGTTAGGCTATACGGCGAAAATCGCAGGGACGGAAACGGGAATTACCGATCCACAGGCTACATTCAGCACTTGTTTCGGCTCGCCTTTTTTGCCGTTGCACCCGAACGTCTATGCAGAAATGTTGGGAGAGAAAATTCGAAAACACAAAACTTCGGTATGGCTCGTGAATACGGGATGGACAGGGGGGGCATTCGGAGTGGGTCATCGAATTCCTTTGCCTGCGACTCGCGCGTTGATACGTGCCGCTCTTTCCGGAAAATTGAATGGAGTGGAATTTCGAAAAGACCCGATTTTCGATCTCGAAGTTCCCGTCTCTTGCCCAGACGTAGATTCTAAGTTGTTGAATCCGAAAGACACATGGCAGGATAAAGAAGCATACGATGCCAAGGCACGACAATTACAGGCAATGTTCGAGGAAAGGATTTCGAAGCTTAGAGGTTAGTTCTTAAAGAGCAGCCACACTTCTAGCAATCGCCTTATTTAGCCACCTGGATTTCCTGAAAGTTTTTTCATCACGAAAGAGGCGCGTTTCCCATCCGTTATAATTCTCTTTCATGAAAGTAGGAGTGATTACATTCACCGATGGCCGCAAGAGGGCGGCGGATATTCTCGAAAAACAGTGCTTCGAATTTCAGCGAAAAGTTGCAGATTGGTTGCGGCGGGAAGGGCATGAAGTCGTCGAAGGGGAATTCATCAGTTGGAATTACCTGACTGCCCGGCAAAATGCTGCACGTATGATTGAGCAGAAATGCGATGGAGTGATTTTCAATTTTTGCGTTTGGGCGTTTCCCGATTTTGCGGCACAAGTGGCGAGAGACCTTCATGCCGCAAATATTCCTATTTGCTTTTTAGGGAACATCAACCCGGGCTTTCCTGGATGGGTAGCGTTCTTTGCTGCAGCAGGTTCTCTTGACGAATTCAATGTGCCATTCGGACGAGTTCTCGGCGATTTAGAAAACGAGACGGTTGCTCGCGAAATGCGAGAATGGCTTTTTAGGCACGAACCAGATAAGCGAAAGAAAGGCGAAGCAGCAGCAAAGCGGCTGTTCGGTTTGCGATACGGAGAATTCGATGGTCCGAGCATGGGGATGTATACCGGGCACATCGACCCGAGCCAATGGATGAAGCAATTCGGAATTCACGTGTTTCACCGTTCACAATTGACTCTTGCATGGCTATCCGATGAAATCGCGGACGAGCGAGTGGAAGAGGGTCTCGAGTGGTTGAAACTCCACTGCGGCAAAATCGTATGGAATCCCGAGCGATTGAGAGATGGGCTCGATGGACACCTCGCGAAACAAGTTCGTTTTTATCTCGCGTGCAAAGATTATTGCAAAGAAGAAGGTCTGGACTTCATCGGATTGACAGGACAACTCGATTACACAGAATGGAAGAACGGAATCACCATGGATGTTCCAGAGGCATTATTCAATGACACGACAGATTGGGAAGAGCGGAAGAAAAAGCCTTTGATATGCGCAACGGAGTGCGACAGCAATGGCGCACTCACCATGCAGATTCTTCACCATTTGAGTGGGACACCTGTTTTGTTTGCGGATTTGCGGCATTTTTTCAGTATTGAAGACATCCGCGCGGCTGGAGGGAAATTCGATGGTGAAGGTGTGTACGACTTGGTGAACAGCGGTCAACATGCGCCGTGGTTCAGCAAACGTTCCGAAGATTACAGAATCAATTGGCGTGAAGTGACCTTGCATCCGAGCAATCCTCTCTATTTCCCCTGCGGAGGTGCTTCTGTGGAGTTCTTTGCAGACCCAGCAGATAAAGTTACTTTTGCGCGGCTTACGAGAAAGGACGGTCGTTATCGGATGCATTTTTTCACGGGTTCGTTCGTGAGATTCGGAGAAGAAGTGGATAGGAAACTCTCCGCGCAGACGAGTCCCGAATGGCCTCATTGTTTTGCTGTTTTCGATGCACCTCGAAAAGATTTAACGAAGATGTATTCGAGCAACCACATCCATGCAGTTTTGGGGGACTACATGGGGGAACTGCAGGCGGCTTGCGAAGTGTTGGGTATCGAGGCGATTCCGATGTGTTGACGCATCGGTATACTTTCACATAGAATGCATACGTTTGCCCCCTAGTTTAATGGCAGAACGACTGACTCTGGATCAGTTGGTTGGGGTTCGAGTCCCTGGGGGGCAGCCAAGGCTTTTCGAGCGTATTTATAAGAGGCTCGACTGAATAAAGGTGATAAATTAATTCGAGAATGAGGTCGAGTAGATTCGTTTGCGACTTTACGAATCACTTCGTGTGAGTAAAAACAAGTGATAAAAAACAATGCCGAAAACTAAACAAGTAACTAAACAAGTTTCCACACGTGCAATTAAAACCGCCGAAAAAAGAGAAGTCGGAGAAACTAAAAAAGAACAGACCGCAGAAAAACAAGCGGTCGATAGGGTGGAAAACTACGAGGTCGCAGATATTTTCGATAGAGTGGCGGATTTTTTAGAACTTTTGGATGAAAATCCCTTTCGCATCCGTGCATATCGAAACGCTGCGCGCGTCGTGCGCGGATTGGCGACGCCACTTTGGAAATTAATAGAAGAAGGCGCAGACCTCGACAAATTGCCAGGAATCGGAAAGGATTTAGCGGGCAAGATCCAAGAAATCGTTAAGACGGGCACTTTGACCCAATTGCATGAATTACAAGCGAAACTTCCTCCTTCATTAGTGCAATTGATGGAATTACCGGGGTTAGGACCGAAAAAAGCAATGGCTTTGTATCGAGAATTGAAAATAGAAACAGTGGAGCAATTGAAAGAGGCAGCGCAGGCAGGAAAGATTGCGGGGATTCGAGGATTCGGGAAAAAGACCGAAGAAAACATCTTACAAAGCATCGAACAATTTCAAAAGCAATCGGGAAGGTTTTTATTGAGCGAAGCAGACCAACACGTCGTTCCTCTTTTAGAGTATATGCGCAAAGCACCAGGAATCGAAAGAGTAGAAGCGGCGGGAAGTTATCGTAGACGAAAAGAGACGGTAGGCGATATCGATATTCTCGCCATCGGGAAGCAAGCAGATTCGATAGTCGAGCATTTTACGAAGTATCCGAAGATAAGCAAAGTATTGGCTGCGGGGGGGACGAAAGCGACGGTTATTTTGGGGTCGGGTCTGCAGGTCGATTTGCGCGTTCTTCCGAGAGAAAGTTACGGTGCCGCATTGTGTTATTTTACGGGTTCGAAGGAACATAACATCGCTTTGAGAAAGCTCGCACTCGAAAAAAATCTTCGCGTTTCCGAATATGGTGTATTCAAATTAAAAGGGAAACGTCAAACAGGAACGATGATTGCAGGAAAAGAGGAAAAAGATGTATACGCAGCATTGGGACTCGCTTGGATACCCCCGGAGATGCGCGAGAACAACGGAGAAATCGAACTCGCCGCAAAGAACGCATTACCGAAATTGATCGAACTCGATGACATCCGCGGTGATTTGCAGATGCACACGAAGTGGTCGGATGGAAAAAACACTATCGAGGAAATGGTCGAGGCATGCATCGAACTCGGATACGAATATATGGCTATAAGCGATCACAGTAAAGCCTTGGCAATGACGAAAGGCTTGGGACCGAAAGAACTGAAACAACAATTCAAAGAAATCGCGAAGGTGCAAAAAAAACATCCGAAAATCAAAATCCTGAGGAGTTTGGAAGTGGATATTCATGCGGATGGAACGCTGGATTTAGACGACGAATCACTAGCGGCTTTGGATTTGGTTGTGGTTTCCGTGCATTCGCGTTTCAATTTGCCATATGCGCAGCAGACAGAAAGGATTCTGAAAGCGATTCAACATCCGGAAACGAATATTCTCGGTCATCCGACGGGTCGTCTTTTGGGTCAGCGCCCCCCCATGGAATTCGATGTGGAGAAAGTCCTCAAAGCTGCGAAGGAGTATAACGTAGCGGTCGAAATCAATGCACAACCTGAACGATTGGATTTGATGGACAATTATATTAGGGTCGCACGCGAATTGGGAGTGAAAATGATTATCAATACGGACGCACACAGCGTAAGCGAGTTGCGCATGATGCATTACGGCGTGGAGCAAGCCAGAAGAGGATGGTTAGAGAAGAAACACGTTTTGAATACGCAGTCTTTCGATAGTTTTATGAAAAGTTTCAAAAAATAAATAATTCCACACAGTTTGTATGCCTCGACTGCTTTTGGATGCCTCAACTGTTCCTGCAGTTGAGGCTTATTTTTTTCCATCAGGAATGTGTACTTACACTGCTCCTGCAATCGAGGGGTGCCAATAGTTGCTTTCTTATCCCCATTTTCCCATGCCTTAGATAATGAAAATTTTTTGTATGCCTCAACTGCTCCTGCAGTTGAGGCTTATTTTGCTCCATCAGGAATGTGTACTTACACTGCTCCTGCAATCGAGGGGTGCCAATAGTTGCTTTCTTTCCCCATTTTCCCATGCCTTAGTAATGAAAATTCACTCTATAACGGCAAAGGATGATAAATCGAGCTAACCTAAACCATCAGAAACACGTCCCATAAAGCGGAGGAATAAAATGTTGGTTGCAGTTTTCGTTTTGTTCGGTAACACCCTGGCATACGCTCCGCAAAACGATCCCCAAAGGGAATACGATGAATACATCGCGTCGTTGTCTAAATACGAGGCGGTTGCCGGAGTAATTAGTGGCAGCGGTGGTCCCGTAGGTAAAAAGCAAATTTCTGTGTTTAGAATCAAACGCGGCGGCAAATACACGATTTTCTCGCCGGATAGGGAAGAACATTGTGATGGCAAGAAGTCCTACACATACTCTCCCTCAGAAAATCGCTACATTCTCAACGACCAAGTCGGTGGAGGAATGTTTTTTGTGGCATTCGGGCGAGCATTTTTCCCGAACGAGAACGCGCATTTGACCGTACTCGGGGCAAGCGATGGAGAATTTCATGGTTCGAAAGTCCGCGTGTTTAAATTACTCTGGGTAGAACATGAAATCGAAATCGAACTCTTCGTGCGTAAAGAAAACTCTTTGCCGGTCGGATGGCGTCAATATGGGGAGCAATCCATGTACGAAACACAACTTGTTGAAATCGTTTTAGGCAAGCTCAGCGATGCATCGTTCGAATGGTCACCACCAAAAGGGGCTGTGCAAAGCAAAGTAATTCGTGGTGGTCTCGGTGGAGTAACCCGTTAGTTGCTTTTTATGCCTCGACTGATTTTGCAGTTGAAGTTTATTCTTTACTCCATTATGATAGAGCGAGCATTCTATCGAGTGCGAGTTTCGCGAAATGTTTTACCTTCGGTGGAACTTCGATGACATTTACGGGGGTGCCTTTTACGATGTTTTCCAATGCCCAGCATAAAAAACTCGGATGAATGCGATACATCGTGGAGCATGGACATATCATCGGGTCTAAAGAAAAGATTTTCTTTCCGGGATTTTCTTTCGCTAAACGATTTACCAAGTTGATTTCAGTGCCGATAGCCCATGTAGTGCCATCAGGCGAAGACTCCACGATTCTGACGATAGTGCTCGTCGAGCCGACTTCGTCTGCGAGTTGAACCACTTCCATAGGACATTCGGGATGAACGATGACTTTGACATCGGGATATTTTTTACGAGCCTCTATTACTTGTTCAGGAGTAAAGCGTGTGTGGACGGAGCAATGCCCTTTCCATAAAATGAGTTTCGATTCTTTAATTTTATCGGCGCTGTTCCCCCCCATTGGCTGGTGGGGATCCCAAAGGCACATATCTTTCTCATGATGGAGACCGAGTTTGACGCCTGTGTTTCGTCCGAGATGCTGGTCAGGGAAGAAGAGAACCTTATCGGCATTTTGGAAAGCCCACTGCACGATTTTCGATGCATTCGAACTCGTGCAAACAACACCTTCACGTTCACCCACGAAGGCTTTGAGATTCGCTGCGGAGTTAATATAGGTTACAGGCAGAATTTTCCATTTCTCGTTTTTAACACTTAGATCTCCCAGCGTTTCTTCGAGTTGTTTCCAGCAGGAACGCACTTGGAACAGATTCGCCATATCCGCCATGCTGCACCCTGCGGCCAAATTCGGGAGGATGACCTTTACGTGGTCGGGTGTTACAATGTCCGCGCTCTCAGCCATGAAATGAACGCCGCAGAAAACGATAAATTCCGCCTCGGGATGCTTGAGGGCATCTTGAGCGAGTTTTAAACTGTCTCCTCGATAATCCGCATGTTCGATGATTTCGTCTCTTTGATAGTGATGACCTAAAATGATGAGCCTCTTCCCCAAAGTTTGCTTTGCCTTACGAATGCGCTCACGAGTCTCCTCACTTGTAAGTTCTGTGTACTCTTTGGGTAACGGTGCTTGAAACATTTGATTTTCCTCGGTGATTCCTACAGTCCCGGTTTTACGGGACGGGGATGTTGTCGAAATCACCCTTTGTGGAAGGTTCTTCTAATTATATCTACAAAATCTCGAAAGCCAACGTTCCCTCTCAAGAAGAAAGCGTGGCTCGACTCGTCTAATACATAATGAATGAATTCCCAGCGGCGAGGGGTTACACTTCGGCGCGCACTTTTACTCGATTTTTAGGAGAACAAATTTCATGATGAAGCATTCTAAACTCGCAGCAATTTTCTTGTGTTTTGGCTTGGTCGCTCCATTGGCGGCACAGGAATCTGCGGAAAACCGCTATCCTGAAGGAAAAAATATCCCAAGAAACCTTACGGAGGCTGAAAAGGCATATTTAGCCCGCCATCCTCTAAAGGTCAACCGAGCTACAGACCCACCCACAGGACCTATCTATTGCCCACCGGAATACGCCCCGACGGATGGCATTTTGATTTCTTGGGAGGGGGACGCATCCTTCACCACCACGCTTTCTAACCTGGCGAAATACATTACGGGACCTAATGGAGATGCCGACTTATACGTAGCCGTGGATTCGACCACCGAAAAAAATAGTGCAGCGAGCAAGTTGGCTTCTTTCGGTGTTGATATGAACCGAGTCACCTTTATCGTTGCAACTACGGATACGATTTGGATACGAGACTACGGTCCTCGTTACATTTATCAGGGTGGTTGCCGAGCGATTATTGACCACGTTTACAATCGCCCACGGCCGAATGACGATGTATATCCTTTCGTATTCGCAGACTACAAAAATCATGCGATTTACGGAATCCCGCTAATTCATGGTGGGGGTAACTTTCAACATTCTTCAGCAGGGGATGCTTACGTTACGGAACTCATCGTGAACGAAAATCCTGGATTAACTGAGCAAGATATCATCACGTACTGGAATTTGTATCAGAACGTGAATGTGATGATTACCGACGCCTTATCCCAGACGATTGATTCGACACAGCACATCGACATGTGGCTTTTCATTCCTGGTGATAATAAAGTCGTAATTAGCGATTGGCCTTTGAATCCCGGTTCGAGTCAAGACATCGTTTGCGACAATATGGCGACTTTGATGGCTTCCATCGGATATACGGTCTATCGAGTCCCCGCTGTTAAAATGGGGGGGGTGCATTATACGTACACGAATATCCTCATTTGCAATAACTTAGTGGTCGTTCCTACATACACATCGGGAACAGGGGTAAGCGAACGAAATCAACAGGCTTTCGACACCTGGAAGCAGGCTATGCCAGGTTATGATGTAGTTCAAATCAACGGCCAATCCCTCGTGATTTACGCCGGAGTTTTTCACTGCGTAATTATGCATATGCCGAAAAGTCTTACAGGAGAATTGCCGAACACCTATGTTATCAGCCCGAATGGCGGACAAACATATACTCCAGGTGAGCAAGTGGAAATCAAATGGATTTCCGATGACAACAAAGGCGTTCAAAACGTAGATATTCTTCTCTCGATTGACGGTGGAAACAGTTATCCATTGACAATCGCTTCGGCTACAGAAGACGATGGTTCTTACATCTGGACAATTCCGGACATCAACACATCGCAAGGGAAAATTAAAGTTCTCGCGCGAGATGGAGACGGAAATACGAACGGCGACAGTAGCGACGAAAACTTCAGCATCAATGGTTCTGCGACAGGAGCCATTACAGATTTCACCGTCGTAAAAGGAAAGAAGGTTTCTGGTGGAATCGCCGAAATGTTGATTTCTGACGAAGATCCGCTGATTTGCAACTCTCTTCCCGCGTTCGGAAGACCGACACCCGGACCTATTGAACTCGTTGTAGGAATGGATTCACCCGTTCAAAATCCATCCTCCTTGACGTGGAAAATCGAATCGAAAATCAATGTCAACAATGGCACTGGTGAAATCGCACTGAAGAATTGGAATACCGGTCAGTTCGATGTCATCGGAACGTATGCGTTGAGTACCTCCGATGTTCTTCAGAGCGGAACGATTGGCTCAGGAGCGTCGAATTACATTCGCAACGATGGTCGCATAGAAGTGCGGCTTGTATACACGGTTCCGTTCCAAAATGCACGATTCGGATTCGATGCTCTATTCGACCTTGTTCGAATCGAGTTATCTCCGTAGGAAGTTTGGTTCACGCTCTAAAATCCCCTCCTTATATGGGAGGGGATTTTTTTGGTGATTCGAACGTTCTTTGCTTCTATTTCCTTTAGCCATGCATGGAGACATCCAAATTCTCGTCCTTCCGAGGCTGTGGCGGAGTTTTTATCGTCGTTTGAGGTTTATAATCCAACTCAGTGACTAACCCGAAAGAAAAGTTGGAAGAACTTGCGTCCTTACTTTCCGAGTTGGGATTAGAAAGCCTCGCTTGGCAGGAGGAGGGGCTGTTTATCGAGGTTAAGCGTGCATCGCGAAGTAATAATCCAATTGCGAACGTTGCGGAAGGTACTTCTCCTACATTGAAAGAAGAGGGGACGATTGTTCCGTCTCCGATGACAGGAATTTTTTATCGTCGTCCTTCGCCATCTGAGCCACCTTTCGTGGAGGAAGGGGAACGTATAGCAGTTGGGCAAGTAGTGGGAATTATCGAGGCGATGAAGGTTTTCAACGAAGTCGAATCGCCAGTCAGCGGAATTCTGAAAAAGTTTTTAGTCGAGGATGGGGGCTTGATTCAAGAGGGTTCGGGGTTGTATGTTGTAATTTCATAAATGATAGTCTCAGTCGTTCAATTTTTCCCGAAATTTTCACGAGTGCAAGATAATACCGAGCGTGTCATCGATGGCATTCGGTACGCAAAAAAGGAAGGAGCGAAGTTAGTTGTTTATCCCGAATGTGCTCTAACAGGATATTGTTTTTCATCCGAAGAAGAAGCAAAAGAAGCCGCCATATCGTTATCCTCCGAACCTATTCGCTCTATTGAAGAAATTTGTAAAGAACTGGGAGTAGTTGCAGTGGTCGGATTCGCAGAGAAACGAGATGCGAATCTTCATAATTCTGCAGCAGTTTTTACGCCGGAAGGATTAAAAGGTGTTTATCGTAAAACGCATTTGCCATTTTTAGGTCTCGACCGGTTCGTGAAAGCAGGCGATGAATTGAAAGCATTCGAGACCTCCGTCGTAAAAATCGGTGTTCTTATTTGTTACGATATACGGATTCCAGAAGCAGTTCGCGTTCTTTCGCTGCAAGGCGCAGAAATCGTCGTTTTGCCGACGAATTGGCCCGAAGGTGCATCTGCCGCAAGCGACATTATTTGCCCAGCGCGCGCTATCGAGAACGGAATTTTCGTTGCTACTTCCAATCGTGTGGGGGAAGAAAAGGGTTTTCGATTTATCGGTAAGAGCAAAATCATCGCACCGAATGGAGATGTTTTAGCATCGGCAGAACACGCAAACGAAGAAACAATATTTGCAGAGGTTGACGTTGCAAAGGCTCGAAACAAACACGTCGTTCGAATTCCCGGAGAATACGAATACGACCTTTTCGCTTCTCGTCTTCCGGATTTGTATGGTGATTTGGTAAAGAAATCGGAATAGTTCTAAGAATGAAAGGAAATGTTCTCGTTACCGGAGGTTCTCGTGGAATCGGAAGGGCTATTGCGATTCGACTCGCTCGAGATGGATGGACTCCTTTAATTCATTATCGAAAAGAAAAGTCAGCAGCTGAAGAAGTCGCTTTGCAAACCGGTGGAAAAGCGGTTCCTTTCGGAGCAGACCTTTCGCGAAAAGAGGAATGCAAAAGACTTTGGGATTGGGTTAAGGAGCAAGGAGAGATAGCCGCGTTGGTGAACAACGCCGGCATTTATGTCCCTCAGCCATTCGATATAAAAGAAGAAGCAGAATTCGACCGAGTCTGGGAATCGAGTTTCGCTACGAACTTTTGGTCAGCCGTTTATCTTTCGCGTTGGTTTATTTCCCAAGCGGCGAGAGGGGCGAAGATACTTAATGTTTGCTCTCGAGTAGGTTTTCGAGGCGAAGCGGGTGCCGCCGCTTATGCTGCAACCAAAGGTGCATTGATTAACTTGACTCGTTCTTTAGCGGTCGAATTCGCACCGAAAGGGATTTATGTTTTCGGAATCGCGCCGGGCTGGGTGGAAACTGCGATGACCAGAGAAGGAATGGAAAAAAGAAGGAAAGAAATCGAAGCAGGAATTCCGTTCGGACGTGTCGCGACTCCAGAGGAGTGTGCCACCGTTGCTTCTTTCCTATTGAGCGAAGAGGCTGAGTATTTGACGGGCGTCGTCATAGATATAAACGGTGCGAGTTATTTTCATTGAGAATTGTTTTTTTCAGTGTCATATCGGTAAACCCGATTTCTGCTTTGTAAGTGAAACATAGGTAAGTGAAACATAGGTTTTTGTTACTCAGCACAATTCCAGACTATTTGTGGTAAATTAAATCGGTCTTTGGCGATGGCTCTTTTGCGCGCCTGACCAGGAAGATTCTTGGAACGACGCTTGGTGCTTCTCGACGGGTCGGTGTTCGAAGGCAACCCCTTAGGCGCCGAGGGAGAGGCTTTTGGCGAAGTAGTTTTCAATACAGGGATGACGGGGTATCAGGAGATACTCACCGACCCGAGTTACGCAGGGCAAATTGTTCTCTTTACATATCCTCTTATCGGCAACTATGGAATCAACGATGACGATTTCGAATCCGAGCGCATACAACCTGCCGGAATCATCGTACATGAAGCAAGCGACGCTCCGAGCAATTGGCGGAGCAAAAGCACACTCGACGCGTTTCTCAAACTAAAGCAGACAGTAGGACTTCGGGGGATAGACACTCGCGCGCTGACAAAAAAATTGCGCTCGGGAGGAGTTACCATGGGCGTCATCACATCAGACCCCTACGAGGAAGCCCTCGAGAAACTGCGAAAGCATCCGGATTACGGAGAACAAAATTTCGTTGCGCAAGTGAGCACTCGCGCTCCTTATGCATGGGGTTACGAAGGAAAAGAAGAAATAGACCATCCCACTGCGGACTATAAACATCGCATCGTGGTTTTGGATTGCGGACTGAAATACAACATCCTGCGTCGTTTTGCGGCTTTGGGATGTCGTTCCATAGTTCTTCCGCAACATTCTAATGCTGAGGAGATTCTCGGATGGAATCCGGACGGGGTCGTGCTTTCTCCAGGACCGGGCGACCCGCGTTTGCTCGATTCCATCAGCGCGACGGTGAGAGAACTTTTAGGGCGCGTTCCAGTTTTCGGCATTTGCCTCGGAAATCAAATTATCGCGCACGCCTTGGGGGGGACTACGTTCAAATTGAAATTCGGACACAGGGGGGGGAATCATCCGGTGAAAGACTTGCGAACAGGGCGTGTGGTGATTACTGCGCAAAATCATGGATATGCGGTTGACCCGAATTCTTTGAGCGGAACGGGATTGGAAGTAACACAAATCAATTTGAACGACAACACGGTCGAAGGGCTTCAGCATGAAAAATTAGGAGCGTTCAGTATTCAATATCATCCAGAAGCGGCACCAGGACCATGGGATTCTCGAGTGTATTTCGAGGAGTTCATTCACAGAATAGAGAGGGCAGGCGCGTGAAGAAAGTCATGGTCATCGGCAGCGGACCGATCGTGATTGGTCAGGCTGCCGAATTCGATTACGCAGGTACACAAGCCTGCCGCGCTTTGAAAGAGGAAGGAATCGAAGTCGTCCTCATCAACAGCAATCCTGCGACGATCATGACCGACCTCGAGATTGCAGACAGGGTCTATATCGAACCACTCGAAGTCGATTTTTGCGAACGCGTGATTGCACAGGAGCGCCCGGATGGTTTGTTGGCGACTCTGGGGGGGCAAACCGGTTTGAATCTCGCAACCCAATTGGCGGAGAAAGGGATTTTGGAAAAATACGAAGTTCGTTTATTAGGAACGCCACTCGAAGCGATTCGAAAAGCGGAGGACAGGGAATGGTTTCGGGAATTGATGCGAGAAATTCGTGAACCTGTTCCCGAGAGTTGGATTGTAACCTCAGAAGAAGAACTTTCGAAGACAGCGGAAATCGCCCCTTATCCATGCATCGTCCGTCCCGCTTATACATTGGGGGGGACTGGCGGGGGGGTTGCACATGACCGCGAAGAACTTTTGCAAATCGGGAAAATCGGGCTTTCTCTCAGTTTGCGCAGGCAAATTCTCGTCGAACGCTCTCTTTTGGGTTGGAAAGAAATCGAATACGAAGTCATTCGTGACAGCGCAGATAACTGCATCACGATTTGTAACATGGAGAATATAGACCCGATGGGTATCCATACGGGGGATTCCATCGTGGTCGCTCCCTCCCAAACGCTTTCTGATATCGAGTATCAAATCCTTCGAAGCGCATCGCTGCGAATCATCCGAGCATTGGGCGTCGAGGGGGGGTGCAACATACAGTTTGCCGTGAATCCGAAATCTTTCGATTATTACGTCATAGAAGTCAATCCTCGCGTGTCCCGGTCATCGGCTTTGGCTTCCAAAGCAACGGGGTTTCCCATTGCGAGAGTTTCTGCAAAAATCGCCATCGGCAAAACCTTAGACCAAATCGAAAACGCAGTCACCAAAACGACGAAGGCTGCTTTCGAACCGGCATTGGATTACTGCGTAGTAAAGATTCCCCGTTTTCCCTTCGACAAATTTACTGCTGGGAATCGCACCTTGACCACGCAAATGAAATCCACGGGCGAGGTGATGGCGATCGACCATACATTCGAAGATGCACTTCTCAAAGCGGTTCGTGGATTGGAAATCGGAAGGGATAGTTTGGAATACGAAAAGTTCACGAATTTTTCCGATGCAGAATTGGAAAACGAGATTCGCCATCCTACGGACGAAAGACTTTGGGCGTTAGCAGAAGCATTTCGTAGAAATTGGGATGTCGTTCGTGTGCATGAACTTTCACGAATTGATCCTTGGTTTTTAAATCGTATCCAGAGTTTAGTCAAAAACCCGAAACGGCCTCAGCCACAGTCGTACAAAATGGTAGATACGTGTGCGGGCGAATTCGAAAGTAAAACTCCGTATTTTTATTCCACGAGCGATATCGAAGACGATGTTTTGGAAATAGATTCCAAGCCAGCAGTTTTAGTGTTAGGAAGCGGACCTATTCGAATCGGGCAGGGAATCGAATTCGATTATTCCTGCGTGCATTGCGCTTGGGAACTTCATGAGATGGGATATCGAGCAGTGATTCTCAACAACAATCCGGAAACTGTGAGCACGGATTTCGATACAGCAGATGCATTGTATTTCGACCCAGTAACGACCGACGATGCGCTTCGAATTATTCGAAGAGAAAATGCGGCAGGTGTGATGCTTCAATTCGGGGGGCAAACGGCAATCAACCTTGCAGAATCTTTGCATGCACTCGGAATTAGAATTTTCGGAACGACAGCCGAGGCGATTCGAACCGCAGAAGACAGAGACCTCTTCGAGAAACTGCTCAGAAAACTTGGAATCCCTAAACCTCCTGGTCGAGGAGTCGTTTCGGTGGAAGAAGCCATAGAGGTTGCGGAAGAAATCGGATATCCGGTTCTGGTAAGGCCGAGTTTCGTATTGGGGGGGCGTGCGATGCGAATCGTGTGGACGGAAGAGGAACTTCGAGAATACGTCTCGGCGGCGACGCAAGTGAGCACCCGTGCCCCGATACTCGTGGATAGGTACGTGCGTGGCGTCGAAGCAGAAGTGGATGTGATTTCCGATGGTGAGGACACTCTCGTGCCTGGCATCATGGAGCATATCGAACGCGCTGGAGTGCACAGCGGAGACAGCATGGCGGTGTACCCCCCCATAACTTTGAGCGTCGAGCATCAGAGAAGAATCATCGAAATCGCCTGCTCGATTGCGAAAGAACTGAACGTAAAAGGTTTGATGAATATCCAGTTCGTGATTCACGATGGAGAAGTTTTGGTTTTGGAGGTCAATCCTCGAGCGAGTCGAACCGTTCCCTATTTGAGCAAAGTAACCGATTTACCGATGGTGAAAATCGCCACCCGTTGCGCAATGGGAGAAACATTGAAAGCACAGGGTTATGCGAGTGGAATTTGGGACCCCGAATCGAGGACGGTTCTCGATTGGTTGTCACACCCCCCCACAAGATATCCGAACCCCGGATTGTTCGCCGTTAAAGCACCGGTTTTCAGTTTTCAAAAACTCACTCAAGTAGAACCTACATTAGGTCCGGAAATGAAGAGCACAGGCGAAGTGTTGGGAATAGACCACGAATATCCTTGCGCACTCTTGAAAGCGATGATGGCGGCAGGAATTCGTTTCCCCGAAACAGGACTCGCTCTTATAACCGTACGGGATTCGGATAAAGAAGAGGCGGTGGAAATTGCTCGAGAATTACACGAGTTGGGATTCGATATCGCAGCGACTCGTGGAACTCATGACTATCTCATCAAAAAGGGAGTGCAGGCGAAAAGTGTCGCTAAGATTTCCGAAGATGAAAATAACCTTTTACGCTGGGTTCAGAAGGGAAAAGTCGCTTTGCTTATCAATACTCCGAGCGATAACCCGGTTACAGAACAAGAAGCCTTGCAAATTCGAAGAGCCTGTGTCGAAACAGGAATTCCTTGCATCACCAGTTTGGATACTGCTCGAGCGCTATTGCTTGCCCTTCGCACTCGCAAAGATTCTTCACGAATTAGCTGCAAAGCAATTCACGAATACTACATAGCGAACGCAAAACGAAGCGCTGCAGTAGTGACATAAAGCATCCCAAACTACCTGTGCAAAAGACTTTTTAGCCCATTCACGCTTTTTTGCTCATTCTCATCAACAACAAAACCGCTATCGAAATACCGAGAGCGTCATAAAGAACATCGAGTGCAGTCCCCGTCCGTGATGGGCTCATTGCTTGGCGTGACTCATCGAAAATCGCCGTCGAAAGAGCGAGGAAAGCCGGAATGAAAAAAGCATTGCGACGCGAAGAGGAAAACATAGCGCGAATCGTGATTCCGAGGAGAAAAGCGAGCACAAAGTAATAAAAAACATGCCATGACTTACGGAGGATGTAGTTTGCTATTTCCAGCGTCGTCCCTTCGAGCCCGAACCACTCTGCAAGCAATCGCTTCGTCCATTCTCCTGAGAAGCCGGGTCCACTGCTTAGAAAGACTAAAGACCACCAGGCGAAAGTGAGGGGGAAGAGAAATAGATTGAGCATAAATTTTAGTTATAATAAAGGGGGTTATCCGTCAGAGGTTTACCATGATTATAAGTCCGATTGCTTTATCGCTCGCCGCTTTGGTAGGTGCGCAGTCCACCGAAGCGATCGATATCGAAAGAAAATTTCGCAAGGGTGAAAAACATACCTTTCAATTCGTCAGTAAAATGACGATAGAGTTTCGTGGAGTTCCCCTCGAAACGTTCTTACCGTTCGGGGTTACGTATTCTTATGCCTATACTATGGAGACAGAACGTTTAAAGCCTGATGGAGCGGCGGATGTCAGATTCAAACGACCTAATATCAAGATTCGGGAGGGTGAAACCGTGGATAGCCCGCCAAAAATGGAGGTAATCAACCGCCCACAGAATTTGTTACTTACGTTTTCAAGAAAAAACCAATTGCTTACTCTCAAAGATGAATCACCTAAGGAAAAGAAGAAAGCGGGAACAGGCGGAGGTGGTGGAGAACCCGCTTTTTGGAGCGCATCTTTCGGTAATGCGCAACTCGATGTAACATCCTGGATTGCTGAACTCCGAAGTTTGGGTGCATTCGTGAATTTTTTCGATTGGGGACCTGTATTGCCGGTTCATCCCGTAAAAGTCGGAGATACGTGGAAGGAAACCGTCGGATACGTTCCCGCTACGCTGAAGAGCGGAGCGGATAAAGGCCGAAACATCATGACGCGCATTGATTACACATACGTATACAAGGGGAATACGACCCGAGAAGGGAAGAAACGCGCTTGGATTCAAGGAACGCTGCATCACGATTCGGATGCCGCGCCTTTCGTTGCGGATTTATTAGGCATCGAATTGAAGTTCGCTCCTTTCAAAGAAATTAAATTACAAATGGATGCGACGGTGGATTACTACCTCGACCCAGAGACTTTCGCCGTTTATGAAATCGAAGGCACGAGCAAAGGTAACACTTCGATTACGATACGTGGACAAGATGGACCCTATTACGAGGAACGTTTCACGAGCGAGGCTTATTTGGTAAGGAAGTAATTCTTTTCCAATAGTGATGAATAGATAAAAAAAAGTCTCTGCCTTGTTCGGTATTATTTGGTAGTATCGTATAAGTCGTATAAGTCCTATAAATCATAAATCGTTTAAATGAAAGAATTCAAAAACACGGTCACTGTGCGGGATTTTCTTTCTCAAAAAGTGACGAAAAAGGGTCAATGGGTGGGGGCTTTGGTGATTTTCTTTATCGCCTTTCTCGTTCGAATTCCTGGAATTACATGGGGATTGCCGAACGAGTTGCGAAATCAATCCCTTCATCCCGATGAGGGGCTAATTGCGGCATATGCCCTTCAAAATCCTTATTTCCGACCCGGTTTTTACAATTACGGGAGCATGTATTTGACTTTTTTGAAACTCGGTGTGGATTTAGGAACTAGTTATAGATGGATACCCACTTCATCGAAAACTCCGGCTTGGGAGACTGCTAAAAATATTTATTTGACAGGAAGAGTCATTTCAGCGCTCGCTGGAGCGGGAACGGCGGCAGTCGTTTTTTTGCTCCTCGCTCGAATTTCTAATGTCTTGGGTTCGATTGTAGGGGCAATAGTTTTGGGTCTCGCTCCTGGATTTCTCGTTCATTCCCGTTTTCTAACCGTAGATGTTTTTGCTTCTTTTTGGGTTGCTTGTGCTTTGTTTTTTTCTTTTAAAGCGTTTTCAAATAACGAAACGACTGAGGATAAGACCTTTCGCCCAGTCAAGACATTAACCATTTCAGCGCTTTTCGCAGGTTTTGCCGCAGGAACGAAATATACGACCGCGGTTTTTCTTGTCGCACCTTTGCTCAGTGTGTTTTTTCTTGCAAGGAAGTTGCTTCCGGTCCTCGGAGTGCTTATTATTTTTGCAATCGGCTTTCTGATGGCGACTCCTGGTGCAATTCTCGAACCCTCTTTGTTTTTTAGAGATGTAAATTACGAAATCCGTCATGCCGCTGAGGGTCATGGCCTCGTTTTCGCAGGAACTTCCTCGGGTTTTTTCTATCACATCGGGAATTTGGCGAGCGCCTTCGGTCTGTTTCCGCTCGTTATAGGTGTTATCGGTTTGATTTTCATCGTGTATGCTTGGAAAAGACAATGCTGGCTCATGTTCATTATTTCATTCCTTTTATATTATTTCGTAATCGCAAGTGCGGAAGTGAAGTTTATGCGATACACATTGCCACTGCTTCCTTTTTTGGCAGTCAGCCTAGGCTTCACGCTCGGACGATTTCATGAGATGGGGGGGCGCATGCGATGGCTTTCTGCGATGATATTGTTGCTCGTAGGTGTTTCCTTTGCGTCCAAAAACGGTCCTTTCACGCTCACCGCCTTTATGATGCACACAGACCCCAGAGACCAAGCCGCACGATGGCTATTGGAAAAGACACGTGAGGGGAAAACAGTGGCGTTCGTCACCGACCCTTGGTTTTATTCCCCCCCACTCTTTAGGGATACGAATTTGCCGGGAGCGGAGCGTCGTTTGTCAACTATGTTCGAGGAGAACCCCTATGCAATACGTTATATTCCCCCAGATGGAAAGAGAAAAGATTGGGATGTCCGTTTGATTACGGAAATCGGCCCCGAGTATATTGTTTTTAGCAGTTTCGAGTTCATAGATTACGATAGACTGAATCAACCGGATTTCGTGGCATTCATGGAAATGCTTCCAAAGAAATATGACCTCGTCGCATTGTTTTGGGGAAGCGAACCGCGCATTGCGAGAGTCGGTTCGCAAGAGGCGCGAATCAATCGAGAAAAATTGCGCAAGATTATTCTCGAGCGTTATCCTTTGGAACATGATTTGATGTATATCCAACCCTCTATATGCGTACTTCAAAAGAGACCAATCCCTTAGAAGACGCCATCGAGTGGTTTCTCGATTATTTGGTGGTGGAACGCGGTGCGAGCCGAAACACCGTAGAGGCATATTATCGGGATTTACGACAAGCGGAAGAGCATTTTCGAAAAGCGGGGGGGAAAGATTGGTCCGATTATCGGCAATCGCATTTGAATGCTTTTCAAAACTCTTTGGCTAACCGGGGGATATCCGCTCGAAGTTTAGCGCGCAAACTTTCTTGTTTGCGCAGTTTCTTTAAATTTCTCGCGAAAATGGAGCAGGGCCCACAAGGTCTTTTGCGTTCGGATTTTTCTTATCGAAAGCAGCGGTCGCTTCCCAAAGCCTTGACTTTGGAAGAAGTCGAGGCTCTTATGGCTGTGCCGGACGTGAATACCCCCCCGGGTTTGCGAGACCGTGCGATGTTCGAACTCCTTTATGGAACTGGATTGCGAATCAGCGAACTGGTGACTTTAGTGAAAGAAAATTACATCGAATCGGAATCCGTTTTACGCATTACCGGAAAAAGGGGGAAGACTCGCATCGTTCCCATCCCTGCAAAATCGCATGCTTGGCTTCGAAAATATATAGAAGAGGCGCGCCCGAAACTGCTCGTAAGAAAATCAAAGAAAGCAAAGTTCCGTGAAGAACCGACTATTTTTTTGAATCAGAAAGGAACCCCCCTTTCTCGTTCAGGGGTTTTTCGAATTTTGAAGGATTGTGCTGCAAAAGCACGGATTTTGAAAAAAATCTCACCTCACACACTCCGCCATACCTACGCTGTGCATTTAGTGCAGGCTGGAGCGGATTTGCGGAGCGTGCAAGAACTATTGGGGCACGAGTCTGTCGGAACGACGGAAATATATACCCACCTGGATTTTGCGACTTTGAAAGAAAAGTATTTTCACGCGCACCCGAGAAGTCGCAATATTACGAAATAGGAACAGTGTAAGTGCGTGAAATATCGCGTTCTTACGCTGCTTCGTTAATTTCCTCGGGCTGTAATTATTTAATTTCGACTTTTCCGCCGGCTTCTTCGATGACCGCTTTGATTTTTTCGGCTTCATCTCGGCTTACACCTTGCTTAATCGCTTTCGGTGCTGCGTCAACTAAGTCTTTAGCCTCTTTTAATCCTAAGCCTGTCAATTCGCGAACCGCCTTGATCACGGAGAGTTTCGCCTGACCCGCATCGGTCAAGATCGCATCGAATGTCGTCTTTTCCTGTGCTGGAGCTTCGGCCCCCCCTGCCGCCATCATGGGCATTGCGCCCATCGCGATCGGTGCAGCCGCAGTGACATCGAATTTCTCTTCGATGGCTTTTTTGAGTTCGCTTAGTTGAAGCGCAGTGAGTCCGGAGATTTTTTCAACGATTTCTTCGACAATTGGTGATGGCATGATTTATTCCTCCTTGGATTCGGTTGGTTTTTCCGATGTTGCTTCCGCTTCGGAAACGTTTTCGGTAGTAGTCGTTGTATCTTCTGCTGGTTTTTCTTCCTCGGTTTTGGTTTCCTCAGTTTTAGTTTCCTCAGAAGGAGTCCCTTCTTGCGAAACCGTTTGGGAAGCACCGAGTTTATCGGCAACAGCACCGATTGCTCGAATAGGACCTGCGAGCATTTCCTGAATGCATCCCGCTATCTGTGATAGGGTGGCAGTGATTGCGCCTGCAATCGAGGCGATAAGTTCTTCCCTTGGGGGAAGTTTTGCAAATTCATCGACCTCCTTTGCAGACAGGATAGTGTCCTCGAGGAACGCTCCCTTGATTTTGAGTTTCTTGTTCGTCTTTGCGAAGTTTGTAAGAACTTTTGCGCAATTCACTTCGTTATCGAACACGAAAAGCGTCGCAGTTACGCCGTTGTGAAATTCAGGAGGGAGTTTTTCGACAACATCACTTCCCAAAGCAATGCGGAGAAGTGTGTTTTTGATGACATGAAATTCCCCTCCCGTCTCCCGCAAGCTGCTACGGAGCTGTTGGAGTTCGGGAACGGAAAGCCCCGAATACTCGGTAAAAATCAAACCCTTCGACTGGCTATACCAGTTTTTTGCTTTCTCGACAGTTTCTATTTTTTTTGGTGTTGGCATTCGATTTACTGCTTAAAAAGATTTCAGGGTCCCGCCGACAGGGAGGCGAGACCCCGTAAAAATTCGGGTTTCTCAGATTTACCCCCTCGACCGGATGAGTCTACGCTCAAAATTACGCTGTTACAGCAACCGGTTGTCTGCGGAGAAGCCGCATTATAGCACAGATTTGCCACTTCTGGCAGGAATAGAGGTCTAAAAGAACGGAAACCTAACGAAAAAGGACATAAGATGGCGAATCAAAAAGACATATGGGATGAACTCGAAAAAGCCTTCGACGACCATGGAAGTTTGGACGAAGAGATGTTCGAACTTCTTTCGGCGTATTTGGACGGTGCTTGTTCTCACAAAGAGCGCCGGCTAGTGGAGGCGTATTTAGAAGAAGTTCCAGGCGCAGAAAAAGTCCTTGCAGAACTTCGCTCCCAGTCCTCACTAGTCCGAGTGTCCGAAGAACCTCCTTCCTGGCTAAGGGAGAGCATTTTTTCCAAGACAACTCAAAGAAGAAATATACCGGTTCTTGCCTTGCGTGCCTCCCCGGCTGCAGCGGTCATCGTCTCGGTGGTCGTTTTAGGTTTTTGGTACTCGAGCGGGAATATATCCAGTAATTCAGAAGAAAGGTTGGTGAGCAAGCCCAAAGTTGCTATGAATAAGCCAAATGCGGCTTTGGTGGAATCTTCTCCACTCGCGAGCGCTAAACCCGCTGTGAAGAATGAGAAATCGCAAAGCAGAACGACACCTAAAGTGGTGCATAACACACCCAGAAACTCGCTTGCGGTAGCTTCTAAACCGAATTCAACTCCCATTCAGCAGCCAAGACGAAATGACCCAGCGCTCGCCTATAAGACCCCTACTGGTTCAGGTGGCGAAAGCGGATCTTCAGGACTCATTCAACGGCAAAGGCCATTGCCAGATGCACCGGATGTAATCGGGATGATTAACGAATCGGCGTACGATGATTTCTCTCATGATCGAAGCTCCGTTTCGGGAGATTCGGACGCAAAAGAACAATCCGACGCGAAAACAATCGTTACGAAAAATGCATTGGCGAAACTACGGGAAAGACTCAGAGAAATCAACACGAAAGAACTCGGCCTCCCTTCGCAGTTGAAAGACAATGCAACAGGAAAGACTGATAAAACCCAATCAGAGAAAACGAAGGAGGGAGCCTGAACCGATGATAAGCATTAGGGTCCGTTACTCGTAAAGCGGAGGTAACGCGCTTATGAATAGCAAGTGCAAACGGAGGACAATAGCGGTAGGAGCAATGCTCCTACTCTCCTCCGTTGCATTTGCGCAAGAGTTTTCGAATAACCTTTCGGCTGGGATCGATTCCTCTCAGGTTCCGCTCATGGGGACACTTGCAGTTGACGTTCTCCAAGCGAACAAGGGGAGTCTGGGTCTACCCTTACGTTATGGCGGAATCGTTCCTCGAAGTGTCCGTGTAGAAGTCGGCGCTACGGTTTTAAGCGAAGGCACGGATTACGTCATTGATTACGCGGCAGGTGTTTTGTATCTTTTTTATCAAGCCAAATCCTATGAAACGGTGAGAGTTACCTATCGTCATGATGCGAAGTTGCAAACGAGTTCTTCGTTTTCTGGAATGCCTTTGACCGCGTTGAATTTCACCAAAGACGGCTCTTTGCGAATGCTTCTGAGTTTTTCCGGAGCGCAAAGATTCAGCGACGGGACATTGATGCAATTTCAAACCGCTGGTTTGCAAAACAACTTCAGTTTTGGTTTAGGAAAACTCGGTGGTCTTTTTATGGTTTCCAGTCAATGGCAACCTGACGTGAAAGCCGATGCGTCATCTCCCGACCAAAATGCTCCGAAGAGCGGAGTCGAGGGAACGGATTCACTCCTTTTACAGGAATTTCATGCCGATGTTTCGAAAGGCGTAACTCTCGATGCAGATATTCAGCGAGTCGGACAAAAGTTCACAGGTTTCGGAATGCTGAATCAAACGGGAATGGACAGCAATAAGATTCAACAACTCGAAAAAGAAAAAGGCTTGGTGCGCTATGGCTTGAGTTTGAACGGAGTGAATCCGAAAGGATGGAACTTTACGAATAGTTTTCGAACCATAGAAGACGGTTCTTCTAAAATCACGTTTCAAAATTACAAAGTGAAATCCTCTAATTTCGAAGCCTATTTCGATAAAAGAAAAATTGATTACGGTTTCAATAGATTTCAAGATTTGGCAGAAAGCGATAGAGCGCAACTTCAAAAAGAAAAAGGGATAGAAAGAGAGAGCCTTGGCGCCAAGTTGCAGTTCAAGGGCAATTCGTTCGCCTTCGATGAAAATCGAATCGGAGATGCCTTGGGAGGCATCGAGCGCAAAAACTTCTCGTTAGAGACATCGTGGCTGAAAGGAAGTTATTTCACTCAAAAAATAGATAATGCGTTCAACCGCTTCAATGATTTAGCGGAGGCAGAAAGGGGTCAATGGGCGAAAGAACGAGGTTTGCAAAGAGAAGAATTTTCCTTGATACTTCCGAAAAAAGATAAAGGAAACTGGCTATCTTTGTCGCAAAAGGCGTTCGGTGACGGAAAATACGGATTCGAAAGTAGAAGCGGAAAACTCGATTTCGGCAAGTTCGGCTTGGAGTTTTGGAATCGAAAGACTGATTCTGCTTTCGTTCGTTTAGGGGATTTATCGGCTAACGAACTCGATTCGATGATTCTTCAAACCTTGCAAGTTTACGACCCCGCCGCGGCTCTTAATCCTAACGAGAGAAACTGGATTGTAAAAGAAACCGGTATGGAGCGTAATTTCCTGCGCTTTCAAGGACAACCATTTGCGAATTCCAATGTACGTTTGGATTGGTTCGATATTTCGGACGGGAAAGGAAAAGTAACGGGAGGGAATTTCTTCTTCGCTGCTAAAAATCTCAACCTTCAATACAAGCGAACGAATTTCGATAAGAACTTCTTGCGCTATTACGACTTGTTAGAAACGGAGCGCAAGATTATCGGAAATCAGTTTGGATTCGAGAGGGAAGATATTTTATTGGATTGGAAGGTGAACGCAAAAACACAGTTCTCGCTTGCTGGCCTCCGCGTGGGAAGCGACGAAGGTAGTGCTGACCGATGGACTGCAATGTTGAAAGGACAGGGCTATGAAGTCAAAGGAGGTTTTCGAAATGTGGACGACGAGTTTGCACGAGCGGGTGATATCAACGATTCGGAGAACTGGTTGTTCAAGCAGCTCATCGGCTATCGTCAATGGGATTTAGCATTGAAATTCAATGCATTGAAAAACTTCAATATCGAAGGGAGCTTCTATGACTCCACGAATGGAAACGAAGATCTTCGAAGGTACAAACGGGACGCGAGGATTATCTATACACCGGATTCGAAATCGAGCATTTCTGTCTCGCTTTACGGTCAAAAATTCGGTGCGAATTCGGACTTGCTTTTCGAAAACAACCTTTTTGCAATGGAAGGGTTGCGGGATTTCGGAAAGTGGGGCAAACTCACGGTGAGAAAAGAACAGGAGTATTTAGGGGGGGCGCAAGCCGATAAGCCGAGTAGGGTAACAGATTACGCGAAATACGAAACGAAACTCCTGAAAGGTATGGATTTTTCTACGGAGCAATTACGAACGCAGTTTGCAGATGGTGGATACGAAGATGCGCAAGCCTACCGTTTGAATTATGCTATCAGCAAACGGTTATCCGTAAATGCAACGGAATATTTTGTCTGGAGAGACGGTAACAAAGCCGACCAGAGAAATAGAACTTTCGGTTTTAGTTACGACATGGGAAACGGATTCAAAATCGGATACAACTGGAATCGAGAATTGAACTCTTTGGGTGGAGGAAAGCAAAATTATAAATGGGAACTCTCCGGTGGGGGCAATAGCGATTATGAATATGGAGGATACTACGACGAAAGAAAAACCGACGGGGTGAAAACACAAGCCTTAGGTAACTTTTCCTTCAGCACGAAAAAACCTTTCGATTTCGGGATATTCAAAGCCATCAACGTGAAATTCGGTTATGACAGCGAGACGGATGCTGGCATATGGAAACGGGAAAACGAACTCGCTTCGATCAACACCACTGTATTCGGCTCGCTCGTCGGTTCGAATTACACGCAATTTATCCTTCCGACCGGACAACGAGCAACCGAACGTGGTGTGTTTGTGAAAATGGACCCCACCGGTAAAAAACCATTGCAAATCAACCTTTCCTATAAAACGAGAAACATCCCTGGAATGGGCAATTTCTTGTTGCGCGATTACGATGTAAGTTATCAGTTGAACGATAAATTGAAAATCGTAGGTTCTACGGATAGTTTTCCGGAGGCTACCCAAAATGGAGCGTTATTCGGAAGCAACCTTCAACCGATTCAATCGCGCAATTGGGGGTTCGAATATACGCCGAATACATTCGCGAGCGGAAAATTCCAATACGAACAACTTGCACGACTGGACCAAAATACCGAAGCACGACGAGTTTCAATCCAAGCATCTTTATTCAACAATACAGGGCGTCCGTTGAGGCTGACCTATGGGTTGGAACGCAATCTGCAACCGGGGATGAAACGAACACGACACATCTGGGAAATCGGATTCGACCAAAAGCCGGGTCCGAATCAGACGCTAAGTTTCCTCATCGGCAGTGCACGATGGGAGCATTCGCTTCCCGACGGTCAACTTTGGACGAATCTGATTCTTCGACTGGATTACCAAGTTCGATTTTAGGAAATACCTGCTACACTTTTTTACATGGAAATCGTTCCTTACGGAGGATGGAATCGGTGTTTGCGTCTTACAGACGGACGAATCGAAATTATTGCGACTTTGGAGGTCGGTCCTCGTGTTATCCGGTTCGGTTTCGTGAATGGCAAGAATGAATTTGCAGAATTTTCTCATCAAATGGGCAAGGTGGGGGGGAGCGAGTATCGCAGTTATGGAGGTCACAGGCTTTGGATTGCACCTGAAATCCCTGGAAAAACGGATTTGCCCGATAACGAATCCGTCACATTGACGCAGGAAGGGGATTGTGCGATTCTAACTGCTTCGCTTCAAGAGCAGACAGGCTTTCAGCGCGAACTGCGCATCGCCCTTAAGAATAAGAAAGTATACGTCGAGCATCGAATTGTTCAGCGCATGAATTATCGAGATGAGGTCGCACCTTGGGCTCTTTCCGTTATGGCACCTGGGGGGGTCGGATTTTTTCCGCAGGAACCATACCAATCTCATCAAGAAAGATTACTTCCGGTGCGCCCTCTCGTTTTGTGGGGATACACAGATATGTCCGATTCGCGATGGCGGTGGGGCAGAAAACTCGTTCGTTTGAAACAGGCACCCATCGAGGCTCCTCAAAAGGTGGGGGCGTTAGTTACTGCAGGTTGGGGTGGATATGTCAACGAAAATGTGCTTTTCCTCAAGCGGTTTCCCTATATCCCTAATGCGAGATACCCAGATTTCGGATGCAATTTCGAAACGTTCACGCGTCATGACATGCTCGAACTCGAAAGTTTAGGACCTCTTTCGGTTATCGAACGAGACTCTTATGTTTCTCACGAAGAAGTTTGGGGTTTATGGGAAAACTTTTCCTTACCGGAAGATGACGATGAAGCCGTTGCCGCTCTTCAAAAGCCACTTCGGGAGTTGTTTTCGTGAAGCACCTTTGGCTTTCAATTACCCAGCAAGATTTAGAAATAGAAAAATTGCAAGCAGAACAAGAAGGGAAAGATATTTCCTCGCTTTTGCCGATGTTCGAACAATTATCGAAGACAGATTTGGAAAACCCTCGAAATCAAGCAGAAGCGAGAACTCTGCTCGAAGAAGTGCAACGCCTTCCTTTAAAAGAAAATTTTCCGTATATCGAACCATCCGAACTAAATGCAATCCGGGAGGAACGTCCTTCACCATCGAAAAGTAATTTTTCGATTTCCGGTGATTTGTACGACAAAATTTATGGGGCATGGCTCGGTCGCTGTGCCGGGAACTTATTGGGAAAACCTGTCGAGGGATGGAAACGAGAAAGAATGTGGGGATATTTACGCGAAACGAATCGCTTTCCTTTATCGGGTTATTTTTCTCGCTCTGCTGCGAATGAGATTCTTAAAAGATATGAAATTTCCCCGGGCTTTTTTATCGAAGATATCTCCCACGTTCCTGAAGATGACGATTTGAATTACACAGTCATTGCATTGGGGATTTTGGAAAAACACGGGAGGGCATTTACTCCTTCCGATGTAGGCGATTATTGGTTATCCCATTTACCGATATTACACACATGCACTGCGGAGCGTGTTGCGTATAAGAACATTGTCAATGGACTGCACCCTCCCGAGACGGCGAGTTATTGCAATCCTTATAGAGAATGGATTGGGGCGCAAATTCGTGCGGATATGTGGGGATATGTCAATCCCGCCAACCCGGAAGCCGCCGCATCTATGGCATGGCGCGACGCTTGCATTTCTCATGTCAAAAACGGAATTTATGGGGCAATGTGGGTTGCGGCAATGTTATCGGTGGCGTTTTGCACTCAGAACATTCGAGAGATTATCGAAGCAGGATTAAAAGAGATTCCGCAAAAATCCCGACTTACAGAACGCATTCGAGAACAAATAGCGAGGCGAGAGTCGTTTTCTTCAGTAGATGATGCGATTGGTGCGCTTCATCGGGATTGGGATGAGATGCGAGCGCATGATTGGTGTCATGTGATTTCGAATGCAGAAATCGTTGCGACGGCGTTGTTGTGGGGAGATGGCGATTTCGCACGTTCGATTTGTCTCGCCGTTCAAGCATGCTTCGATACGGATTGCAACGGAGCGACGGTTGGTTCGATTATCGGAGCGATGAAAGGCACATCGGCATTACCCAATGAATGGGTTTCTCCGCTTCAGGAGACTTTAGAGACGGGTGTGCACGGTTTCATGCGCGTTCCGATTCGAGAACTCGCTTTGAGGACTATGCGTTTGATTGAAGCGTAAACGCGATTCTATGAAAAGTCATAAAAGAAATAATGACGATTAAACAGGTGGCTGAATAGTTACAAATGGATGAACATACTGTATATTTACCTTTTGGGATGAAGCAGGGTATCTCGCAGGGTAAACTTGCCTGCTCGGGTCTTATCCATTCCCTAAAAATCGCTAGTCAATGGCGGTTTATAGAAAAAAAGTAATTGATAAATGAATAATGAGGTATTGATAAAAAATGATTCAATGGGATGAGAATCTGAATTCAGAACAGAAAGAAGCTGCCAGTCATAAAGGGAGCCATGCAAGACTGCTTGCCGGCCCAGGAACTGGTAAAACCTTGACTTTGATCAGAAGAATTTTATGGCTAATTACGACGCAAGGTATTCCACCAAATGAAATTCTTGTCCTTACCTTTACCCGTGCTGCTGCCTCAGAGCTAAGAAACATTCTTAAGAATACCCTTGGAGATACAGGAATTGAGCTCCCGAAGGTTTCTACTCTTCACTCTTTTGCATTGAGACAGGTTTTACGTAATGCTTCTTTAACCAATCTTCCACAACCTCTCAGAATTGCAGATGACTATGAGGAGCGACAAATCATTATCGAAGAAATAAGCGATTTGATTGGTGTGAATGTACGGGAAAACCCAAAAATTATTAAATGAACTTTCCTCTGATTGGCAAAAGCTAACGGCTGACACGCCGGGTTGGGAACTGAGATTTCCAAACCCCAAATTTTTAGGAACATGGAAGGAACATAGAGAGGTTTATGGATATACCCTTAGAGCAGAGCTTGTCTACCAACTAAAGCGGGCATTGGAAGAACAGAAAGAAAATCTGGATTTAGAAGGACCACCCAAATATGTGCTTGTAGATGAATATCAAGACCTTAATGCTTGCGACTTATCAGTTATCAAGTCATTAGCTGAGTTAAATAGTGAGATTTATTCCGCTGGCGATGATGACCAAAGTATTTACGGATTTAGATTTGCAAATCCAGATGGAATAAGAAGATTCACCCATGATTACAAACCTTCAGAAGATTTACAATTGAAGATTTGTCAGCGATGTTGTAAGGATGTACTCGACTATGGTCTTTTTGTTGCTAGACAAGACTCTCGCCGTATTGATAAGCCTATTGAACCTAAAGACAAAACTGATCAAGGTGAGGTTCATGTATTGAGATTCCCAAATCAAAATATAGAAGCTGAAGGTATTGCCGAATTATGTCATTGGCTTATTAATTCAAAAAATGTACAGCCAGAAGAGATCCTAATTCTTTTGCGAACTGATAGAAATAATCAGTTCTCTAATCCAATACGAGAAGCACTTACAAAAAAGGACATTCCTATAGGAATTGTATCAAATCCTCTAGAACCGCTTAACCATGAACAAGCTCGTGAGATGCTTTGTTTGATGCGATTAAATATTCAGCGTAGTGATCATCTTGCTTGGAGAACGATCCTCTCATTAGGTAATAGAGGAATCGGCAAGAAAACATTTTCTAAACTTTATGACTTGGCAAGAAGACATGGAATGAAATTCTCAGAGACACTTCAAAAGGTTAAAGAAGAACCGAACTTATTACCCCGAAATGGGGATAGAGTTTCTAACAGGGTAAAAGAAATTGAAAGCTTCCTCGCGGAAATTGGTACCCCAGAAGAGGAAAAATTAGATAGCTGGATTAATAATCTTGCCACTAAAGTTATCCAGGATGAACAGATAAGGCAAGAAGCACTCAATCTCTTTTCAAGAGCTAGGGAGTTTGGTGAAGCTGAGTCTCTGGAAGAGCTCTTACGCGCATTAAATGTATCTCTTGGAGATGTAGAACAGGAAAAAGAAAGAGGTAAAGTTGCTATTATGACAATGCATCAAGCTAAGGGACCCTCAGCTGATGCTGTAATTTTAGCTGCTGCAGAGGACGAGTATATCCCAGGACGAGCGACTGGCGAGGAGGTTGACGATGAGAGGCGTCTATTGTATGTGTCGCTCACTCGTGCAAGGAAGTATCTATATGTAACTTTTTGTCAAAAACGCACAGGACCGCAACGCCATTCTGGGAGTAATACTGGTAAATCGCAAAGAACATTTACCCGGTTTCTTAGCGGTGGACCATATAGCCCACAAGATGGTCAAGATTTTATAAGAAACCTGACAGATAAGAAAGCCTGAAAAAGAATATAAACCATTAGAGAAACTTGAGCCAAAAAGAAGTGTATATAAAGCATTTTTTAGCCCCCGACTGATACTTAGTCAGCACTGGATATGAGCCTTCTTACGAAAGAAGCGAGAGGACTGCGCTCGGCAGTGCGTTCGCTTGCGCTAAAATGGAAAGCCCCGCTTGCTGCAAGATTTGGAGTTTCGTGTAATTCGTAATCTCTGCCGCTACGTCCAAATCTCGTATTGCGCTTTCCGTTGCAACCATATTTTCGTGCGCAACACCGAGTGAACGTACATTGCTTTCGAGCACGTTTCGCTGGAAACTGCCGATTTCTCCTCGGAGTTTCGTGAGTTCTTCGATGGCGGCATCAATGACCTTAATCGCATCCTCTGCACCTTGCTGAGTCGTAACGTCAATTAGGGAAAGATTCAACCCACTAACGACTCCATCTCCCAATTGACTTGCCATGATATTCGGAAGAGATAACGAAACCGTTTGTCCGGCGTTTGCACCGATTTGGAAGATCGAGGAGCCGACTTCGATTCGTCCCGCTACGGATGCCCCCCCGACTGTGTTTCCTTGCTCTGTCAGCGTAATAGAGTTTCCGTAAGTATCCGTGAGACGTAATCCGCTATCGTCTCCTCGCCCCCCCGTGAATACGACGGAGGTAGCGCCGTTCGTCGTCGTCACGGTTACGGTCGCAACGGCATCCGTACCGTTCACGGTCGTATTGCCTGTGTTATGAATTATCCCCTCTGTGTCTGTGAAGCTGATTTTTGCGTTCGAACCATACTCATTACTTTGCATAACCACGTTTGTGCCATTAAAGGAAAACGTGACCTTCGTTGCATTCGAAGAGTTATTGAAACGCGATAAAAGGCTTCCGAGTGTTTCTGTTCCGTCTGTAACGAAAGTAACCCCGTTTATTACGAATGTTCCTGCGCCGACGATTGTGTTGAGGCCTGATGCAGAAAAATCCACAGAGCCCGTAATGCTGGCTTTCGAAGCAGCAGTCGTTACTTGAACAGTAACATCTCCATCCGTGTTGACCGTGTAACCACCGAAAGTTCCTCCGATGTTGATGGCGTCGTAATTCGATGTGTCTGTAACGTAGGAAAAGACCCCAGCAGAGCCGTCTAGGATTTTTTTCGTTCCGAATTGCGTTTGTTGTGCAATGCGATTAATGGATTCGATAATGGAGTTGATTTGGTTTTGGTTCGCCTGAATCGCATTTTGGTCGAGAACGCCCGTGTTTGCGCTCGAGAGTGCTAATCGTCTCGCATCATTGAGAAGTCTGCTTACTTCGTCCAAAGCGCCTTCGGCGGTTTTCGCATAGTTGATTGCGTCTTGATTGTTTCGAAGCGCTTGCTCTAATCCGGCGATTTGGGCTCTCAAATTTTCGGAAATCATCAAGCCAGCCGGGTCATCAGCAGCCGTATTAATACGCAATCCCGACGAAAGCCTTGCCATGGATTTGGCAAGTTCATCGGAAGTGTTATTCAAGTTCCGCAGCACACTGAGTGCCCAGAGATTCGTGTTGATACGAAACGCCATTTTATCTCCTCCTCGATGGGTCTCGGAAACGCCCTACGGACTTATTTTTCCGCAGATTCGCCGCTGGCTACCTGATACTTTTATCAGGATACATAGAGCTTTTACGGGGTAAAAAAACAAGAAGACCCGCATATCATGCGGGTCCCCTCTTCGTGTTACCCCTCTTAGTGCCCTTCTGATGAGACCAAATTCTTGTTCGTCGAGTAAACCTTTTCTTTCTAGTGCCGTGCCTCACCGTCTTGCTGTCACAGAGAAAGAGTTCCGTGAAGCAGCGAAAGTGTGATAGGCAAAATTACGAGGTTTCCCAAAGAACCATTTGGCAACATAGAGCGCACGAAATTCGCCAAAATCTTCGCCATGAGAGAAATTATCGAGCCGTTTCGTATCAAGGTTGTCGAGCCTGTTCGTTTCACTTCGAGAGAAGAACGCGAGCGTATTCTCGAAAATGCCTATTACAATCCCTTTCTCATGCATTCCAATGATGTCCTCATTGATTTGCTGACGGACAGCGGGACGAGCGCAATGTCGAGCTATCAATGGGGGGCGATAATGGAAGGTGACGAAAGTTATGCAGGTAGCAAAAGTTATTATCGCTTCGAGGAAAAAGTCAAAGAAATTACAGGGTTCGAAAATGTGATTCCCGTACACCAGGGAAGAGCGGCGGAGAGACTTTTGTTTACATTAATCGGCGGGAAAGGGAAGTATTTTCCCAACAATAGCCATTTCGACACCACGCGCGCCAATATCGAATACAGCGGTGCAACCGCAGACGACCTCGTCATCGAAGAGGCGAAAGATTTAGATTCCTCTTATCCTTTCAAAGGGAATATGAACGTAGATGCTCTGAGGGAATATATTCGCAAATATAAACCAGAGAATATCCCTGCAATCCTTCTTACGGTAACGAATAATGCCGGTGGGGGACAGCCCGTGAGCATGGCGAATATTCGAGCCGTTTCGGAAATTGCGCGTGAAAATGGGATTTTATTTATTCTGGATGCTTGTCGCTTTGCCGAGAACGCGTATTTCATCAAACTGCGAGAACCTGGATACGAGAACAAAACCGCGAAAGAGATCGCGCAAGAAATGTTTCGCTATGCGGATGGGGCGACGGTTTCCTTGAAAAAAGACGGTTTCGGAAATATAGGTGGTTTTCTTGCATTGAACGATAGCAGTCTCGCAGAAGAGGCGCGAAACTTATTAATTCTAACCGAAGGCTTTCTCACGTATGGCGGAATGGCAGGCCGAGATTTGGAAGCGCTCGCGGTGGGGCTCGATGAGGTTCTCGACGAGCACTATTTGGAATATCGTCTGGCATGTTCTCGTTATTTGGCGAATAAATGCATCGAAGCCGGCGTGAACGTCGTTATGCCTCCTGGAGGGCATGCCGTTTATATAGACGCAAAGCGCTTCTATCCTCAAATCCCCCCCCTCGAATTTCCGGCACAACGATTGGTTTGCGAATTATACGTTCATGGAGGAATTCGAGCAGTCGAAATCGGGAGTGTGATGTTCGGGAAACGTGACCCACGAACGGGAAAAGAAATTCCCGCGCGACAAGAACTAGTCCGCCTTGCCCTTCCTCGAAGGGTTTACACCCAATCTCATGTGAATTACGTAGGAGAAGTAATTGCGGAGATTTTCTCCGAGCGTGAACGCCAAAAAGGACTGAGAATCGTGAAAGAGCCGCGCTTTCTTAGGCATTTCACCGCCCATTTCGAGCCGATTCTTTAGAGCATCATGCGTAAAAGAGACGTAAAAAAGATATAGTAGAAATGTTGGGAACCCTTGTAAAAGGAGGAATTCATGCAAACCTATGTGATGCTCACTCGGCTTTCTCCCGAGGCAGTGAAAAACCCGAAGACTCTTACTGACCTCGAAAAAGCCGTCGTCGAAAAAATCGAAAAAGAATGCCCGGAGGTGAAGTGGGTTTCGAGTTACGCAATTCTGGGTCCTTGTGACTATCTCGATATTTTCACTGCGCCTGATTCTGAGACTGCCGCGAAGGTTGCCGTTATCGTGCGAACTTTCGGGCATGCAACGACGGAAATTTGGAATGCCACAGAGTGGCAACGCTTCAAATCTATCGTCCAAGGGATAGGCTGACGTGTCTGAACCACGCTGGGAGCATTTTTCGCACGAAGCTGACATCGGAGTACGAGGAATTGCCCCAAGCCTAAATCAGGCTTTCGAACAAGCCGCCCTCGCACTGACTGCGGTGATTACCGACCCGAACGATGTTGCCCAAGAGACGTGCGTTGAAATACAGTGTAGCGCACCTGATAAAGAACTTCTTCTTTTCGAATGGCTCAATGCGTTGGTTTATGAAATGTCTATCCGGAACATGATATTCGGGAAATACGAAGTGGAAATTCATGACAGTGCGCTTAGCGCAAAGGCATGGGGCGAAAACATTAAAGTAGAAAAACATCACCCAGCTGTCGAGATAAAAGGCGCGACGTACACCGCTCTGCGGGTGAAACAAGACGAAAATGGCCTTTGGATTGCCGAATGCGTCGTAGACGTATAAAAGTGTCGTAGACGTATAAAAGTATAGAAGCACATTGCCTCTTGTGTTCGGATTTCAAAAATCGAATGGAACTCGAAAAATTAAAACAAGTCGGCGAAAATGAGTGGATGATTGAACCGCATGGAAAAATGCGGGTTCCGGGCATTATTTTTGCAACCGAAGAACTCGTTCGCGCAATGGACAATAAGGTTTACGAACAAGTCGTAAATGTAGCAACGTTGCCCGGAATTCAAAAAGCATCCATGGCTATGCCCGACGCGCATTGGGGATATGGTTTTCCGGTTGGAGGAGTAGCCGCTTTCGATCCGAAAGAGGGGGGTGTCGTTTCCGCTGGAGGTGTCGGCTTCGATATCTCTTGCGGGGTTCGATGCTTGCAAACGGGTCTAAAAAGAAAACAACTCGAGCAAATCAAATACCAGTTGGCGGACACTTTGTTCCGTGACATCCCTGCCGGACTCGGAAGCACGGGAAAAATTCGTCTGGATGACGTCGAACTAAACAGAATGCTCCAAGGTGGTGCGCAATGGGCGGTAGAGCGCGGTTTCGGAAAGCCTGAAGATTTAGAACGCATCGAAGAACGCGGAAAAGTTCCTGGTGCAGTGCCGGCGAATGTTTCCGAAAAAGCGAAGAACCGTATGCGTGATGAAGTCGGCACTCTCGGTTCTGGAAACCATTATCTGGAAGTTCAAGAGGTCGCTGAAATTTATCATCCAGCGGTTGCAAAAGCCTTCGGCATCGAAGAGGGAGATATTGTGGTGAGCATTCATTGCGGTTCGCGTGGTCTCGGGCATCAAATTGGAACGGATTATTTGCGAGAAATGCTTCAAGCGGCGCAAAGATACGGAATCGAATTGCCGGACCGCGAGTTGGCTTGCGCTCCGATTACCTCTCCGGAAGGAGAAAAATATTTAGGTGCAATGCGTGCAGCGATTAACGTTGCGTTAGCAAATCGCCAAGTGATAACGCATTTAGCGAGAAAAGCGTTTTCGGAAGTTGTACCGAACGCAGAATTGCGTTTGCTTTACGACGTTTCACACAACACTTGTAAAGTGGAGCGGCATAAAGTAGACGGTGAGATGAAAGAGGTTTATATTCATCGCAAAGGCGCAACGCGCGCATGGGGACCAGGTCATCCTGATTTACCACCCGTTTTTAGAGACATCGGGCAACCGGTTTTGATCGGAGGTTCGATGGGTACATGTTCATACATTCTCGTCGGCACTGCAAAGGGAATGGAATTGTCGTTCGGCTCTTCCTGCCATGGTGCCGGGCGCAGTATGAGTCGTTCTCAGGCTTTGAAAAAATGGAAGGGTCAAGAAGTCGTAAGAGAACTCGAGGCACGCGGTATTTTGATTCGCAGCCCTTCGATGCGCGGAGTCGCTGAGGAAGCGCCAGAGGCTTATAAAGATGTGAGCGAAGTCGTGGAAGCCGCAGATAAAGCGAACATCTCCAAAACAGTCGCAAAGTTAGTTCCAATAATCACGATCAAAGGATGAGATTTTTTCTAAAAATTCTAAAAACGTAAACGAAACTTGTCAATCCTATAAGGAGAATCTTGCGTAAGAAAAAAGTTCGCGCTTTCGTGGGAACGAGTGGATGGCAATACGACCATTGGAAGGATATTTTATATAAAGGCGTACCTAAAAGTAAGTGGTTGAGCCATTACGCAAAGATTTTTCCAGCGGTCGA
Source organism: Fimbriimonadales bacterium (assembly GCA_035559795.1). NCBI lineage: Bacteria > Bacillati > Armatimonadota > Fimbriimonadia > Fimbriimonadales > Fimbriimonadales bacterium. The sequence goes on along the minus strand of DATMAR010000012.1, from coordinate 331,955 downwards.
AGTGAATGCGTCGTTTTATCACTTATTGAAAAAAGAAACCTACGAGCGTTGGGCGGAAGAAACCCCCGATGAGTTTCGATTTTGTATCAAAGGGAATCGCTTTCTTACGCACAATAAAAAGTTAGAGGCACCAGAAGAGAGTATCGAACTCGAAAAATCTCGCGCGTCGGGGTTAGGGAAAAAACTCGCTGTCGTTTTATGGCAAATGCCGCGAAGTTTGCGAAAAGATATCGAGAAACTAATACGCTTTGCAGAGGCTCTGAAAGCCTGGAAATCAACCCGTCATGCACTCGAGTTCCGACGCAAAGAGTGGTTCGACGATGAAACGGCAAATTGTCTGAAAAGATATGGTTTGGCAAATGTGATTTCCGATGCCAAAGATTGGCCCATGTGGGAGGCGGTAACGACGGATTTGGTTTATATTCGTTTGCACGGCCACGAACAAACGTATGTCTCCTCCTATTCGGATAAAGAACTTCGTAACTGGGCTAAGAAAATCGACGTTTGGCTCGAGGAAGGCAAAGAAGTTTATGTCTTCTTCGATAACGACGCAGCAGGCGCTGCACCACCGAACGCGCTAAAGTTGATGAAATTGCTGGGAATAAGCAACAGCGTTTCTTTACTCGGGAAATAATTTCTTGGTGTCAACGAATGATTTTGGAACTATCGACTCGATAAAGATGGTCTATAAAACAGTATAATTATTGCCCGTGATTCTTTTACAAATCTTCGTCTTCTTATTAGTAATCACAGCCATAGTAGTCGCCCATGAACTCGGGCATTACCTTTTCGCCAGGTGGAGAGGTATGGAGGTGGAGGAGTTTTGTATTTTAGGGCTTCCTGTAGGGAGACGCTTCGTGTTGGGGAGAACTCGGAGCGGCATGGAAATCACGATGCATCCATTCATGCCATTAGGTGGCTTCGTGAAAATCAAGGGAATGGAACCTCGACCCGATGCGAGCGAGACGCGCATCGAAGGAGGTTTTTATTCGAAAGGTTTAGGTTCTCGCGCCCTCGTCCTTTTCGGAGGACCGCTTTTTAGCATACTCTTCGGATGGTTTGTGTTGTTTCTCACCTTGTGGGCATTCGGCGACGCAAGACCTGCAAAAGAACCGGTTATCGGCGCAGTTTTGGAAAAATACAAAGACCCCGAAACGAAGCAAGAGATGTTTTCTCCTGCTTATAAAGCAGGACTTCGAGAAGGGGACAAGTTGATTAGCGTGGATGGGAAACCGATATCGAATTTTTATGACTTTTTGGTCGTTACACGTTCTTCGCCGGGAAAAACACTCAAAGTAGTTGTCGAACGCGATGGCAAACGCTTAACTCTCTCATTAGAACCCGTTCTTCGAGAAAACATGATGATCATCGGACCGGATGGAGACCCGGAGTTGAATCCAGACGGTACGCTGAAACGAGGAAATGTCGGATGGATTGGCGCGCTTTATAAGATTGAAAGGGTGGATGTCGGTTTCAGGGAGTCGGCATATTTGGCGACGAAACGGTCTTGGCAAGTGATTATCAACACGTACGGGACGATCATCAACTGGCGAAGAGTCGCAGACGAAGTGGGAGGTCCTATAAGTATCGGCCAAATCGTCGGGGGGGCTGTTCAATCGGGGGTAGAGACTATCGCTACTGTGACGGCTCTTATCAGCCTCTCCATAGGGTTGATTAATTTGCTTCCGGTGCCTATGATTTTCGATGGTGGGCATTTGCTGGTCGTTCTCATAGAGGCATTGCGGGGGGGCAAGCGTCTTTCTTTCAAGACTCAAGAAATGCTGAGTCGCGTAGGTATCGCTATGCTAGCGTTTTTGTTGATTTCTGTTTTGTTCCTCGATGTGAAACGGATTTTCGATTGACGTTATTGTATAATAGGTGACATTACCGTCTGATAGATAACATAGATGACATTACCGTCTAATAGATGGCAGTGCCGTCTAATAGAACTTGTTTCACTAACTCGTTAACAAGGATTCGTTTTATTTTATTTTTTGCGGTTTTGTCGTTCTGTTTCCCATTGGAGAATCGCCTCGATTGCGCCAGCGATTCTTCGTTGCCTCGTCTCGGGCTTCTTGGCTTCTTCGATTGCTCCGATGTACTCTCGTTGGTGCGAAGGGGGCATTGCCTCGAACGCAGCGAGGGCTTTCGCGTTTTTCTGAAGTTCCCGAGCAAAATCATCAGGAACGTTTACTCCTTTTTGCGTTTTCATGTTGTTATTATATCATTTTTCAATCCAAGATAGATTTTAGAATCCGAATCGATTTTTCTCGAGCCTCCGCGAACGAAATTCCTCGAAACCCATTTCCTACCGTCTCCCCTTGAGTGGGGATTTCTTTTTCGCCTAAAGGGGAATTATGGATTTTGTTGCTGTCAGTTTGCATGGCCGGTTTTATTTTTGAGATACTGAAGTTGTTCTCCGATACGCAACCCTTTTAATGGAACTCTGGCTTTACGGAAAGAAGGCAAAAGATATTTTCTGTATTTTTCCCCCGCAAGAAAAACAACTTCATCATTTTCAAAGTCGATTCTCCCTTTCATCTGTCGCTTCACTTTTTCTGTCCAAGTTTTAATTTCTTGCACGGACATCTCATTTAGCGTTTGCTCATAAGGCTCAATTTCTTGTTCCAAATCCACTAAACCATGCTTTGCAGAGAGAATATAAATCTTATTCGGCTGTAGAGAATAAGCAAACGCTAAGTTCATCTTAAACAAAGGACTTATATATAAATCTTTTGCCTTCGCTTTGCGTTGCAACTTTTTACTAGCGCATGAAATTAAAACAATTTTTCCCACAGTAGATTTTTATACGAACGCCGAGGTTTTACTTGCACTGCTGCCATTATCGGGTGAAACAGGCAAATTCTTTTAGAATAATTTCCTGGAATCTTCACCTAATCTTCTTAAATATTCATTTACATAAAAATAATCAGGCTCGCTTTTCATAGCTCTAGTCCTGATTTCGAAATTTGGATTTTGAGGATTGTTTTTATCAAAAAGGATTAGTCCTATGCCAAATCTCGAACAAAGAGATTCAATCCTTCCGATATCTTTTTCTGCTTCATTTGGGATAACAAGATAGACTTTATGGCAAAAAAGTTTATACGTACATGCTTGGCCAAACGCAGTAACTAGTTGATTAGTATCTATTTTTATTTCTGCGCTTACAATTTCGATAGGTGGTCGTATTGGGTCGGTTTCTGAAAACTTATATATTCCTAAAACATCAGGTGTCCCCCATTTGTCTCCAAATTTATTTCCACCTAGTGATATAGCTTTTGTGCATTCCCCTAAATCTTTAACTAAATAGTCGGCGAATGAATTATAGAAAGCAGTTTCAGATGTTCCTCTAACAGGTTTTTCTACTTCATCTAATTTTGTCTCTATGTCCTCTTTTAGGTATTTCCTTAATATAAATATTCCACGTTCAGGTTTCGCTATTTCACGAACTCTTTTATCTAAATCCCAAATGTTGCCGTGTATTGTATTTTCTGGTATTTCGGGTAATTGGTTTTTTATTTGTCTGAATAATTCAGAGTATCTAATCCCATTAGGATAATTTTATAAAATCTCTTTTGCTTTTTTAACTATTTTGTCTCGTTGTGTAGACATTGTACTTACATTAATCAAAAGTGCTTTGACAAACTTAGCACAGTTTGAACCCTTGACCTGATGTCATGAATTGTGTTGCCCAGAATTCTGTTTCCTTGGCTGAAAGTTCTAGCCTGCGTTTATTCATGTTATTTGGTGTTTACGATTATGCACCACTCTCAGCGAGACTGGCGGAGAGGGTGGGATTCGAACCCACGGAGGGCGTGAAGCCCTCACCGCATTTCGAGTGCGGCGCACTAGTCCACTATGCGACCTCTCCGAATCGTATCCTCCTGTGTTTTTACCTGTTAGAGGCAATAGGTGTCTAACACATCCCCGCATTCTCACATAACGCATCTAAACCTAAATGTGGTACACGGAAATACAACAAAGTCAATGGCAACTGCAATGAGCCTTCCTCAACGCTTGGCAGACCATTTTCGCAGGGGCGTTCCGAGTGCTATCCTCCTTTATGCGGTCTTGAGCCTGCTCGATTACGGATTTACCCTAGCCGCACTCACGGAAGGCGCATTAGAACTTAACCCCGCATTGAGCTGGTTTCATTCCCAAGGGCTGTTCGAATTCGTAAAATTGAGCCTTACCTTGCTCGTCTGTTGCACAGCCTACAAAATCTGGGATAAGCCTTACGTACAAGCGCTCATGCGAATAGCGAACACCGTGATGGGTGTAGTGTTCGTGTATCACATCATCCTGCGTTTTCTGTAAAGCGTCTAAGTTACCGGTTCCCCATTCCTTTCAGCACGTTTACGGTATCTTTCGGTAAATGTATCGCGATTTTCAGGATTTTCTGCGCGCATTGGACGCCGCAGGTGAACTTCGTCACATTTCTTATCCCCTAAGCCCTCATTTAGAAATCACCGAAGTCGCCGACCGCTGTATGAAAAGACCTGATGGAGGGCCAGGGCTTCTCATCGAGAACCCGAAGGGATTCGATATTCCCGTAGCAATTAACGTCTTCGGGTCTCGAAAACGGATGAGCATGGCATTAGGCGTGAACGACGTGCAGGAAATCGCAGATGAATTAGCGCGAACGCTTCAGCCGGATATTCCAACGACACTCTCACAAAAAATCGAAAAGTTTTTAGAAATCCTTCGACTCGCAAAAGCGATTCCGAAAACCATAAACGAAGGAATATGTCAAGAAGTCGTTTTTATGGGCAATGAGGCAGATCTCACGCGTTTGCCGGTTTTGAAATGTTGGCCTGAGGATGCAGGTCCGTTTATCACTTTGCCGATGGTCTTTTCGCACGACCCGAATACAGGGAAAAGAAACGTGGGAATGTATCGAATGCAAGTTTACGATAAACGAGAGGTGGGGATGCATTGGCAGATGCATAAGGTTGGCGCCGAACATGCTCGCTTGGCAGAGGAGAAGAAACAAAAGATCGAAGTTGCAGTAGCATTAGGGGGGGATCCGGTTTATCTTTTTTCTTCCGTCGCCCCTTTACCCTCTGCCATAGACGAGATGCTTTTTGCAGGTTTTTTGAGAAAATCTCCTCCTTGTTTGGTGAAGGCGAAGACGGTAAACGTGATGATTCCTGCCGATGCCGAAATCGTCATCGAAGGAACCGTTGACCCGAAAGAACTACGAATGGAAGGTCCTTTCGGTGACCACACCGGTTACTATTCGATGCCAGAACCGTTTCCCGTAATGCGCGTTACGTGCATCACGATGCGCGAGAAGCCTGTCTATCCTGCGACGATTGTAGGAATCCCCCCCATGGAGGATGGATATATCGGGAAAGCCATCGAAAGAATCTTTTTGCCATTGATTCGTTTGACGCTACCCGAAGTTTTGGATATCAACCTTCCGGTGGAAGCGTGTTTTCACAATATGGCATTCGTAAAAATACGAAAGCGCTATCCGGGTCATGCGTTCAAAGTGATGAATGCGCTTTGGGGATTGGGGCAATTGATGTTTTCGAAGTTCATTTTCGTTTTCGAAGAAGATGTAAATGTACAAGATTTGCGTGATGTTCTATTCCGCATCGGAGCCAATTGCGATCCGGAGAGAGATTCCCTCATCGTGAAAGGACCTTTAGATCATTTAGACCATGCGAGCAACCTCGTTGCATTCGGGGGGAAGATAGGGTTCGATTGCACACATAAATGGTCTTCGGAAGGCTATCCTCGCCAATGGCCGAAGTTGATAACGATGTCGGAAGACGTAAAGAAGCGCATCGATAGTATTTGGAAAGAACTGGGACTTTGAGAAAATTTTCAATTATCCTCTAAGAAGGAAGATCGAAGCCGTAGCGATAAGACACGCTATGACGGATTTAGGGGATACTGGGTGCTATGAAACTTCATAATTTGCTTTTCGGTGGTTCTGGAGCGAATTCACTCGTTGGGGAGTTCGGAGCATTTATTATTCGTTTCGCATTCGGCCTAACGTTGATGCTGGCGCACGGTCTCGGAAAACTCCCCCCGAATGCGAAATTCATCGAAGGTGTCGGGAATTTAGGTTTTCCTGTCCCGGAATTTTTTGCGTGGTGTTCAGCGTTAGCAGAATTTTTGGGTGGGGCATTGTTAGCGGTAGGTCTTTTGACGCGATTGGCGGCTTTATCTATCGTGATTAATATGGCGGTTGCGTATTTTATGGTTCACGGGGCTGATCCCTTTCAGAAAAAAGAGATGGCGATGCTTTATGGGGTTGTCGCTTTGGGTTTTCTCTTTTTCGGGGGGGGTAAATTGAGTTTAGATGGCGTGATTTCGAAACGTTGAGTTGACCTATCCCTCTGGCGAAAGCGGTCTAATCTAACAAATAACATCTTCACATTTCTTCCTCATAAAGGGAAGAGCTTCAGTCCTACCATCGCAAAGTCGATAGGCTTTTCTCCCTGCTTTCTTCCTTCCAGAAATGACGAAGAAATCGCAAACTCGGTAAACTGAAGGTATGCCGAAGCATTCGAGACGAATAGAAAAAATCCCGCCTTATTTATTCGCGGAGATTTCGCGTATCAAACGAGAAATGCAAAACCGAGGCGAAGAAATTATTGACCTCGGCATCGGAGACCCAGACCAACCCACACCAGAGCCTATCGTGAGAGCGTTACAGGATGCCGCAAAAAAACCTGAAACACACCGATATGACGAGTCTGCACGCGGATGGCTTCCGTTTTTAGAAGCGGCAGCGAAATGGTACGAAAAACGCTTCGGGGTTTCCTTGAACCCTTCTACGGAAATGCTCGAGGTTATCGGCAGCAAAGAAGGCTTGGCGCATATCGTTTGGGCGTTCATAGACGAAGACGATGGCGTGATCGTCCCGAGCCCTTCTTATCCCGTTTATCGTATTCAGTCCGCCATGTGTGGTGCTGATATTTACGATTTGCCATTGAAAGCAGAAAATCATTTTTTACCGAAATTGGAAGACATTCCTTCTGATGTTGCGAAGAAAGCGAAACTTTTTTTTGTTTGCTATCCGAATAATCCCACTGGCGCAGTCGCAAATTCAGATTTTTATCGGGAAATCGTTTCGTTTTGTAGGGAATACGACATTCTCTTAATTGGCGATATGGCATATTCCGAAGTGACTTATGACGGATATCGTTCCCCTTCACTTTTGCAAGTCGAAGGCGCGAAGGATTGCGTAGTCGAATTTCATTCTCTCAGCAAGATGTTCAATATGACGGGATGGCGAATCGGTTGGGCTTGCGGCAATCCCGATGCGATATTCGCTTTGAGTCGTTTGAAAGACAATATAGACAGCAAACAATTCCCTGCAATTGCGGAGGCAGCGGTTTACGCTTTGAAGCATGGTAACAACGAGGCAACGTTCGCACTTTATAAAAAACGTCGTGACATCCTCGTGGATGGTTTGAATGCGCTCGGATGGAAAATCGAAAAACCGAAAGGAACGTTTTACATTTGGGCGCGGATTCCGAATGGTGAGTCTTCGATGGAATTCTCTGAAAGATTATTGAAGGCAGCGAAGGTGTTAGTGATTCCGGGAACGGGGTATGGGAAATACGGAGAAGGCTATGTTCGGATGAGCATAACGATTCCGGGAGATAAAGACGGTGAGGTCGTTCGTGAGGTTATCGAGCGCATTGCGAAAATCCGGTTGGTGGGGGCAACCTTATGAGGTGAGTTCAGTCGAAAAATTATCGAGCGGCACTCGAACACCTGTGAACTATTCCGAAGCACTTTCCTATATCGGTTCCTTGAAGAAACGAGGGTGGCGTTTGGGCTTAGACCGCATGCAAGAGTTCTTAAAACGCGTAGGAAATCCCCATGAAGACTTAAAATTTCTGCATGTCGCGGGGACGAATGGGAAAGGAAGTGTTACGGCAATGCTTCAATCGATATTGACGGAAGCAGGTTATCGCACGGGGGGGTTTTACTCTCCCTATGTATTCGATTTCCGAGAAAGAATTCAAATCAATCGAGAACTCATCCCCACCGAGGAAGTAGCGGGTTTGACAGAGTTATTGAAGCCGGTTTCGGAAAAAATGGAAGGAACTTCTTTAGGCGGTCCCACGGAATTCGAATTCAAAACCGCTATGGGTTTTTTGTTTTGGAAAAAGATGGTTTGCGATTATGTTTGTCTCGAAGTGGGTTTAGGAGGACGCTTGGATGCGACGAATGTCGTAACACCTGTGATCTCGATCATCACAGAAATCGGACTCGACCATCAGCAATATTTGGGCGAAACCATAGAGGAGATCGCAGGAGAAAAGGGGGGGATCATCAAGCCTGGCATCCCTTGCGTATGCGGAGCGACGAATCCCAATGCGCAAAAAACGATAAAGGAAATTGCGAAAGATAGAAACGCTCTCTTTTGGCAGTTGGGAAAGGAAATCGTTCTCGAAAAAGCGAATGAACATTACCGTGTGTTTACACCGGTTTCTCGTCATGATGGACTGTATACGAATCTATTAGGCAGTTTTCAAGCGAGGAATATGGCAGTAGCCGTCGGTGCTTTGGACGCATCGGGAATTGTTTATTCGGAAAAGGCATTGATCGATGGCTTGAAAAAAGTGTGCCTTCCTGGGCGTATGCAAGTCGTATGCGAAGAACCCTTCGTTCTCATGGATGGCGCGCATAACCCACAAGCCGCCGAGCAAGTCATGCAATCCATCGAAGAATGTTTTCCAGAAAAAAAGATTCGGTTAGTGTTCTCATCCTCGCTCGGGCATAATTCCAGAGAAACATTAAGTGCATTCAGTCGCAAGATAAAGTGCCTATACCTCACGACAATGGAGAACGAGCGCTCAATGGGTATGGAAGAGTTACTTAGCGTTGCACGAGAAGCAGGGATCGAAGGGACTAAAACAAGGCAGTATTCTTCACCGAAAGAAGCATTAGCGAAAGCCTGCGAGGATTGGCAAAAGGGAGAAATTATTTTGGTTACGGGTAGCTTTTATCTTCTTTCCGAAGCGTTACCTGCATTAGTTCCTTTCAAAACGGACAGAAAGAAGAAAAATGAGAAGGTAGGATAGAAAGACATGAAGAACGTTATGAAATTCCTTTCGAGCCTTGCCCTTTTTGGACTTATAGCCTTCCTACTTGCAGTTTTTGCTGGTTGCAGAAGAGAAGGAGGCGGGTACTCGAAAGAAGACCACCTTTTGATTTATCCGATTCCCAACGACCCGACGACGCTCGACCCTGCCGCGGTGGAGGACGGGGATACGATAGACGTTCTGCAACAGATTTATGAAGGACTGGTGAAGTGGAATACGAAGACCGAAGTCGTGCCGAATTTAGCGGAACGATGGGAAATCTCGAAAGACGGAAAAACATATACTTTTTATCTCAAAAAGGGAGTGAAGTTTCATTCGGGTCGGGAGATGACTGCGCACGATGTGAAATATTCTTGGGACAGAGCCGCAAATCCTGAAATTCAAAGCCCCACCGTAGATGGTTACATGATGGATTTGGTGGGATTCGAAGATGTTCGTGCAAAAAAAACGGATTCGATATCTGGTGTGGAAGTCGTGGACGATTACACGCTTAGAGTGCACATCAAAGAGCCGAAAGCATATTGGATAATGTATTTGGAGTATCCGTGTTATTTCATCGTAGACAAAGAATCCATCGGGATGGAGCGGATAACGAACCCTGCACAAGTAGTCGGCACAGGTCCTTTCAAATTAGGAGAATATGCACAGTCGCAATACGTAGAGTTAGTGCGTTTCGATGAGTATCATGGCGGCGCGCCAAAACTTCGAAAGGTGCGAAGAATCATAGCGGGAGATGCACAAACCAGGCGACAACTTTTCGAGGCTGGCGAAGTGGACTGGGTGCAGTTAGAGCGTCAAGACAAAAAATGGGTAGATCAACATCCCGAATTTCGCTCGATGCTGCAAATCGTAGACCGTCCAGCAATTTGGTATTTAGGTTTTAGCCTTAGAGAATATCCCCCCTTTAGAGATAAGCGAGTTCGGGTTGCTTTCGCGATGGCGATTAATAAAGATAGAATTATCGCTGACGGTTTGGATGGAGTAAATCAGAAAGCAGAAGGCATAATCCCCCCCGGTATTCCTGGCTATAATCCAGAATTTCGCGGATATCCTTTCGATGTCGAGCGGGCAAGAGCGCTTTTGGCAGAGGCGGGCTATCCCAATGGCAAAGGGCTCCCCCCCTTACAATTGTATTGCCGAGCGGACCGTCACGATGCGAAAATCGTCTCCCAAATGATCCAGCAGGATTTGCTCAACAATCTGGGAGTGAGAATAGACTTAAAGCCGATGGAGTGGGGGGCGTTGTTGAAATTACGAGCTGATGGAAAACTTCCGCTTTTCCATTTGAGGTGGCACGCGGATTATCCAGACCCTCAAAACTTTTTGAGTTTTATGCTTCATTCGAAAGCGAGAGAAAACACACTCGGCTATTCCAATCCTGAATTCGATAGGCTTTGCGATACGGCGGATAGGATGATGGGAAACCCTGAAAAACGTCTCGAACTCTATCGAAGAGCGGAAAAGATTGCAGTGGAAGACGCGATTTGGGTACCGATTTATTTCCAAAGGGATTTGGAATTATTGCGTCCTTACGTGAGCGGAATAGAACGCTCGTTAATGGGGCCGTTGCCGCTCGTCAATGCCGATGTAATTCGGAGTAAATGATTCTCATGTTGAGCCATGAGCGAACCTAAACACACTCGCATTTGGCGTCACTCTTTGCTTCGACATATCGCACTGCGCTTGTTGTGGGCGATTCCTACTTTGATCTTTATCAGTTTGATTACGTTTGCCACAGGTGAACTCGCCCCCCGTGATGCCGCAACGCTCCGCGCAGGAGAAAAAGCAACGAAAGAGACCATCGAATTAATTCGAAAGGAAATGGGTCTCGACCGACCGTTTTTCGTAAGGTATGGAGAATTCATGTTCGGGGCTGCTCGATTGGATTTCGGTCAGTCTCTATTTCAACCGAGAACCGTAAACGAAATTCTTTTCCAAGGATTAGGTTATACAGCGATGTTAGCGGGGTTAGCGATTCTTCTCGCTTCGATTATCGGAGTGTTCTTTGGAGGTCTTGCCGCAGTTTGGCACGATAGATGGATTGATCGATTGGCTGTAGGTTTTTCGACATTGGGAATATGCATACCGAGTTTCGTGCTCGCACCTATTTTGGTTTACATTTTCGCAGTTCGATTGAGTGTTCTTCCTGTTATGTGGTCTCCAAATGCCGCTTGGGACCCGCTGCCTTATCTCGTGTTACCTGTATTTATTCTTTCCTTGCGTCCTGCGGCTATCGTCACGCGACTGACACGTGCAAGCATGATCGACACTCTGAGTCAAGATTTCATTCGCACCGCTTATGCAAAAGGCGTTCCCTTTTGGCGAGTCATATTTTTGCATGGTTTTCGAAATTCCCTTGTTCCCGTTGTTACCGCGATAGGAACTTCGACGGGCTTTTTGCTAACAGGTTCTTTTATCCTCGAAACATTCTTCGGTATTCCGGGTTTAGGACTGGCTTCGATTAAAGCGATTCAGCAAAGCGATTATCCTGTAATTCAAGCGACTGTAATTCTGTTTGCGGTTACTTTTATTGTCATCAATCTCATCGTGGATTTGCTTCTCCCGCTTTTGGACCCTCGAATAAGGGTTGGGGGGGCACAATGATTCGAAGTGTCGTCTTTTGGGGAAGTGCGATTTATTTAATTCTGCTTTTACTTTTCGCCTTGTTCGGAACTTTGCGTTATGATGTGACACAAACCGTAGGACGACCTTTCGAAGCACCGAGCGAAAAGTTTTGGTTAGGAACAGACGAATTGGGACGAGATGTTTTTTCTCGTTTGGCGTATGGTGCAAGGGTAAGTTTGGGTATCGGAGTATCCGTCGAACTATGCGCGATTATCATCGCCCTTCTCATCGGCACAGCAGCAGGTTATGGAGCGCGATGGTTCGACAACATTCTCATGCGATTTACGGATGCGATGTTTGCCTTTCCGGATATTTTGTTAGCAATTCTAATTATCGGCGTTATTGGAGCATCGGACGTTACACAAAGAATCCCATTGCTGGGCTTTCTTCCCGATAAAGTCGTAGCCGCTTTGCCGGTATTCGCAGCCCTCGGTGTAGTTGCCTGGCCAAGCCTCGCAAGGCTCGTTCGCAACCAAGTTTTGAGTCTTAAAGAACGAGAATTCGTTTTAGCATCACGAGCATTAGGTGCGGGTCACGCCCATATCGTCTTTCGCCACATCCTCCCGCACCTTTTCGGTCTTATTTCTGCAGTGGCGATGGTCGAAATGGCGATGATTATTCTTGCGGAGAGTTCTTTGAGCTTTTTAGGGATAGGGATTCAGCCACCGTATCCCAGTTGGGGCTCGATGATCAATGAATCACGCGCACATTTGGCTGCTCATCCAATTCTTCTTTTATGGCCTTGCCTTACATTGAGCGTGACGATACTTGCTTTGAATTTCGTGGGTGACGGATTGAGAGACAGGCTCGACCCGAGAATGATACGGTAATTAGTTTGCCACCCATCGAAAAGCGGTCAGTTCTGGCATACAAATTGTATAAGGTGGTAGCATAAAACCTCGTACATTTTTTGCGCTCTATGGCGTGTGTGCGAGGAATTTTCTTCCGCATGAAAAGAGAGCGATAAAGAGAGGATTGATATCGAAATGGTAGTTTTGATGAAGCCAGGAGCAACGGATGCGGAAATCGAAGCCGTTTGTGAGGTAATTCGAAAGCATTCGTTGGAAGCACTGTTGATGCCCGGCAGTGTTATGGCTGTTGGGATACCTTCGGCTATTCCTCCTGATGTGCGTCAGCCCCTCGCAGAAAAGCTCGAAATATTGCCGGGGGTAAGTAAGGTTACCCATGTAAGCCGCTCGTTCAAACTGGCTTCGCGCGAGTTTCACCCTTACAACACGATTGTCGAAATTGGCGATGTAAGAGTCGGTGAAAAAGAAATTACCGTAATGGCAGGACCATGTAGCATCGAGGGTTACGAGCAGTTAAAACAGAGCGCAATCATAGCGAAAAAACATGGAGCTCGGATATTGCGGGGTGGGGCATTCAAACCAAGAACTTCTCCTTATGCATTTCAAGGTTTAGCATTAGAAGGTCTGAAAATTATGCAAGCAGTAGGAAGGGAGGTGGAGATAAAAACGGTTTCCGAAGTCCTTTCTCCCGATATGGTCAGTGCGGTTGCCGAGTACGTGGACATTTTGCAAATCGGCGCAAGAAGCATGCAGAACTTTCCGCTGCTTATCGAAGCAGGGAAGAGTGGTCATCCGGTTTTGCTCAAAAGAGGACCGGCAGCGACGATCGATGAATTTTTACTTGCTGCTGAATATGTGCTTGCTCAAGGGAATTCGAAAGTAATGCTCTGCGAACGCGGAGTGCATCCTTTAGACAGAAGTTACACGCGCAACACTCTCGATTTATCTGCCGTCCTCGTTCTAAAGGAGCAATCCCACTTGCCCATCATCGTAGACCCGAGCCACGGAACAGGGGTGGCAAGATACGTTCCAGCAATGTCTTATGCGGCTGTCGCCGTAGGAGCAGATGGACTTCTCGTCGAGATGCATCCGAATCCTCGAGAAGCCCTTTCGGACGCCGCTCAAACCTTGGACCCTCAAACGTTCGCCGAGATGATGGAAAACCTGAGCGTTTTTGCCAATGTTATTGGCAGAACAGTCGCTTCGGCATCGGTAGCCGCGAAAGCCAAAGCCTAAGCCTTTCTTTTTTTCGATTTCGTTTGGCGAGCCGGCAGTGGCTGTCTACCGCCGAACCCTGCATCGAGTTCATGCCAAGCCTGGATTTCCGGCTCTCCTAACTTCCAGCAAAGAAACACCTCTCTGCCATCCAGAAGATGAGGAAAATCGATTAGCCCCGTGCCGTAATCCTTGATGAGACAGCCGTAATCCTCGATTTTCGCAGCCAACCCGCGGATGATTTCGAGAGCGTCCGGTTCGTCTGGTTTGTGCTGTTCCCCGTTCGTCGAGGCGATGCGGAGGGCATTCAGTGACTTTTCTTGCTGGATTCTGAGAGTTTCTAAGTTCTCTTGAATTTGGAGAAGAAGGGTTGTCAATTTAGGGAGGAGGGCATTCGCCTCTTCGAGTGTGAAATGATGTTCGAAAGTGTATTTTCGCATTCCTTTGCTCTTTTCGAGAATTTTGTCATATCATTCTTCGAGCTCTCAAGCGGATGCGTTAAATCATAGAGCAGAATACGCAATGTAGGCTAAAAAATCCTTAGGAGGCATTATGGAAACACATTATCGTGACCGCTCCGTGTTGATTCACGGAAAATTCAGAACAGAAAAATGGGACTTCGAAGACCATATCATCCCACCGCTAACGACGTCGGTTGCTTTTCGCTTAAGAACTGCGGAACGCGGTGCGAAAGGGTTTCAACAATACGCAAACCCCGAACTCGACCGAAGCACGATACATCCCATTTATATCTACAGTCGCTTGGATGAACCATGTCAAGGTTTATTAGAAGAGACTCTTGCTTTCGCAGAAAAGGGGGAGACATGCGTAAGTTTTGCGACAGGAATGGCGGCAATCAGCGCGGTTTTAGGAGTGCATCTTTCTGCAGGCACTCACATCGTGTCTCATAAAACAATTTACGGCTGCACTTATAATTTGATTGCGCACTGGTTGAAACGTTTCGGAGTCGAAAGCAGTTTCGTAGATTTGACGAAACCGGAAATTCTCAGAGAAGTCGTGCGTCCGGAAACACGCGTCGTTTACTTCGAGACCCCTTGCAATCCCACCCTCGAATTGATTGATATTCAACGAGTCGCTGAAGAAGTTAACCGAGTCAATAAAAAACGAAACGAAGCAGACAAAATCGTGTGCATTGTGGATAACACGTTCGCCACTCCTTTTTGTCAGCGCCCCATCACGTTGGGGATGGATTTCGTGGTGCATAGTCTTACGAAAAACATCGGGGGATTCGGCGCAGATTTAGGGGGGGCTGTTATTGGACCACGCTCCAAAGAGACGGATTTGCTGATCTATCGAAAAGATTTCGGAGGTTCGATACCACCGAAAGCGGCATGGGATTTCTTAGTGTACGGACTTCCTACGCTCGCCCTACGAATGGAGAGGCAACAAGCCTCGGCACAGAGGATTGCTGAATTTCTCGAACTGCATCCGAAAGTAGGCATGGTTCGTTATCCAAGTTTGGAGAGTTTTCCGCAACATGAATTAGCGCTCGAACAGATGCGAGATATAGACGGCAATTTCGCCCCCGGCTCGATGATTTATTTCGAGTTGAAGGGTACTCCGCAAAACGCGTATCGAAAAGCTGTGCGACTTATCAACAAATTGGCAGAAAGCGCTTTGAGCATTACGCTCGCAGTTAGTTTAGGGCAAGTTCGAACTCTCATCGAGCATCCCGCTTCGATGACACATAGCGCTATTCCTCCCGAGGAGCAGCAGAAAGCGGGGATTTCTCCAGGGGGGGTTCGAATGAGCATAGGTATCGAGGATGTAAGAGACATTCTCGGCGACCTCGAAATGGCTTTGGATTACGCATAACGCCAGTTCATGATGCGGAGCACGTTTTTTACTGAAAGGCGTTGGTTTTTTACGCTCCTTTTGGTTTTTGCCATAAATTTATGGGGATTGGGGATGGTGTTGAAATACGAAAATATGGGAGAAGTTACATGGGAAAAATGGGACAAAAGCGATGAAAATCACGATACTCGATTTTTATTGCTCATCATCCGAAAAGAAAAGAATCCATGGAAATGGTTCGTAAGCGATTGGCCTTTGTATAATGGTTTTTACCGGCCTCTACCTACGCTCGTTTTCGAATTGGATAATTGGTTATTTTATAACGACTTGAATAAATATAAAATCTCGAATTGGGTGATTGCGGTTTGCTGTAGTTTTTTGGCGGTGTGGATGATTTGGGAGGTGTTTCGCAAGTATTCGCTCGCTGCAATTAGTGGAGTTTTATTTGCCGGATGGCAATCGAGTCTTTTCGAAAACATTCCTTGGCAGGAGATTGCAGCGCTTTTAGCCAGCGTGATGGTCGTCTATGGTTTCGTTTATCGCAGGAAGGATTTTTGGAAATGGTTCGGTTTAGCAGGCGTAATTTTCTTTATAGGAAGGGAAATGAGTCTGGAACTCTTCAAAATGGAATTTCGCGAAGTTTCTTATCGAGCGATGGCATGGCCACCGGGGCGAACTGCGACAGTGATGACGCTTTTCGCACTTATTTCTTTGGCTGCCTATGCCAGGTTCGAAAGAGAAAAAAAGGCGAGGTGGGGGTTTTTGAGTTTGTTCGGATTGATTGGTTCGTTTATGAGTTATGAACAAAGTGTCGTCGTAGCACCGGCGATGATAGCAATCGCAATCGCATTGCACATTCAAAAAGTCCCCGTTAGATGGATTTGGCTTATCGTTCCTGTGTTGTTGACAGGCGTTTATTTAGTTCTTCATCGCACGTTTTTAGATTGGACGCATCCTTATCATTTGCGTGCTGTTCGACCTTGGCATTCCGGGGTGCGAGATATGTCTTACTGGCTTTTCCCAGCAAAGCGCGATTGGGAAGTGGTTTGGAATTTATTGACGATGGGAGTGGGAGCCGCTACGTTTTTCTTAGAAGTGTTTTGGTTGGGTTTAGTCAAAGTAATCGCCAATGTCGTTGCGTATATTAATGCACGCCGTGTATGGTTTCCTGCTTTATTCGGGTTGCTTACTGCGGTGGGGACATATTCCCCTATGGCATTTCAACATCCGCTAACGCATTATTTCTATTTTCCTATGGCATTTCTCGCGATATTCGTTGCGACGTTGTTGATTTATGTTTTCGAGGAATATAAAGAACTTACATGATTCGGACACGGGAATGTTGGCGATGAAGACACGTTGGTTAGCGTCGCTTCGCTCCTAAAACTTCTACGTTTCTAAAGGCTCTTTCCCGGATTTCGTTCGCCTCTTCATCCGTCAACGTGCGCGATGGATGGCGAAGAACCAAAGCGAACGCCAAACTGTGATGTCCCTCTTCGATTCCGGGTCCTTCGTACACATCGAAAAGCCATATTTTTTCCAAAACTTCTCCAGCTCCCTCTCGCAAACGCGCTTCGACTTCGGAATAGGGAATTTCTTTGCTAATGCTCATCGCAATATCTCGACGAACGGCAGGGAAGGGGCTAAACGGACGATAGATGGGTTTCGATTCCGGAACTTTCGAAAGGGCGAGCAAATCGAATTCAGCGACGAAAGTTTCATCCGGTAAATTCATTTCTTCTGCCAGTCGTGGAAGAAGTTGTCCGAAAATGCCTATTCGTCGAGAAGCGCTCATCAAAGATGCCTGCCGATACGGATGAAGGCGTTTATCTTGCGATGCTTCGAAAGAAATTGGGCGATGAAGGATTTTGCAAAGTTCCTCGATCATTCCCTTCGATGTGAAGAAATCTATAGGGGGGGATTCTTTTCGCTGCCAATGTTCCTCTAAAAGATTTCCGGAAAGCATCATCGCTAACGCAGGGAACTCCGAATCGTTTTGAAATATCCTTCCTATTTCGAAAAACCGCATCGTTTTTAGGCGATTCCGTGTTGCTACCTCTGCCAAACCGGCTAAAAGGGAAGGCCTGAGCAAGGAAAGCTCTGGCGATACCGGATTGCGAACATGGATGCTTTTACATTCTGGGTCCAAAGGAGAGGGGGGGCGAAAAGTGTGCGTCACGATTTCCACGAACCCGAGTCTCAGCATAGCATTCCTCGCCATCGTCAAGAAACTTCCCAGTTCGACTTCCCCCCCTTGAGGGGTGGAACCCGCGGGGAGCTTTTCCGGAATGTTTTCGAATCCGTAGATTCGCCCTATTTCCTCTACCAAGTCGTCTTCGATGTTTAAATCTTCTCGCCAAGATGGAGGGGTTACTTCTAATTTCCTTTCGCGTTCCTCGACGCGGCAGCCCAGTGAGTTCAATATAGACGCCGCTCCTGCGACGGGAATCTCCATTCCCAGAAGCGTGTTCCATCTATCCGGTCTTACGAAAAGTTTTTTCGCCGATGGCTTTCGAGGATAAACGTCGGTAACTCCTTCTACCGGCGTGATTCCGCATTCTCTTTCCAGCAAATCAGCAAAACGATTCAAAGCGCGAACGACTCCTTCTGGGTCTACGAAACGCTCGAAACGGTAACTCGCTTCAGTGGAAAGTCCAAGTGCTTTTCGCGTCCTACGGATGCTTCGGGGATTGAAGTGCGCGGATTCCAATAAAACTCGTTTCGTTTTTTCCGAAACCTCGCTGTCTTGCCCCCCCATTACGCCTGCGATAGCGACGGGGCGTTTCGCGTCGCAAATCATGAGCATATCCTCTTTCAGTTCACGCTCAACTCCATCGAGCGTAACGATCTTTTCTCCCGGTTTCGCGCACCTCACGACGATTCGATGCTCTTCGAGGCAATCCATATCGAAAGCATGCAGCGGTTGACCTAATTCGAGCATCACATAGTTCGTAATGTCAACGATGTTGTTGATGGGGCGCATACCAGAAGCATGAAGCCGCTTCTGTATTTTTTCGGAACTGCTGGTTACACGAACGTTTTCGAAAACTCGTGCTGCATAGCGGGGGCAAAGCTCGGGCTCTAAGATTTCGACCTGTGCCGGTGAAGGTCGCCCTTCATCCTCTTTTCGCCACCCTCGAACCGCATCGAGCATGAGTTGGGTCGGCTTGAAAACTCCGCAATTTTTAGCGGCGAGTTCGCGGGCAATTCCTAAAACCGAAAGACAATCTCCACGGTTCGGCGTTACTTTTACGTCTAAGACTTCCCCTGATGGAGAGATTTCGATGCCTTCCAATTCGATGCCCAACATCGTGAGCGTTTGACCGATTTCCTCTGCCGAGGCATCGGTTTCAACGTATTCTAAAAGCCACTCGAGAGGGATTTTCATGCGATAAATTGCTCTAAGAATCTTATGTCGTTTTCCATGAACAGCCGCAAATCGTCAATTTGGTATTGCATCATGGGGATTCGTTCCACGCCGAGACCGAATGCGAATCCTGTGAAGCGCTCGGTATCTATGCCATATCGTTGAAGAATAAAGGGATGAACCATTCCTGCCCCCCCCAGTTCTATCCATCCTGTATGTTTACACACAGCACATCCGTGTGCTCCGCAAAAAGGACAAGAAATTGCATAATCCACTCCGGGTTCGACGAAAGGGAAGTAATCAGGGCGGAAACGCACTTTTACGTCTTTTCCGAACATCGCTCGTGCGAATGCTCCTAAAGTCCCTTTGAGATGCGCCATGCTTACACCTTCGTCTACCATGAAAGCATCTACTTGGTGAAAGGTGTGACTGTGCGTTCTATCGACTGCGTCGTTACGGAAGCATCTTCCAATCGTGAATTCCCGAAAAGGGGGGGATTTCGTTTCGAAAACCCTTCCTTGAAATGCGGTGCATTGTGTCCGCATGAGGCGAACATCGTCAATGTAAAACGTATCTTGCTCGTCTATCGCAGGGTGGTCGGGCGGATAGTTGAGTATCGCGAAATTGTATTCGAATGTTTCTAACTCGGGGCTTTCGAAATATTCGAAACCGAGCCCGATGAATGCTTTTTTGATTCGCTCGAAGGTTTGACAAAGAACATGGGGAAGACCTGCGGAAATCTTTCGCCCAGGGAAGGATAAATCGACTTTTTCTTTGACGAACCTTTGCGATTCCTCTTGTTGTCGCAGTTCCTTCTCGCGCTCTTCGAATAAGCTTTCGAGACGTCCTTTCGTTTCGTTGATGAGTTTCCCGACCCCTGCCCGTTCGTCGGGGGGGATAGAAGGAAGTTCTTTCAAAAGTTTCGGGATTTCACCTTTGCCGCCGAGGTATTTCGAATATAGTGTTTTTAATTCAGCGACACTTGATGCCGAAGCGATTTGACTTTTGGCATTTTCTTCGGTGCTCGTTATTCTTTTTACCAATTCGTTAGAAGTCATCTTAATCGCTCCCAAGCGGCGACAGAGGCGAACAAAGCGAAGAGCAGTGCCCATTGGTCTGTGAGCGCAGAACCGGGAAACGCCCCTTGCTGAGACACTGCACGACGAACCGGCTCCCACATCGCCCCTACGAAAAATCCAAGCGACGTAAATCCCCAAACGTAAATGCTCGATTTCCTGCGAATTACTCTACTGACGATTTCTCCTACCAATCCACCTGCAATGGCTCCTAAGAAAATGAGAAAAAATCCAAAAGCGCGAGGAATGAAATAACTCGCAAAAAACCCAAGTATAAAACCAAGGAAACAACCGGGAAGCAAAAGATTGATAGGAACAGTCAAAACAGCCGATTTTTCTTTTCCGCAATCCGGACAGCGATAGCCGACGGAAGTAAGAACAGCGCATTTCGGGCAGATGGGGGTTTCACAGCGACTGCAGCGAAGCGTAGTCTCCACGTTTGGATGCTTCGCGCATGTCGTTTTCTTTTCGTTTTGCTGTTCCGTTGTCATTTTTCGGTCGTATTATTGTCTCTCGTCAAGAAAATTATTGCTTCTCGTCAACAAAAAACCCACCGAGATTTCCTTTCGGCGGGTTCGGGTGAAATTTCGAGTTTTTGATTTTAGGCGGTAGCCCGAGCCCGCTCGACTAAAGTACTAAATGCAGCGGGGTCGGAAATTGCCAATTCGCTTAGGATTTTTCTGTCTATTTGTATTCCTGCGTTCTTCAAGCCATGGATGAAATTGGAATACTTGATGCCGTTGTTTCGGCAGGCTGCAGCGATTCGAACGATCCAGAGCCTTCGGAAGTCACGTTTCTTCAAGCGTCGGTCACGGAAGGCGTACTGCCCGCTTTTCATGACCTGTTCGTGGGCGATTTTGTAGTTGCTTTTTTTGCGCCCGTAATACCCTTTAGCGGCTTTCAAGACGCGCTTATGCCGCTTGTGGGATATCGCCGCTCTCTTCACACGTGCCATTGAGTGGAGATTATATCCCCAAGCGGCTAAAAAAGTCTAAAAAGTCTCTTGCATTTAGTCGCTGTACAAAAAAACGGGTTTTCTGAGGCTATACGTGAATTAGTCTTCAGCCCAAGCCGGCATGCTTCGCAAATAGTGGTCAGCCCTCGCTTGAGCCTGCTCCGGTGATAAATCGGGCTGCCAGCGGGAGAACCAATGAGCGACACCCGCTCTGACTTCTTCGCGGGACCTGAGGTTTCCAGCCTCATCGGAGCACCATCTGCAATAAATATCGGAGTTTCCTCTCATGTTCGGGTCGTTGAGCGGCGCGGCGCAAGAATAGCAATGTTCTGCCATTTTTTTTCCTCCTTTGGCGAATTGCTCGTAGTTTATCCATTCCTACGCCTGGTTAAACGTAAAAATTTCTCTTGATTTTTGGGAAAATTTCAGAGAAGGGAAAGTGCAACGCAATAGCTAAAACTTCGCCCAACTCAATCCAATCCCGAACATCTCGAGGTCTATCAAATATAGCGTAATCGTAAATTCTTTATCCGTTTTTGCAACGAATGCGTTATCCCAATGACCATCCGATTGAAATCCAAAAGTAAAATTTTTTGTAGGACTGAATTTAAAACCCGCAACAGGATGACCATGATTCTCGTTGCTTCTAAAACCGACTCCCGAAAAAAGATGCAAACTTCCATTCGCGATGCTGAAATGCTTTTCGGCGATGCCGAAATAGCCAGGATTACCGGTTAAAGATTCCTGAACGCCTGCGCCTATTCGCAGGGTGGGAATACCTTTACTTTCGCTTACGAGAACCGTATTCATCAAGATACGATACGAATTCTGTTTCCATAAATGCGCAATGCCTACTTGGAAGCGGGGGGCTGGACGAAGCCAAAGAAAACTTTCGATTTTTGTCTTGCTTTCCGGAATCCAAACACTCGTCGCCAACAAACGAGGGTCTTTCGTTTCGTAAACAGCCGGACCGGCTGCATAGCCCCCACCGGGTCAGACTGGTCATCCTCCGCCGCTTTGTGAAAATGTGAGCGAGGAAGTAAGTACGAATACGAATAGAAGCAATTTTTTCACTTCTCTTGTGATAATACCCGGAAACGCACTACGCTTGGGTGTTTACGGTCATGGTAAATGGTTTGATGAGCTGCTACCATTCGCACTGCGTCTTTAATCGGCTCTCCCGTGTTGAGGTTCCTCGCATATTCGGGAAACATATCGCTTGTAATAATGACACCGATGCGATGGCCTTTCTCGAAGTAATGCGCGAATTCCCAATGAGGGATTTTTGCTTTATAGATTCTTCCTGGTTTTAGCAATTTCGGTTTATCCCAACCCGATAAATATTTCGCGCGGATTTTCCCAGGAAGACCAATCATTCGCATCGTCCCTTTTTCGTCTATATCTACGAGCATCCAAAAGAAATCCGTATCGACAGAAGAGGTCGAGAAGTGCAGTTCCAATTCTGCAGGACCGGCAATTTCCATTCCTTCTGGCAACGGGTCTGATTTGTAAATCAAGACATCTTGTTCTGCTTCTTCCAATTTGAATATCGTCGAGATTTTCGACGGGTCCATGGTCGCTATTTCCGGGCGAATTCTCGCATCCGCAGGATTGTATGTGTATCTATCCGGTTCGGTGTTCTGAGGGGGACTTTCCGAAAGTGTCCCGAGCGAACTATTCCCGTTGGCTGGTCCTTTAGAATCGAGATAGAAAACCTTTTCTTGCGATTTCAGGGGGGGCCAATCTTCGAATTCTCTCCATATGTTCTCCCCTGTAACGAACACGCGCACCTTAGGAACTTTCGTAATCCCCACCTCTTTTCCTTTTAACCACGTATCGAACCAGCGAAGCCAGAGCGAATTCAATTCGAGAACTGCATCGGGACCGTAATCTACATCTCCGAGACGTGAAGTGGAATTGAAGGCATGAGTCCAAGGTCCATAGATGAGCCACTGTTGCTTGTGACCCAATGCGCGCAGGGTTTCCCAATTGAGTTTCGTTCCGATTCCATCACCATCCCACCATCCGCTCACATGAAGAACGGGAATTTTGACTTTTTTCAAATCGTTCATGAAGTTTGCACTGCCGAACGAGGAGCGTGTCTCCTTGGATAACCATTCGTCATAGAAAGGAACATTTTGTCCGATGACTTCATCGTCCACTTTAGAAAGAGGAAGGGTTTTGAATTTTTCCAGCTTATCGGCCAGCATGTCTATCTTTTTGAGATTTTCACGACTTCTTACGATGTTCGCCCACCATACCGAGCCATAAAGGAAAAAGATGCCGAAATCGTAAGGAATATTGAAAAATGGGTCAGGGGGGGACACTTGAGGAATGATGCATTTCAAAGCGGGATGCGCTTCTACTGCCGCGCACCATTGAACATATCCTACATAACTTCCCCCCATCATCCCGACATTTCCGTTCGACCATGGCTGTTTGCTAATCCAGTCAAGCGTGTCATAACCGTCTTTGCGCTCATTGACGAACGGAACCCATTCACCACCGCTATCGTTGCGCCCTCTGCAGTCTTGCACGATATAGACATATCCGCGTTTTGCCCACCAATCCGCATCTATGAACACTTCTTCGCGACCATAGGGAGTGCGGACGAGGATAGCAGGAAATTTTTCCTCCGCCACTGGATAGGCAATATCTGCCACGAGTTCCACCCCATCACGCATCTTAATTTTTACACCTCTCTCTATTTTTGTTCTGTACGTGGGCTGGCTCAGTTCTGGATATTTCGTCGTCGGGTCGACGACCAGGTCTTTGTAATCCTCCAAAAGTCCTGTAAATCTTTGCGCAGGGACATTGAAAGCGACTAAACGCTGTTTTTCGTCGAGATAGATCTCGATATCTACTCCTGTCCCGGCGCGCAAAAGATATTTCTCTACGACTTCCTTTTTATTTCGAATTTCGATGGTTCGTGCTTCGATTTTCTTGATGTCGAATTTCAAAGTTCCTGCATCGTCGAGTTGAAATACTTCGCTCGAAGTCCAAAGTGTTGGGTCTAGACTTTTAGCTAAAGCCTTTGCGAGCGTAGACCATGTTGCAGGATGATAATTAGCGAAATAAATTTCATGAGGAGAGAACTCTTTTTCGATTATTTTTCCTCCGACCTCGATTTTCGCCTTCGTGCCTTGGGCACTCACTTTGGATTTCGTCTCTGCGATTTGTTGTTCTAAATCGTATTCTGATAATTTCCCGTTCGAAAGGCGTCCCTGCAAATTACTTTGCATGGTTACGGACGAGATGGTGATTTTCGTTTCAGAACGGAACGACCCGTCTACATCGAGAGAATAAATACAGCTGCCGACTTTAGAGTCGGAAAAGAAGAATTCATATTCGAGTTTTTCCTGAATAGCGCTAGGATGAGCAAGAGACAATAAAAAAACTGCAAAAAGACTATTCATTTTTTCCCTCCAATTTAGTCACGATCTGACGAACACGGAAATGTCAGCCTAAGCATTGGGCCTATGCCACATCGACCGTGAACGAAATTCGGATGTATTAAACCACCGAAATTCGCATAAAACGATGATTTACATTGCTGATGGGTCGGGCTGCCAAAGACCGAAGGTATTACCCTCCGTGTCTTGGCAAACGGCAAAATATCCATAGGAGGGAACGGCAGTTTTTGGTACGAGGACCTCGCCGCCCTCTTGTTCCACTCTTGCGGTCGTGTCTGAAACAGAAGCTACATCGAAGTACATCATTATTTCGCCGCCTTGTTGCTTTGGCATAATCGCGCCACCGATGCCTTCGTTACCGTCTGAGGATTTCGTGTTCACGAACCAGTAATTCGGCATGCCGGGTGCAGGGCTGATGTCCCACGAAAAAATGTTTCGGTAAAAAGCACTCGCGCGCTCCATATCTTGCGCTGGAATTTCGAAATGACAAATCGTCGGCATAACGTTCTCCTTTTTGTAGGTCAAAAATTCCGAAGAAACTCCTCGGATGGCGCGATTATAGCATGCTCATTTTACGTAAAAAGAAATAAAAGGCGTCATTTGAAGTTATTACGAGGTAAACTGATTTGACTTATCAAATGCTCTGGAGAGCAGTTTTCGGTAACCTCGTTAGTTATAACCAACCTACGAAATTTTGCAAAGGAAGGGAACACCAATGAACAAGACCAATGTCGCCCTTTTCGAGGGAATTAAGCCACTCATTCAATACGAAGGAACCCCATGTCTGTCTATCTATTTTCCGGTCATTTTAGGAGGCGACTCGGCATATGTCAACGCTACGCGCTTCAAAACCCTTCTCCATACGGCTGAAGAAAAACTACAACATAGGGGCATGAGCGTAAAAGAAATCGAAGAATTTCTCGCCCCCGTTACTGCTTTGCAAGGGGACGTGAAATTTTGGCAGGACCAAGAAGAGGCGCTCGGCGTGTTCGTCGCGAAAGATTTCTTCCGAACCGAAAAATTGAGAGTGCGATGCGATGATTTCGTCTTTGTGGGTAATCGTTTTTATGTTCGTCCACTTATCGCGATGCTTAATACGAACGGAAAATTTTATATCTTGGCGTTGAGCGGAAACGATGTTCGATTGCTCGAGGCCACGAAAACCTCTATAAAAGAAGTAGATTTGAGGCATGTCCCGAAGAGTTTAGCCGACGCATTAAAATACGACGAGGTGGAAAAACAATACCAATACTATAATCCACTGCCGCGAGATTTCGCACTGGGACACGGTCATGGTGGGGGTGAAGAACTTTACAAAGAACAACACGTGAGATATTTTCAGCAAATTGATAGGGGGCTGCACGAATTTTTAAGAAATGGACATATCCCATTGGTTCTCGCAGGCGTCGAATATCTTCTTTCCATTTATCGTGAAGTGAATACATACCCGAATTTAGTCGAGGATGGGATTACGGGGAATCCCGATAGAGTGAGAGTCACTTATGAAGAACTCAGAGAGAAAGCATTACCTTTAGTAGAACCCGTTTTCCGCCAAGCGCAAAAAAATGCTTATGAACAATATCGAAATTTTGTCGGAACCGGGAAGACATCGAATCGTATCGAAGAAATTCTTCCTGCCGCTGATACCGGGCGGGTCGGCATTTTGTTCTTGCATTCGCAAAAACATCTTTGGGGAACTTACGATAGAGAAAAAAGCACGGTAACGATTCATGCTGAACCGAAGAATGGAGATGAAGAATTGCTTAACCTTGCAGCAATCTTTACTTTGCAAAATTCCGGAAGGGTTTTCGAAGTCTCTGAAGAAATGCCCGACACTACAGAGTGTGCAGCAGTATATAGATTCTGAAATTTTTAGAAACAAACGAGGGTTTTAACGCGCCTTTATCTACAACGCGCTAAAAGTTAGATTCCTAAAATCTTGCGTATGCGTCGCGCATCTCCGGGACTCAAAACCGTCTCTTTTTCCAATCGTCGCTTTCGAGCGCCACTCTTATGCAAAAACATATGGCTGTTGTACGCCTTACGACGCATGATTTTGCCGGTCCCGGTTATCTTAAACCGCTTGGCTGCTGTTTTGCTTATCTTTAGTTTCGGCATCTTTCGTTGCTCCGATAAATTTTCGATTCGGACTAATCACCATCGTCATTTGATTACCGTCTAAGGTAGGTGGTTTCTCGACGATAGCCAACTGTCCTAATTTCTCTAAAAACCATTCTAATTTCGCTTTCGCGATTTCTGGATGTGAAAGTTCTCGTGCTCTATGTCGCACGACGAACCGCACCTTGTTCCCCTCTTCCAAAAATTGAATCGTCTTCTTTAGAAGAATCTCGAGGTCGCCTAATGCGGTTCCTGGGCGGAATTGTATCCCTTTTAGTTCCTGTTTTGCTCGCTTCGCTTTGGATTCGCGCTCTTTTTTATCCAATTCATAGCGGTACTTGCCGAAATTGATGATTCGGCATACGGGGGGTGTCGCTTGTGGAGCTACCATGACCAGGTCGAGCCCGGCTTCTTGAGCCATTCGAAGTGCCTGCCTTGTCTGTACGATACCGATTTGTCTTCCATCCGAGCCAATCAATCGAACATCGGGGTATCGAAGGCAGCGCTCATTGAGCAAAAACGAAGGCTCGGAAGGCGAATCCTTTTTCTTTATTCTTTCACCTCGGGAAAGAGCATATGAGATAAGTATATCATCGGGTTCATGTTTATTTTCTCTATTATGACGTAGAATATCTCATGACTATTCGACCTCGAGGGTTGGCGTGATGAGTACAAATAGGCTTGCAAGTGCTGTCAGCCCCTATCTCCGGCAACACGCTCATAATCCCGTTCATTGGGAACCCTGGGACCCTGACGCATTGTCTCGCTCGAAACAAGAAGACAAACCCATCTTCCTTAGCATCGGTTATTCCTCGTGTCATTGGTGCCATGTCATGGAACGAGAGAGTTTCGAAAACGAAGAGATTGCAAAAATCCTCAATGAAAATTTTGTTTGCATCAAAGTAGATAGGGAAGAGCGCCCTGATATAGACGAGGCATACATGCTCGCGGTTCAACTCGCGACCGGTCATGGTGGTTGGCCGATGAGCCTGTTTCTAACCCCTGACTTGAAGCCATTTTTCGCAGGAACGTATTTCCCTCCAGAAGACCGAGGAAATTACGCTGGGTTCAAAACCCTTTCGCTTTCCATTGCGCAGGCGTGGAGACGTAATCGGCAAGAAATTCATCAAGCGGCGAACGAATTCGCACAAGCGTTAGAACAATATAGAACGAGCCGAATTCCCCCCCCAGCGATAGACTTGAGCACGGGAACTTTAGATTCGTGTTTTAATGCAGTGATTGCCGAGTTTCGCGAAGGTCGTTTCTCTCGCCCGAAGTTTCCCGCGCATTCCTCTATCGACTATCTGTTGTTCTTGGCAGAAGATTGGGAGAAAGAAGGAGCGCTCGAGGCTGCAGTCGAACAGTTGAACGCTATGGCATTGGGGGGGATTCACGACCATGTCGGTGGGGGCTTTCACCGTTATTCGACGGATGAAGAATGGCTTCTTCCGCATTTCGAAAAAATGCTCTATGATAACGCTCAATTTCTTTATAACTATGCCCGCGCGTATCGGTTGACAGGCGAGAAAGAATACAAAAGAGTTTGCGACAGACTCGCCGAATGGGTATTCCGAGAGATGACGACTCCTGGGGGGGCGTTTTATTCGGCAATCGACGCCGATGTAGCCGGAGAGGAAGGTTCGTTTTACGTTTGGAGCGCTGACGAAATTCGAGAAATCCTAAAGGAAGAAGCAGAGGAATTTCTCGAAACCTTCGGATGCAAACAAGAGGGGAATTACGCTGACGAAGCTTCCGGAAAGAAAACAGGGAAAAACATTTTACATCTCGAGCATTTTCAAGGAAACCGCTGGGATAGCGCATTGGAAAAACTTAGAAATGCACGCGAAAAGCGCCAAAAGCCAGAACGCGATACGAAGATGTTGACCTCCTGGAACGGTTTGATGATAAGTGGTTTGGCATTGTCAGGATATATAGCCGAAGCGAAGCGAGCCGCAGATTTCCTCTTATCTGTTTCGCCCATCCCACATCAATATGCAGATAGTTCACCAATAGGAGACCCCTTTTTAGAAGCCGTATACGTAGTTCGTGGTTTGTTGGATTTGTCGGATGCAACAGAAGACGGTGAATATCAAAAACGCGCTGAGAAACTTTTCGATTATTTCCTCGAAAACTTTCACGACGACGAAAACGGAGGATGGTTTTTCAGTGGGAGAAATCAAGAACAATTCTTCGGCCGTTCGAAGCCGGTTTTAGATTCTGCAACTCCCAGTCCTAATGGCGTTGCAATTCAGTGCGCGGTTCGTTTAGGGCGATACGAAATTGCAGAGAAGGATTTATCTTTTCTGCACGGATGGATGCATCGAGTACCGACTATGACAACCAGTCTCCATTTGGCTCTTGGAATGTTGCTCGAACATCGCCCGAGTCGTGCAGCGGTTCAATTGGAAACTCCTCGTGTCCAGTTCGAAATTTCTCCTAAAGAAGCGCCAGTTCAAAATGGAAAAGTCCGATACGAGTTGAAAATTGTCATTCCGAGCGGTTTTTATATTCCTTGTTCCGATTCTAAACCCGGAGAAACCCCTTTCGAACTTCGTGTAAAAGGAGAGGGAAAATGGGAGGCGAAAGTCGATGTTGGCAAGGGGCGTTTAGAAGGCGAGGAGAAGTTCGTCATCGAAGGACAACCGCCATCGTATGAGGAAGGCGAAGTGAAAGTGGTCATTCGATGCCAATTGTGCAAAGAAGGAGAATGTTTGCTCCCGGAAACTCGAGAAATTAGCGCGGTTTGGTATCGTGAAGAATAAATCATAAACACTCCCTACACTTTTTAGGTGTGCAAAGGTAGAATCCCATCAGACTATGATCGAAGTTATCATGCCTAAGATGGGTGACGCGATGGAGGAAGGCACCCTTGTGGAATGGAAAAAGAAGGAGGGTGATAAGGTGGAATCCGGTGAAGTCATCGGAATGATTCAAACGGATAAAGCCGTGGTCGAATTGAATTCTCCTGGAAGTGGCAAACTTGCCGGGATTTTAATTTCGGAAGGAGAGACAGTTCCGGTTGGAGAGCCGATTGCTGCAATCCTATCAGAAGGTGAATCGCTTCCCGAAGATTGGGGGGGGAAAGCGAAAGGAAAAGCCGAAGCATTCGAAAAACGAAATGGAGAGACTGCTGCGCAAGAAACGAAGGAAGTAGAAAAAATAAAAGCCAAAGAGAAAGTACCGGTCGCAGAGAGAGTTCCTGAGAAAGCAGAAAAGCCACAACAAATAGAACAAGTAACCAAACTTCCGACGAAAGAAAAAGAGCCTGGTCGGGTGCTCGCAAGTCCTTTGGCGCGAAAACTCGCTGCGGAAGCGGGCATCCCTTTGGAAAGCATCGAGGGAACGGGACCGGGCGGGAGAATAGTCGAACAAGATGTTCAAGAGGCGATTAAAAAGTTAAAAGCAGCTCCTGCAGTAGCAGCAGCAATACCAACGGTTAGCGAATTAAAGGAAGAAAAACGAAAACTTACATTCCTGCAAAAAATCACAGCGGAAAGGACGACACTCTCCAAACAGCAAATTCCTCACTATTACGTAACTGTGGAAGTGGATTTAGAAAACCTCGAACGGTTGCGCGATATGCTGAAAGAGCAAGAGCCAGACATGCGCATTACGATTAATGATTTCGTAATCAAAGCGTGTGCTATGAGTCTCATGAAAATGCCTCATATCAATGCTACTTACGACGGGGATTACATGCACATTCACGGTGAAATCAATATCGGTGTGGCAACTGCTGTTCCAGACGGTTTGACTTTACCGGTGCTAAAAAATGTGGAACGGAAATCCTTGCGAGAAATAGCATTAGAAGTGCGCGATTTGGTAAACCGAGCGCGAGAGAATCGCTTAAAACCAGACGAATTAGTTGGAAGCACTTTCGCGATTAGCAATATGGGCATGTTCAATGTAGAGAATTTTGCAGCAATCATTAATCCTCCGAATGGAGCCATTGTTGCAATTGCAACCGCAAGGCGAATTCCCGTTGTCCGAGAAACTGAAGAAGGAGAAGAATTGGAAATACGCACTCGTATGAAAATCACAGGCTCTTTCGATCACCGTATTATTGACGGGGCTGTCGGAGCGGAATTTATGGGGGTTTTGCGGGAATATCTGGAATCTCCAATTCGTCTAATATTATAGGACAGCGATTTTAAACCCGCTGCCGAAACTTTAACTTATGAAGAAGGTTTCCCAGTCTGCCAATAAAGATAATGTGTCTGGCTTTCATGGGGCGTCGCGCGTCGGGCTGGCTTTCCTTTTCTTTCTCGCTGTTTACTTTAGTCTTCCTACTTCTTCTACCTCTCCTCCTGCAAGGGGCGAAACAGAGACTATAAATGGCGAAACAGAGACTATAAATACGGAAGCAACCTCAAACAATAATAAGAATCCTGCGGACGCATCTTTTGCCCCTATTTCTACTTGGCTTGAACCGAATATACAGTCAGTGCTCGCTGAGATTGATTTCGATGGCAATCTCGTTTTTAGTTATCGTTGGGAAATGGACGCGGGATTGTGGTCGAAGGGTTTAGAAACCGTTACGGAAATCGCAACATCTCTCACGGGGAGTATTTCCACTTTAGAATTTAAACTAAGAGAAAAACAAAGCATCAATATATCGGATTGGGATGATTCTTCGGTCATAACAAAAGTAAAAGAAAAAATTCTTTCCTCACTACTCTTTCGAGCGGATTCCGTGGAGGCTAAATCGAGTCCGTTCAGGTTGGTGGAACTCGCTTTAGAGTCGAACATCCCCTCCACAGGTCTTTCCGAAGTTTATTATACGAACGCTAAAGACGGTATCGCGCTTTACGAAGAATTTACGATGTCGAACATTCTCAGAAATTCCGTAGATATAGAACCTTTCGCCTTTCGTGAACAGGCTTATAGGTTTGCACGCGAATCTCTCGGATTCGAAGACATAGGAATTTCGAGGAGAGATTGGGGTGATTCGGATTGGCAATATCCCAGTGCTCATATGTCAGACATCTCCGACGTGTCCGATATGTCCGATATGTCTGGCATGTCCGGGATGTCCGGCATATCTCCTCAATAATAACGCAATAAATTCAAAACATAAAGCCATGTATATGCGATAAACGCAGTCCATGTGCCGATTTCCGCTGTAAAGGGTCGTTTTGTCCTTGCCCATTCCAATATCAACAGCGGGATAATCGTAAACATGAGTTTCCCGCTCACGAGTGCCCACTCTCCTTTTTTAGCCAAATTCGCGAATATGGGGTTTGCCTCCCCGAAGCCCTGGTTGAGAAGAAACAAAGTCGTAACTAAGTCGAAAAGAATTACCGTTACCAAACATAGGGTGCTCAACCGCACTCTGCCGCGCCACCAATTCTTGTTCACGGTCGGCTCCTCGACTTGGAGTTCTACGACAGCATTTGTTTCCTCGTGCATCGTCTCTTTCATAGACTTCGTAAAATCCGATTCGTACACATACTATATCTTCGGAAAAGTCTTTCCTGACTTTACAAAA